>DDAD01000033.1 GCA_002333205.1 Pedobacter sp. UBA2067
AGCCGATTACACTCGTGCCAACAACTGCCGTTAGCCTTGAAGAAGTAGTGACGGTCAGGATCACTGCTGCCATCAAAATCAACACGTTAACGGCTTCGTACACGCTTATTGCGGAGAGCTTACTGTAATCAATATATATGGGACCGCCTATAAGTAGTTCGTAGGCGAGCAATAACTCTGCAAAGAGAATGATCTTCAGCAAGTAGGACCTTAAAAAGCCATTATGCATAATATTCGTGTACCATTCAGAAAGATCAATAAACCGGTTGCCAAGCTTTCCAAACAGCGCCTGTGGCGCAAAGGCCTGGAAAGGTTTTAGTAAAACCAGCTTCTTTTCATCTGCTTTGTTGAACAGGTAAACCAGGGTTCCTACAGCCAGTGTAGCCAGGCTAAGCATCAATACGGTATTGAAGCCATGCCATAATTTTAGCTGCACCATATCAGCGCCGCCATGAACGGTTTGCAGGGCCGCGTTGATCAGCTGTTTACCAGCAAGCTGCGGCGCAATTCCGAAAACGAGCCCTAAGCATGCCAGGATCAATGGCGGTATCCACATCGCTGCTTGCGGCAAGTGAACCTTTTTATATGCTTCAGGCAGTGTTCCGGTAAAAGGTTTAATTCCCGCCGTGAAGCCTGCGGCAACTAAACACACATTGGTGATGATTGCAGCTATGGTAAGATAAACGCTAAGTTGCTGATCTGCATGTAGAGTAGCTTCATAAATGAGGTCTTTAGAGATAAATCCGAACAGCAACGGCATTCCGGCGCTGGAAAGTGCGGCAAGCAAAGCCGCTATAAACACTGGCAAGAGCACTTTTCTCAGCCCACTAAGTCTGGTAAGCTCTCTGGTGCCCGTTTCATGATCTATAATCCCAGTCGTCATGAACAATGTTGCCTTATAAAGCGCATGTACCACAATGAAACTGATTGCCGCAATAAGCGCTGCTTCTGTACCAAGGCCGATAAGAAAGGTAAGCATCCCAAGCGCCGCTATGGTTGAATAGGCCAGAATACTTTTTAGGTCCGTTCTAAATAGAGCATGTATTGCAGCATAGACCATCGTAACGCCGCCAAAGATCATCAGCGTATAGGACCAGGCAGGTGTACCACCTAAAATTGGGGTAAAACGTGCCAGCAGGAATATGCCTGCTTTTACCATTGTGGCAGAGTGCAGGTAAGCAGAAACCGGAGTGGGTGCTTTCATTGCCCCGGGTAGCCAGAAATGGAAGGGGAACTGGGCAGATTTGGTAAAGGCGCCAATAAATACCATGGCGATTGCTAATGGGTACAATTCATGGCTCTTGATGAGGTCTGCTGATTTTATTAATTCCGAAATCGTAAATGTGCCGGCAATGCTGCCGATCAGGATCATGCCGGTAAGCAAGAAAAATCCACCAAGACCCGTGATGCTTAATGCGGTTAAGGCACTTTTGCGGGAATCTGCATTATCGTTGTTGAAGCCGATCAGGAAGAACGAACTGATGCTGGTAAGCTCCCAGAAGATGAATAGCAGCAATATGTTGTCTGACATCACGATGCCGAGCATGGATGCCATAAACAGGCAGAGGTAGGCGTAGAAACGATCGAGATACTGATGGCCTTTGAGGTATGCACTGGCATAAAGGAAGATCAGCGTACCAATCCCGGAGATCAATAAACCAAATATCATAGAGAGACCATCTAACCGCAGATCAAAGTTGATGTTCAAAGATGGCACCCATTTGTATTGTGCATAGACGACTCCGCCTTGTGCCAGCAGCGGAACCTGTTGCAAAAGGTAGCAGAATATCGCCAACGGAAGCAAAATTAAAACGGCACACCATTTTGTCCGGAAGAACTTTCCGAAGGGAATCAAAAGGCCCGATGTTATTAATCCTGATAGTACAGTAAATAGCATTTTTTGGGGTTTTTGTTGCGAATGACCCCCAAAATACTAAAAAAATAGGCTGTTTTATGCATTTTCGGCAATATTCTTATATCCGGCGATCCCCATTTAGCAATGATCATTGCAAAGGTGGGTCGATCCTTGCACCATCATTACTGAAAACCAAGTGTGTACTTCTGATAAGCCTTAAAGCATTCTTTGATGCGGCGTTATGCGGAGATATAGGGCAAATCAGCATAAGATTCCTCCACAAATCGGGGAATGTTTCCACATGTATGTGCTTGGTTGTAAGATCGATAATTAACATTTTTGAAATGACTGAAGTTTTTTACTACAACACATTCAACCAGCTCCAGCAATTGAAATTACACAATATGGATGCAGCTGCTTTTGTTGACAGCACTAAGGGATCAGCTTTTAAGATTTTCTGTATTCTGGAAAATGGCATGATTAAAAATAGCTCGACAGAATTTTTAAATGTTGAAGCCCAATTATCGGATTCGCTGCTAAACATACTTTAGTAACCTAGATCCACTTACTTCCACACTTTCAATACGCTGTTTTCCTTCATGTGAGCAGGTGTGCATAACACTTGCAGAACAACTTTTCACATCAACTGTTATCTTCCCTATAAACTAAAATAAGGAACGATGTTGAGAATTTCAGCCGATAGGATGAGGGAGACCTTTTCTACAGTTTTGCAGCAAGCCGGTTTTTCGATGGAAAAAGCAGAGGCTTGCGCTACGATCTTTACAGAAAATAGCTGTGATGGTGTTTATACACACGGTTTAAATCGCTTTCCCGTATTTGTTAACATGGTGCGCCAAGGATTGGTTGACAGCCAGGCAGAACCAATGTTGATCAGCACGAACGGGCTTATTGAACAATGGGATGGAAAACGCGCACCAGGCATGCTGAATGGAAAACACTGCATGGCGCNNGAATCAGGTATTGGCTGTGTCACAATCCGGAATACCAGTCATTGGATGCGCGGTGGCACCTACGGTTGGCAGGCTGCAGATCGTGGTCATATCGGCATATGCTTTACGAATACGATTGCCAACATGCCCCCTTGGGGTGGTACAGCGCCGAGATTGGGTAATAACCCATTGGTTATTGCTGTTCCACGGCAGCAAGGCCATATTGTGCTGGACATGGCAATGTCTCAATTTTCTTTCGGTAAGTTGCTCCAGTATCAGTCTGAAGGTAATACATTGCCGCATGATGGGGGTTATGACGAGCAGGGTAAGCTGAGTACTGACCCTGGCGCTATCGTTGAGTCCCAACGCCTGCTGCCTGTCGGATTCTGGAAAGGCTCAGGTTTATCGCTGATGCTTGATCTATTGGCCACCATACTGAGTGGCGGACGTTCAACTGCTGAGATTACAGCAGCCGGTGAGGAATACGGGATATCCCAGGTCTTTATTTCCATCAAGCCCGGAGACCCAAGCCTTTGTGAATCCTTTACGGAGCAGATTATTACCTACACCAAAAGCAGTACGCCAGAAGACCCCGAAAAGCCGGTAAGTTATCCAGGTGAGCATACTTTGAAAACCAGGATTGAAAATCAGCGCGAAGGTATCCCGGTGGATGAAAAAATCTGGAATGAGGTTTTGGAAATGTTGCACTAACAGTGCCGACAGATAGGTAACAGCTTCGGGGTTTACCAGGCCCCGATCAGGGGTTTACTAGGCCTCAACCTGCCCTTGAACTGGCCAAAGGGCAGGTTGACCCCCTGTCAACGGCGGCTCAACACCGACTTAACCTACAACCAGGTTATACCTCGAAAGTATAATATCCACAAGGATAGCCATGTTTCCGTAAAATCGGAAGCGCAACATTGAAGACTTTAACACCACCTGGAGCTTCCCCTTCCAACGTTCCTGCATGGGCATGACCATGGAAAGCAGCGATCACGTTTTGTCTCGATAATGGCTCTGCCAAACGGGAGGAGCCAAGGAAAGGATAGATCACTTCAGGTTCGCCAACAATGGTCTGGAATATCGGCGCATAGTGTAGAATCGCGATCTTTTTTATGTTTTCGTGTTGTTGATCTAATTTGGCCAGCGCACGTTCCAGGTGCAGCGCTTCGTCCACGGCTTCCTGCACAAAGGCCTTCATTGCACCTTCCCCAAACATCGACAACATGTATTTGTCGAAGCCTCCGCCAAATCCTTTCACACCAGCAAAGCCAACACCTTTAATAACGATCGACTCTCCATCCAGGATGGTCATTCCGCTATCCTGCAGCATTTGCCGGATGAGCTTATGGCGGCCTTTCTCATAATCATGATTTCCCAACACACCCAGCACAGGGATGCTGCATTGTTTCAGCTCTTCAATCAAAATGGCTGCCTCACCTTCATCTCCGGTGTCTGTCAGGTCACCTGCAATGATCAGCACATCGGCCTTACTGGAAATCTCCTTGAAGCAATCTGCAAATCGGCCCTTATCGGTCTCCTTCACGTGAATATCTGCCATTGCTGCAATTCGTATCTTGTTTTCTGCTGTTTCTTCCATCATCATGTCGTTTTAATAGTGCTCACTTTATAGTTCCATAACTTGATGTCAACCTCATACTGTGTCTGGTCAATAATAGGGCCTCTGCAAACTTTCTCTGTTGAAAAAGGAATATCGTACTGTTCCTTGGCACGGTCTACAAGTTCATCAAAGAGCCATTTAGGGATGATGTCCATGTAGTCTGCCGGGTAAACAAACTGAAAGATGAGTAGTTGTGCCAGTAGTAAATGCCAATGTTGATCCATGCGGAATGACAGGCGTTTCCAGTCCATGTCTTTACCTTGTTTCAGCAACATATGGTTGATGTCAGAACCATCATAACGTTCCCGGTTTTGAACATACAATTTACACCAGATCAGTTCCTCCAATGGCAGAAACTTCACTGGAACACCAGCATATTCTCCTTCACTGGCATGTTCATACCAGGAATCGTCAACAGTACAGATATTGTTGACAGTATCAAAGATGATATCAATGTATTCACCGTTCTTATGGATTTTTGCCAGCCAACGGATGTCGGTTAACTCCGTTTCATAGCCATGCTCGGCTACAACTTTCAGGATTTTAGGATACTCAGAGGGTTTGCAGAAGATATCAAGATCTTTGGAGTCTCTTACAATGCCGGTGTAGTTGTACATGGCAAAGCCTCCGCCAAGCATATAGTTTAACTCGTTTTCGTTAAGAATCCGTAAAACATCCAAATAAAATTCTTGCGCTTCTGCCTTTTGTTTTTCAGATTGGGCCATTTATGTTTTGCAATTTGATGCCCATTAATAACTAATTTCCATGCTTCAATGTTTGCTGCAAGCGTAACAATGGTGGTCCGCTAGCATAAACCAGATTTTTGGCCTAACATTCAGCGGTTTTTTTCTTACCTTAAGGTTATGGCTCTAGCGTTAAGATCATTATATCAGCATCCGCTTCTGACTGCCCGCGACTTGGAGGTGATTATAGACGCGCATAAACTTGTATCTTTTAAAAAAGGCGACTTTCTGCTTAAAAAAGGACAGATTGCAAATGCTTACTTCTGTGTGGAAAACGGCTTGATACGCTCCTATGTGTATGATTACAACGGGAATGACATCACCACTGGATTTATCGGTAAAAACGAGATTTCAATCGATGTGGTATCCTTATTTACACGTGTACCATCAGAAGAATACTTCCAGGCGCTTACAGATTGTTCCTGTTATATGATTGATCTGGAGACTTTCCAGCAGTTATACCACTCCATTAAAGGGCTAAATGAATGGGGTAGGGCCTGGATGTCCGGTAGTCTTTTTGAACTGAAGCAGCGCACCATCTCCATGATCACAGATTCGGCAACAGTAAGGTATGAGCGGCTGGAATTGCAACATCCTCAGATCCTGCAGCAAGCGCCATTGAAATACATCGCCAGTTATCTCGGGATTACGGACTCATCCCTCAGTCGCATCCGGAAGGAACGTTGCAAGACCACTACACACTAGATATTAGCAGTTCAGTTGAATAGCAAATTTACCATCATGAATTTAGCAATGGTCTATTTCAATTTCTTGCCTTAAGACAAGTACGCTGCATGTGTTTCATCGTAGTTTTGGTGGTTGGTAATCAACTATAAACCTCTAAAAACCAAGATCATGAAACTAAATCCGTATTTAAACTTTTATGGGAATGCAGAAGAAGCATTTCGATTTTATCAATCTGTGCTAGGTGGTGAACTGCGGCTAATGAAGATGGATGAAGCGCCTGGCGCAGATAAGCTCTCAGATGCGGAGCGTAATATGACCATGCATGTGTCCATCCCGATTGGTGATGGCCAGTTTCTCATGGCATCAGACTGCCTGGAATCTCAAGGGCAGCACCTTACTTCCGGGAACAATAATTATATCGCACTTTCTCCGGATAGCCGTGATGATGCAGACCGGATATTCAATGGGCTTTCGGCAGGCGGCGAGGTGGAAATGCCGATGGCCGATATGTTCTGGGGCGATTACTTCGGCTCGTTTAAGGATAAATATGGTGTGTACTGGATGATTATTTATGAAACTAAATCATCCGGGCATAATGTTTCCGAAAAAACCGGTCAACTTTCCGAATCTAATTAAAAACGTAATGAAAAAGATATTGATTTTATTCCTGCTTGCTTCGGGCATGGGCGAGGTTTATGCACAGGAGGCAAAGCAGGTAAGTGTTGCAGCAACAGCTCCAGCGAAGGAAAATGGTGAAGCATTTTTAAATGACTATTTTATGCAGACGTATGCAGGACTTGAAAAAAGTGTCTCGGGACTTACGAGTGAACAGTTGAACTTCAAACCTGCAGCAGATAAATGGTCGATCAATGAATGCCTGGAACATATTGTGCTCACCGAAAAAATGCTGTTTGAGGAAGCAAAGAAAACGATGGAGGCACCTGCAAGCCCGAAACGGCGCAAAGATGTTAAAGTTCGTGACGAAGAAATCATAAAGGGTATAAGTGACAGAAGCCATAAGTTCAAGGCGCCAGCGGAGTTAACAGGCAAAGGTAAGTACGGTGATGCAGCACAAGCGCTTGCCGAGCTTGAGCAAAGCCGGAAGTCGGTGTCCAGTTATTTAAGTACGCACCCGGTTACGGATTTGCGAAATCACATCAGTGACACGCCATTTGGAGTTAACGACGGCTATCATGCCTTTTTGTATATTGCAGGGCATACAGCAAGACATACCGGGCAGATTGAGGAAATCAAAGCCAGCCCAAACTTTCCGAAGTAAATAAAACCTAGCTAATGAATAATCAGGAACTATCCATAAAAACAAAGATTCAGATTTTAAAACCGGTGTCCGTAGTTTTCGAAGCTATTGTAGAGCCGGCAGAAATGTCGAACTACTTTATTTCCAAAGGATCCTTGCGGATGGAAACCGGCGCCGAGCCTTTCTGGCATTTCCCGGAATTTGAAGAAGGGTTTACTGTCCGCGTAAAGGAAGTGAAGCTCGACTCGTATGTTGCTTTTTACTGGGACACGGAAGTCGGGGAGACCTTGGTGGAAATTAACCTGCAACCTGCAGGTGAAAATGCCAGCATTGTAACCGTGACGGAGAAACCGGTAGTAGAACAGTCAGCAGACATCAAGTGGCTGAAGGGTAATACAGAGGGTTGGGCTAACTTTCTGGCCTGCATGAAAGCATGGCTGGAATACGGTGTACATTTAAGAAAGGGTGCATTTGATTTTATGAACGCGACATAATAAAGTAAATCCACCTGATTGGGGGCCTTCATCTTATTGATTATGGCGTAGATCAATCAGGTGGATTCATCTATATCTACTGCTCGTCAGCGCTCGGACCGTAACTTCCAGGTATTGGAATGTCCAGCAATCGCAGATAANNCTGTGCACGGTGATGGATAATCTGGCTCATAGAATGCCTCACCAGTTCTCGTTTAGTAATGCTCATATAAATCGCATCACCGTTTTTTAAGGTCCATTGTGGATCCAGATCTTCTTCTTTTGCAGTCATCAGATGTTCCCTTGCTCCTGCAAGTTCCTTTTCAAAGAGTGCAAGCAATTCTGCGTTGTTATTCCATACTGGTGGGCTATAAGGTGTTGTAGCAAAATCCAGCTCCTCGCTTACAAAAGCCAGGCTCATCCAACCTGTGAGCTCCGCAATGTGCCCAGCAAGATTTTTGATGTTCATGCTTTTTACATGCGGCTGCCAGTCCAGTTTATCATCCGGAACACGCTCCAGCATTTTACGGGTTACAATTGACTCCTCGTCAAGTTCTTTTAAAAATTCTTTAAGTGTTGACATATGCTTGTTGATTAATTTGATACAAAGAAGCAAACTGGTAATGACAACCCTATGTCAGCAGCATTGCATTTGTTGAATTCTTTTTTCTGCGGCGGCATGTATGGTTTTTACCTTTTCAATTAACGCATTTGGGCTTAGGATGGTAGCACAGTCAGAGAAGCTCAAATACCAACGGGCAAATCCCTCCAATGACATCGTCATGAAGTCCATCACTACACCTTCTGGTGTGATTTCTTCGGACACAAAGCCCTGATAGTACTTCTGCTCACCCAGGTGAACGTAAGCCCGCTGATCTAAGATGAGTTGTACCGGCTGCAGTGCCATTTCCCGATATAAGGTTCTTACATAATTCATGAAAGGCTCGTGAATATCCTCAAATTGGAGTTCCAGCGGGCGTATGTTCAAGATTCGGTCGAATCGGAAATCACGGATTGCTTTTCTATTGCGGCACCAGGCGATCAGGTGCCAGAAGTTATCTAAGAAGAAGACGCCGATGGGTTCAACTTGCCTGGTGGTCTGTTCCTGCCGGTAGTATGCGAAGTAGTCTATTTCCAGCAAACGTCGCTCGGAAATCGCCTTGAGAATCGTTTGCATGACATTTTCGCCTGGATGGATTGTTGGACGTCTGCTTTCAAGTACCTCGATGCGGGCATCAATGTGTTCCAGGTAATTTTGTTCGGTGCTGCGTAGAACGGCCCTGATTTTATCGAGCGCAGAACGGTAGCTGGCGCTATTCGCTGCATCAGTAAGGCTGCTCACCANNAATGCTGTAGCTTCTTCCCGGCTGAACATCACCGGAGGGAGACGGTAACCTGCTGCTAACGAATATCCAATACCTGCTTCACCGATGATGGGCACGCCAGCTTCCTCAAGCGACCGCATGTCGCGATAGACCGTACGAAGGCTGATCTCGTATCGTGCCGCCAGGTCCTGTGCCTTAACAACATTTCGCGATTGCAGTTGGATCAAAATCGCAGACAGACGGTCTAATCGGTTCATAAACCAAATTTATAATTATAAAACCGCTAAATTACCAACCTTTGTTGCTAAATCTTTGTTAAGCAGTCAATGCAGGAGACCATCATATCCCTAAAAGGAGTAAATAAGATATATAAAACTGGCGATACCACCATTACAGCGCTGGACCAGACGGATCTGGAGCTTAGAAAGGGCGAACTTACATTAATTATGGGGCCATCGGGTTCCGGAAAAACAACGCTGCTGTCCATAATAGGCTGCGTCATTTATCCTACAAAAGGTGAAGTATATTTCTTAGACCGGAAAGTAACAGACCTTAAAGAGAATGAACTTGCAGCTATTCGTTTAGACCAGATCGGTTTTGTCTTCCAGCAATTTAACCTGCTGGAGCCATTAAATGCTTTGGAAAATGTGATGCAGCCGATGGTGCTTCAACAACTGCCCAAAGAGGAAGTACGGACACGTGCTAAACGTGCATTGGAGAAAGTCGGCTTACTAGACCGGATGAATAATCTTCCAAAGAAGCTCAGTGGCGGGCAGAAGCAGCGTGTAGCGATCGCAAGAGCGTTAGTCACCAATCCGCCGATTGTGTTATGTGATGAACCTACCGCCTCGCTGGATGCCAAAAGTGCTTCCGTTATTATGGAAGAGCTGAAAGCACTTGCGCAGGAAGGGAAAGCGGTAATTATCGTAACCCATGATTTAAGATTACGCAAATTTGCTGACCGCATTATTTATGTGGAGGAGGGCAAAGTTTCTAATACCATATCGAATGAAGAGGAATACAAGTAATACCCTAATTGCTTTGGCAATGCTTCTAAGTGCCTGTGGGGGCAAGAAAAAGGATGTAGCCCCGGTTCGGCCAGAACAGGTGGTTGCGGAAGCCAGAGAGGTAATTAGCGTGGGTAAAATCCTGCCAAAAGATGGCATCCTCAGCTTATCGGCTACCGTAACCGGGAATATTGAAGCAATTCAGGTGAAAGCCGGTGACAGTGTTAAAAAGGGTGATCTGATTATTCAGCTTCGCGCGCAGGAAGAACAACTTACGGCATCAGAAAGCCAGGCACAGGTAGCGGCACAGCTTGCCAGAAATACTGCAGACGCTTATGAGGCACGTATGGCCGAACTTAAGCTACAGGAACTATCTGCAAAGTACCAGACCAGCAAATCGCTTGCTGAGCAAGGTGCAGAAACGCAGGAAGTTCTAAATACAGACTATACCAATTATGAGCAGCAGTTGCAGAAAGTGGCACAGGCTAAACAAATGGTAAAAGCAAATCAGCAAACGCTCAACGAATTGCGGCAGCGCCAGCAATTGTCGACACTGAACCTTAAGGATCGGAAGATTAAGGCTCCCGCTGACGGCATAATCTTGAATATGGACGCCCGAAAGGGTCAGATCTTACAAGCCAATACGGTTTTTGCTGAACTCGCACCTGCAGGTGAACTAGTCGCAGAATGTGAAGTGGATGAACTTTATGCCTCAAAAATAAAACTTGGTCAGCGGGTGCTGATCTATCCAACCAACAATCCAAATCCAGTCGCTGAAGGGCAGATCAGCTTCGTAGGGGCATCCCTCCAGGATAAATCCATATTGTACGAAAAGATCGGCGAAGGCACAGATCGAAGGGTTAGGCGTATGACTGTAACGATTACCAAACTTGAACGTACGCTGCTCATCAATGATAAGGTTGAATGTAAGATCATATTGAACTGATGATGATTTTGCTAGCCTGGAAATTCATAAAGTTTGATCGCTCAAAGAGCATCGGGATTGTCACTGCGATTGTGATCAGCATTTTTCTCATTGGACAACAACTCGGCCTGCTGGGGTTTCTGATGGGTTTGATGGGTAATTTGGTGAGCAATGCGAACCTTGGCGAGCGTGATATCTGGGTGATTGAGAATCAGACGGAGAATGTTAATGTGCTCAATCGTATTGACCAGCGCTACGTTCAGGAATTGCGTAGTATTCAAGGTGTTGAACAAACTTATCCGATATTAATTGTAAACTGCCAGGCCTCCTTTCTTGATGGTAAAACTGCAGGGGTGAGCCTGGTTGGCAGTGAAGCACCCACCTTTATCACCGGGCCCAGACAAGAGCGTATTTTTGAAGGTAGGCTGGAGGATCTGGCGACGCCAGAAGCGCTTTCAGCTGAGTTTTTTAATGCTTCTTCCTGGAAAACCGATTTGTACCTGAATAAACCGATCGAAATCAATGGCAAAAGCGCCCGCATTAAACTGATCACTAAAAAGGCACAGGCATTCGGGGGTGATTTTTTGTACACGACGATCGAGAATGCCCGCTTCTACGGTAATCTTGACCCTTCTACGGTGAGTATCATTTCTGTACGACTAAAAGCAGGAACGAATAAGGAAGAAGTGATTGCCCGCATTAATGGTTTGTATCCAAAGCTTAGGGCATGGGATGTAGAGAAGTTGCGGAACTCTACTGTGAAAGAAATATTAATATCCTCAAACATGGGAATGAGCTTTGGTACGTTGGTGGTTTTTGCGATGATCAGCGGCTTTTTTATCATCGGATTAACGCTCTATTCTTCGGCACTGGATCGTATAAAGGATTATGGCACGTTAAAAGCCATAGGAGCGAAAAAAGGTTACGTAAACCGGCTTATCGTTACTCAGGCTTTCTTGTATGCGGTGTTTGGATTTATCATAGCCATGTTGCTATTGCTCGGTTTTCAACAAGGTGTTAAAAACAGCGGGTTATTTATCAATTTCAGTATACCGTTTATTGCATTCCTTTTTGGATTAACACTGCTGATCTCCATTGGCGGGTCGCTATTCGCGGTTCGTAAAATCTCCAAGTTGGAACCAGCATCTGTATTTTAGTTATGATTAGAGTTATCCTTACCATTTTAGCCATCTGTAGCAGTTTAGCAGCCTATACACAAGCGCTTTCCATTGACTCGATCTGGTCGCAGGCAAGCGCCTACGAGAAACTTAGACAAGCGAATACCAATGTTTCACTCGCCAACCTGAACATTAAAGCCGAGCAGCTTGGGCGTTTACCGCTGATCTATGGAGAAGCCAACCTGCAACGTAATTTGATCACTCCGTCAACACCAGTGCCTGCTATTGCCTTCAACCCGAATGCTGCACCTGGTGAGATTTTACCCCTAAAATTTGCTACAGACTGGNNAATTTTCGATGGATATCTTTAACCCACAGCAGAAGCTGGCACTGAAAAATGCAGAACTGGAGCGCAAATCAGCCATGCTCGATTATGATCAGACATTGCAGGACTGGAAAAAACAAGTAACCTCTGCTTATGCGAAGGTGGTGATCTCTTCCAAGCAGTATCTCGAGTCTGTTGCAGATTCCATGAGGTATGCGGAAATCGTTAAGATTACACAGGCGAGGCAAAACGCGGGTCGCACGACATTGATTGAGCTCAATAAAGCAAAACAGGAATTGATTAACCGGCAGACACAGTTGCATGAAGCGTTCAGGGTGCTCGAAGTTGCGAACATCGAGCTTTCTAAATTTGCGGATACGAAAGGATTTACGCAGCTATCGAGTTCCATTCCGGATATCATTACAAAGTTAAAAGCAGATGCCAGGAATATTCAGCTGGAGAACATTCAAATAGAACAGCAGAAGATTGGAGTGCAACTGCAATCCTTGAAAAAGGAAGGGTTACCCACCTTGAGCCTAAATGCGTTTTATGGCAGCCAGTTTTACAACAACAGTTTTTCGTTATGGAACAACAATAACTGGTTTGGTAATAGCTACGTGAATGTTGGTGTACGCCTTCCAATATCAGAAACAATAGACCGGGCATTAAAGAAGAAGCAGCTTGGCCTGCAGAATCAGTTGTTGAGCTCTCAGTATCGCGAAGAAGCCGCCATGGAAGCCGCCAACCAGCAGCAGCAAATGCTGAACATTATACATGCTGAAAAGGCGCTAGAGCATGCTGTGGCCATTGAGCGCCTATCGACCGAAAACATCAGGCTGGCGCAGGAGCAATATAAAGCAGGTAAAATTTTACTATCGGAATTAAATCAAGAGCTGAGCACGCATTTTAAGAATATGCAGAATGTCTGGCAAGCAGAATACGACCACTTACTCGCTGTGCTGGAGCGGTACGCTGCGGGAAATTAAGGAGGACCCATCATGAAGTACTTTATCGGAATTGTTCCGCCAAAAGCGATATATCAGAAATTGCTCGACATACAAACCCAGCATGGAGATAACCGGCTGGAGCCACACATTACCATACGTCCGCCGGTCAGCCCATTGTTTGAAGAAGATTGGTTGAAAGTTGTGGAGCAACAAGCTGCCACAGTACGGCCCTTTGCCGTATCGCTGCATGGGACAGATACTTTTGGAAAGCGCGTGCTATTTGTTCAGGTGGCATCCGAAGGGCTGCTGAAGCTCCATGCGGAATTGATCCCTAAGTTGAAGGCCTTGGAACCTCTGCAGCAAGAAAAAGAAAGTTCAGCTCATTTCCATCCCCATTTGACTCTGGGACGTGCCTGGTGTGGGTTTACGGCAGATGATTTTAGCAGCATGAGCAGCATGGCGGAAGCATACCTGTCTGAGGGCGCTATTCATTTTGAGGCGGGGGCCTTAAGAATCTATTATAAGCCTGACCCTCATGGGAGGTATCAGACTTATAAGGATGTGCCTTTTTTGGGCAATTTGCCGGCTTAGTTTAGGCGTATTGTTTTTGAATGCGGCGTAGCAGTTCTACCGTTTTACGGATACCTTCTTCTTCGGAAAGTTTCGAGCCTTCGTATTCTATGCCTACAATTCCGTTCCATTTACCATCGCTGATAATTTTGAACATACGATCAAAATCAATCGTCTCTTCGTTGCCGTTGGCATCGAAGTTTAGGGATTTAGCGCTGATGCCTTTAGCATATGGAAGCAGGTCTTTTACGCCCTGATATCTATCGTACTCCTGATCTTTACTGATCCTGAAGTTACCGAAATCAGGCAGTGTACCACAGTATGGGCTATTTACCTGTTTCATCACGGATGCCAGCCAGCTACCATCAGAAGAATAACCACCGNNGATGATGTTGATTTTGTGTTGCTTGCCATATTCTGCTAAACGACCAAGGCCATCTACAACGGCAGTTTTTACCTCATCTGCAGTGCCATTGCCTGCAGCATTTACACGGATGCTTTTACAGCCAAGGTACTTGGCAGCAGCAACCCACTTGTGGTGTTTTTCGATGGCCTGTAATCTCGCTTTTTCATCCAGATCGCCTAACATACCCTCACCATCAATCATGATCAAATGGTTTTGTATGCCTTCGCCTTTGGTGATGGCTAGTAACTCTTTAAGGTAGGCCTGATCTGATTCTTTTTTATCAAAAAATGGACTTACATATTCAACGATGTTGATGCCGTAATCTTTCTTTGCTTTCATAGGAAACTCCAGATTGGTCATCTTTTTAGCAAATAACGCTTTATGGAACGACCATTCCGCAAGAGAGATTTCAAAGAATGGTTTTCGCTCCAGAGAAAAGGCGTCAAATGGTACGACTGGGGCGAGGCCTGCGGCAGCTGAAAGCATTCCCAGGTTTTTAAGGAAGGACCTTCGGGTGTTTGAGTTCATATCAATTAGGTTTATTAGGTTAGCATTTAAAAATAGTTAAAAAATTCTGATACCAGCAAACAGAAGCCATAGAATGAAAAAAGCGGACCAAGAATCCGCTTTGAGTTTTTTACTAAAAAATGCCTGCCAAGCCCGCAACAGCCTGTTTTAATCCCGATCTCTTGCGTTCAAGAATAATAGGATGTAATACAATAGTGTTGCCACGGAGCTTATTGCTGCAACCAGATAGGTTCTTGCAGCCCATTTTAAAGCATCGGCAGCTTTATCGTGTTCTGCGGGTGTGGTCATGTGGTTAGTTTCCAACCATGCCAACGCACGGTTACTTGCATCATATTCCACTGGAAGTGTAATTAAAGTGAATAAAGTTGTAACTGCGAAGAGCACAATTCCGATCAGCAGAATGGTAGGATTAGATCGGCCGAACATTAAACCAAGACCTGCAAGTATAACCCATTGTGAGAGCTGGGAGCTAATGTTCACCAAAGGAACAATTGCACTTCTGAACTGTAGCATGCTATAAGCTGTTGCATGCTGAACGGCATGGCCACATTCGTGTGCCGCAACCGCTGCTGCGGAGACACTTCGCCCGGCATATACATCAGGGCTTAAATTCACGGTCTTGTTTGCAGGATTGTAGTGGTCCGTCAGCTCTCCCGGAGTAGACAGAACCCTTACATCATAGATGCCATTATCATATAGCATCTTTTCGGCGATTTCTCGGCCACTTAGTCCATTGCGTAACCCTAGCTGGCTATACGCTGTAAATTTACTTTTCAGCCGGTTGCTAACGATCATTCCAACAAGGAACATGATGCCAGCAATAAGATAATATCCCATTAATCCCATGTTGTTTCTTTATTTGTGTGTTTAGTTTTTAAATTCAAGTTACCTGATGGTATTAAATCAAAAATGGTGCAAACCCATCTGAAATGTCAAAATTTCAGATGGGTGTTGTTTGCTATGGCAAAATTTCATCTAAAGCCCGTGTTGCTTTAGGAACTTTAGAATTCTGATCTTGTTGTATTGCTGTAAGAGTATCGGATAAACATTATAAATGATGTTAGCGGCAAAGATGGTAAAGGACAGTGCATACTGTTCATTATAGCAGGCATAAACGCTACTGGCCTGAAAGAAGATCAAGCAGCAGAAATGATAACGCTCAAACATCTGAATTTTTTGGAGGTAGTTTTTAACACCAATGCCGTGGGAAGGCTGGAAATTTCCGTCTTGCGCGAACTTTCGAATAAATTTTACGCCCAGGCGGCGGTAGACTCTTTGATCATTGCTGATCGCTAACTTCTTGTAGATCGCTTCCGGGAAAAAGCAACTTGCCAGACTTGCAAATACCAGCACATAGAATGGCCATTGTATGCCTTGTAGAAACCAGAAATAGCATACAGGGAAAAATCCTGCTATGGTCCAGCCAACGTTTATAACTTGATTTAACATCGCCTTAATTGATGTGTTTAAATTTACGGCATTTCTGGCATTCATGCCAATAACTGCCGGACGTTTTGGATGTGCTAAAAACAGGCCTAACAAAGCTTCTTTAATGCATCATAATGCCTAAATTGCTCCAGCAAATCGACATTATGGGATTAGGTAACAGAATATACGCATTAAGTGCGTTATGCAGCTTCTTATTAATTTGTATTACGATGAATGTGCAAGGACAAAGCAAGCTAAATGTTGTTGTAGCAGGATTGAATCATGACCATGTTTATTTGATCATGAACAGTTATGAAAAAGGAGNNGTTGGCGTTGCGGAGACTGATGCAAACTTGATCAGCAGGTTTAAAAGCCGATACAAACTTCCTGATTCACTCTTCAACGCTGACTTGAGTATGCTTCTAAAAAGGCGTAAGCCAGACGTAGTTTTGGCGTATAATGCCATTAGCGATCACCTTGCTGTGGTAGAAGCTGCGGCACCACTTGGTATTTCTGTGATGGTGGAAAAGCCACTTGCAACAACCGTAAAGGACGCAGAAAGGATGGCTGAGCTGGCAAGGCATCACAAGATTCAGCTGCTTACCAATTACGAAACTACCTGGTATCCGAGTAATCAGGAAGCGTACAAAAGGATAAAACAAGATCAAGAGATTGGCTTGATCAGGAAAATGGTGGTTCATGATGGACACCAGGGGCCGAAGGAAATAAATGTTAGTAAAGAATTTTTGAGCTGGCTTACGGATCCCGTTAAAAATGGGGGTGGCGCAATTGTCGACTTCGGTTGTTACGGTGCCAATCTGATGACCTGGCTGATGGACGGGCAGGCACCCATTGCAGTAACGGCCGTAACCCGGCAGATCAAGAAGCATGTTTACCCCAACGTTGATGATGACGCTACAGTGTTATTAGAGTACCCCGGTGCAACCGGTATCATCGAAGCTTCATGGAATTGGCCTTTTGCAATAAAGGACATGGAAGTATTCGGTGAAACCGGTTACATACAGGCTGTAGATCCGCAAACCTTACGCATCAAAGAAAAAGAACAATCCCAGTACCGCGCGAAAACTGCGGATGCATTGCCGGAAGCTTTCCGAAATCATCTGCATTACCTTGCAGCACTGCTTAATAATCAGATCACGGTTAAAGACGATCTGTCTTCTTTAGAGAATAACTTAATTGTGGTTAGGATTTTGGAGGCCGCAAAGGCCTCTGCCAAAAGCGGGAAACGAGTACTCCTAAAATGAGAAAGTTCTAAATCGTTGGGTTTTATCTAACTGTTCAGAAACTCGTAGTCGAAAATATAATCGTCGATGTTATCACGGTGCTCTCTATAATCGGGACTTTTATGATCAATCATTTTTTGATCATAATCAACAATGCAAATCACCTCCTTACCTTCCTGTTTCAGGTGGTTATCGGTGTCCATAATTTGATTGTAGCGCTGGGAATCAAATGTTCCATATCCTTGTGCAGGATCAAAATAAACTAGTCTGAACATAATCATAGGTTTTAAACAAAAAATATAGGTTGATCAAATTTAGTCGAACCTTANNTAACCAAATACCTGAAAGTTCAGGGAACATCTACGCGATGTTTGAAATCGGCTTGCTGTTGTCTGGTTTTTGCTGTTAAGTCACTAATTAACAAGGTATTAATTTAAGGAAATCACGCTATGAAAATCATCAGTCGAAAAATGCACGGTCCATTAGATTATGGATCAGCAATTTTATTGATTGCGGCTCCCTGGCTTTTTGCATTCAGTGATGTGGAACCCGCAAAATCTATCTCTATCGGAGCTGGTATCTTGATCCTTTTGATGTCACTCATGACCAATTATGAGACCGGCATGGTTAAAGTAATTCCTATGCAGATACACCTTTATGCCGATATCATGCTAGGAATTTTCTTGGTTATCTCGCCCTGGGTTTTTGGATTTAATGCTGAAACTTCGCTGTTTCATGTGATTATGGGCCTATTTGCAATTGCATCGGGCGTTATGACCAACAGTGAAAGTTTACACCATCGTTACCCTGAACATCAACATTCAATGGCGAAGTAATTCTCAAAAAAGCTGGCTTAGCCAGCTTTTTTGTTATTAGATTGTGTTGCTCCAGAGCTGGTACCCGGGTGAGTTATGATTGTGAATGGCAGTTGTTGATGAAGCCAAATAAATAATGGTAAATTTGATTTGTGTGAATTACGCTGCTGGCTGGCGGTTTACAACGGAAAAAAAAGGTTTCCTAGTATTTCGCGTAATTGCACAAAAGTATTATATGATGTTCTCAGTATTTCTCGTCTTGCCCGTTCAAATCTTTGTTCATGAATTATATTGATATCCTACTGATCATCACCTTATTGGTTCCGGTGTTTGTTGCTGTGCAGAAAGGATTTCTGGGGAGTACTGCGGATCTGGTTTGTTGGCTTGGAAGCTTGGTGCTTGCGTTCAGTGCGAATGATCTGCTCAGCAATGTATTGGAACGGCTGATCGGTTCGGAGGTGGTTTGGGCTCGACCTTTTGCATTCATTTTTTCTGCCATTCTATTCAAATTTATGCTGGATTGGGTGGCTGTTCAGCTGCTCCATCAAATACCAGGTTCCGTGCATCGGAGTGCCCTGAACCGGTTCTTCGGTGTTCTTCCAGGCGTGGTGAATGGACTTTTGTGGTCAGCCTTTCTGGCCACCTTACTTTTGCTGCTCCCACTTAATAGCATGATCCCATCGCATGTGCAGTCTAGTGCCATAGCTGGTCCGCTTGCCTCTGAAATTGCTTGGCTAGGGCAGAAGTTCACAAGTGTATTTTCCGGCGGTCAGCATTTCATCAAACATCCGCCACACGTTGAAGCTGAAGAAACCATTAAACTACCATTTAAAGTTAGCGACTCGAATCCTGATGCAAGGTTAGAGGCTGAAATGCGGGTGCTCATTAATAAGGAGCGAAAGTTAATGGGCCTTCAACTTTTGAAAGCTGCTCCGGAGATGCGGGTTGTTGCAAGAAAGCCCTCCGCCGATATGTTTGCACGCGGTTATTTTTCTCACCACAGCCCTGAAGGACTAGATCCTTTTGATCGGATGGCCAGAGAACATGTTTCTTTCTTAACTGCCGGAGAGAATTTGGCTTTAGCGCAGTCGTTGGCAATCGCACATGAGGGGTTGATGAAGTCGCCAGGACATCGTGCGAACATTCTAAATGGGACATTTGGCCGGGTGGGCATTGGGATTCAAAATGGTGGATTTTACGGTTTAATGATTACGCAGAACTTTAGAAACTAGCGTGGTGCCTCGCGCTGGGCATTGAAATTTATTGGCAGGGGGCATTTAGCAAGGATTAGGCCTCTGCATGCCGTGAAAACGTTTTAGTAAATTCGTATCAATATTGTTGTAATCGCTTTATCATGTCATTTTTATCTTTAAATTACAAGCACAAACCAATGTAAACCTTAAAATACATAGTGTGACATGAAAGACTTTCAAATAAAGAAATCAGACACTGAATACGACGCCATTGTAATTGGGTCTGGTGCTGGGGGAGGAATGGCAGCTTATGTGCTGGCACATGCCGGACAGAAGGTGCTGATGCTTGAAGCAGGAGATCATTTTGATCCTCGCACAGATGCACAACAATTAAAATGGCCATGGGAGTCTCCGCGAAGGGGTGCGAGTACCACCCGACCATTCGGCGACTTTGATGCCTCTTACGGCGGATGGGTACTTGACGGTGAGCCGTACACGCAAAAGGACGGGTCGGAATTTGCCTGGTTCAGATCCAGGATGCTGGGTGGGCGCACAAACCACTGGGGACGTATTTCCCTGAGGATGGGTCCAGAGGATTTCCAGCCTAAAGATGGACTAACAGACAGCTGGCCGATCACTTACAATGATCTTAAGCCTTTCTATGATAAAGTTGATCGCCTGATAGGCGTTTATGGCACTGTTGAAGGTATAGAAAACGAGCCAGATGGTATTTTTCTTCCGCCGCCGAAGCCACGATTACATGAGTACTTTATCCGTAAAGGCGCAAAGAAAGCTGGGGTGACTGTCATTCCCGGACGAGGTTCGGTATTAACCGAAGCTTTGCCAGGAAATAAAGACCGGGGATCCTGCTTTTTCTGTGGCCAGTGTGGCAGATCTTGTAAAGTATATGCAGATTTTTCTTCTTCTTCCTGTCTGGTAATACCGGCAATGAAAACCGGCAACCTGACATTGATTACCAATGCCATGGTTCGTGAGGTGCTTACCGATAAGAGCGGTTTGGCAACAGGTGTTTCTTATGTAAACACCAGAGACTTGCAGGAGCATCAGGTACGTGGTAAGGTTGTGATTTTAGGTGCAAGTGCTTGTGAGTCGGCCAGGTTGCTGATGAACTCTAAATCTGCTGCACATCCTGACGGTATTGCGAACAGCTCTGGCGTTGTGGGTAAATACCTGCATGATTCTACTGGTGCAAGTTTAAGTGGCTTTCTGCCACAGTTGATGGATCGTAAACGCTACAACGAGGATGGTGTGGGAAGTGTACACATCTATTCTCCATGGTGGTTAAACAATAAGAGTCTTGATTTTCCAAGAGGGTACCACATTGAATATGGAGGGGGTATGCACATGCCGTCCTATGGTTTCGGTGGCGGCATGCAAGGCATGAACGGTCTTGTGCCAGGAAGAGACGGTAAGATGAAAGAAGCAGGTGGATATGGTGCTTCTCTAAAAGACGATTACAGGCGCTTTTACGGTACCGGGGTAGGCATGGCCGGACGTGGAACTGCTATTGCACGTGAGAGCAATTACTGTGAAATTGATCCTAAAACGGTTGATAAGTACGGGATTCCGGTGCTAAGGTTCCATTATAAATGGGCCCCTGAGGAAGTTAAACAGGCTAAACACATGCAGGATACCTTTAAGGAGATTATGCATGGAATGGGTGCAATTATAACTTCTCCACTACCGGGTGCGGATACCAACTACGGATTGGAAGCACCAGGCAAGATCATTCATGAAGTGGGCACGGTAAGGATGGGTAATGACCCTAAAAAATCGGCCTTGAATCAATACTGCCAGGCACACGATTGTAAAAACCTGTTTGTGGTAGATGCGGCGCCTTTTGTGCAACAAGGCGATAAGAATGCTACCTGGACCATTCTTGCACTTTCTATGCGGACGGCTGAATATATTCTTGCACAAAAGAAAAAGCTGAACGTAGGATAGGTAATTGATTATAATGCTGATTTAAATTAAAAGTCATGAATAGACGTGATTCACTAAAGGCCTTAGGCCTTACCGCTATAAGCTCAGCTGTTCTTCTTGATGCCTGTAAATCGGGAACTGAAAAAGAACAAGCGCCCGGAATGGATAGCACCAAAAAACCCGGACGGCAGGATTTTGAAATTGAGCGCGACAAGCGCTTACAGGAGACTAAATTTTTCAATGAACATGAGATGACTACCATTGGTATTCTGGCAGACATCATCATTCCGAAGGATGATAAGTCTGGTTCTGCCACGGATGCTAAGGTGCCGGAGTTTATTGAATTTATTGTAAAAGATATTCCAACCTACCAAACCCCCATGCGTGGTGGACTGCGTTGGTTGGATCTGCACTCTTTGCAACGATTTGAAAAATCCTTTGCTGATGCAAATCCGGAACAGCGCCTCAATATCGTTGATGATATCGCTTATCCGAACAAGATTAAACCTGGCATGTTGCAGGGGGCGNNTTTCAACCTGATGCGCGACCTTACAGCCTCTGGTTTTTTCACCAGTGAAATAGGTGTTAAGGATCTTGGCTACGCAGGGAATAAGCCTAATCGATGGGAAGGGGTTCCTGCGGATGTGCTGAAGCAGTATGGATTGGAAGATATGGTTTAGCCATATATTTCCGGTATATTCGAACAAATACTGTGAATGACAAAGGCAATTAATTTGGAGGAATACTTCAAGCTGAATATTCCGCTTATTGATGTACGGACACCATTAGAATTTGCGCAGGGCCATGTGCCC
Source organism: Pedobacter sp. UBA2067 (assembly GCA_002333205.1). Lineage (GTDB taxonomy): Bacteria > Bacteroidota > Bacteroidia > Sphingobacteriales > Sphingobacteriaceae > Pedobacter. The sequence continues at coordinate 22,175 of DDAD01000033.1, forward strand.
GGCGCATTTAACCTGCCTATTTTCAGCAATGAGGAACGGGTGCAGGTGGGTACAACATATAAACAGCAAAGTCGCGAAGATGCGATACTGCTGGGACTGGACCTGACAGGACCTAAATGGTCCGGATTTATCCGTGAGGCATTGAAGATTGCGCCAGACAAGCGGGTTGCCGTACATTGCTGGCGCGGCGGAATGCGCAGCGGCGCCATGGCCTGGGTGCTGGGATTATATGGCTTTGAGGTTTATACAATTGCCGGAGGTTATAAAACATACCGGCGATGGGCACTCGCGCAGTTTGAAAAACCCTTTAACCTGATTGTGCTCGGTGGAATGACCGGTTCGGGTAAAACAAAGATTCTTCGTGAATTACGCGTACAAGCGGATCAAGTTATAGATCTGGAAGATTTGGCGCAACATCAAGGATCAGCCTTCGGGACCATGAACAGGCTTATTCAGCCTACGCAGGAACAATTTGAAAATACCTTCGCTTTTGAACTTCAGCAGTTAGATGCTGCAAAACCAATATGGGTGGAGGACGAAAGCCTCACCATAGGCAAGCGAACCATTCCTGGAGCTTTCTGGAGAAATATGCGCAGCGCCCGCCTGATCAATCTCCATGTTTCTGATGAACACCGGGTGAATGCTTTGGTGGAGGAATATGGAACCCTGGATAAGGAATTTCTGATTGATTGCACCGAGCGGGTAAAGAAAAGGCTAGGCCCAGAGCAAACCAAACACGCCATAGAAGCCATCCGGGCAGATCGAATGGCCGATTTTATTCGGCTCCTCCTCGTATACTATGATAAAAATTATCACAGGGGACTGGCCAAAAGAGACCCCGCACAACTGTTTTCGGTAGAACGCGACGGAGACATACATGCCACTGCAAACGAACTTAAAATCATCGCCGGGACGCTTCCCCTGCAAAGCCTTTTTTGAAAATGGAACTTTCTACTATAAAACTTACGCAATACTCCCACGGAGCTGGCTGTGGTTGCAAGATTAGCCCGGCTATTTTGGATAAGATCCTGCATAGTCCTATTGCGGCACAACCGGATGCCCGACTTCTAGTGGGCAATGACAAGAGAGATGACGCCGCAGTACTTGACCTGGGTAATGGTACGGCATTGATTTCAACTACTGACTTTTTCATGCCGATCGTTGATGATGCATTTGATTTCGGTCGAATTGCCTCTGCGAATGCGATCAGCGATGTTTATGCAATGGGCGGCAAGCCCGTTTTAGCCATCGCAATTCTTGGTTGGCCAATCGACAAACTTCCGCCGGAAGTGGCGCAGAAAGTACTGGAAGGTGCAAGGTCAATTTGCGCAGAAGCAGGTATTACGTTAGCCGGTGGTCACAGCATCGACTGTCCTGAACCTGTATTTGGCCTGGCAGTTAATGGTATGGTGAACATCAACCAGCTGAAGCAGAATTCTACGGCAACCGCGGGCTGCAAACTGTATTTAACCAAAGCGCTAGGGGTAGGGATTTTGTCTACCGCGCAGAAAAAGGGCATCTTAAAGCCGGAAGATGCTGCAATTGCATTGAAGAGCATGGTTACTCTTAATAGCGCTGGTGCAGGTTTTGCTGAATTGGATGGTGTGAAGGCGATGACCGATGTTACCGGCTTTGGCTTGTTGGGTCACTTGTCAGAAATGTGTGCTGGAAGCGGGCTGTGTGCCGAAATAGCGTTTGATAAAGTCCCGGTAATTGAATCATTGGGTTATTACCTGGATCAAAAATGCTTTCCAGGTGGTACACAACGCAACTGGAACAGTTATGGACATCAGATCGGAACCTTAACTGATGAACAGCGTTATGTGCTGGCGGATCCGCAAACCAGCGGAGGTCTGCTGGTCGCCGTGACTGAAGAATCATCTGAAGCTTTTGAGCAACTACTTCGAGATTTAAATTTACCTTCAGATTCCTTTGGAGTACTAAAAGAATCTGAAGGTGGAGATTTGATACAGGTTATTTAACCTTTATCAAATCAGTTTATCTGGGGTAATTGGCAGTTGTCTGATACGCTTCCCAGTTGCATTGAATATCGCATTCGCGATTGCCGGGGCTACCCCAATGATGGCAATCTCACCGATACCCTTTGTACCCATAGGGTCCACAATATAATCTGGTTTATCTACAAACTTTACCTCGACATGCGGTACATCTGCATGCACTGGAACATGATAATCAGCCAGATCCTTTGTCATGTATCTACCGAAGCGGTGGTCCATCACAGCATCTTCATGTAGCGCCATACCAATACCACCGGTTATACCCCCAATCATTTGATTGCCAGCAGTTTTCATGTTGATAATTTTCCCAGCATCAGCACAAGTCACTGCTTTGGTAACTTTTACCCTGCCGGTTACCGTATGTACTTGCACCTGTACGAAGTGCACAGAATAGGAGTACTTCGAATACTTTCCGGCTTCTTCACCGGGCTTAGCTTCTTCTATGAGGTCAATATCTGCAGATCCACTTTTCTTCATCAGGTCCGCAATAGTTGTTTTAGCATTTTTGCCTTTGAGCTGCAATCCGCCATCTGTAAAGGTTACCTGTTCTAAGGTGGCACCTTTAAATTCTGGCAAATGCTGCGAAGCCATCTCCATAAGCTTTCCTTTTAAAACGTTGCAAGCCGCAAGCACTGCAGAGCCCACACTGTTGACCGTTGATGAACCGCCCTGATTACCTGCCATTGGGAATTGAGAATTTCCTAGCTCGAAAGTGATCTGGTCTGCAGGGATGCCGATTGCATCAGTAGCGATTTCGACCATCGCCGTTCCCGTACCTGGGCCGATGTCTGTGACAGCACTCTGAAGCAAGAGGGCACCGTTTGCGAACAGCTTTGCCCGCACTTTGGCGCTTCTTCGATTTGCTCCGAAGGTGCCTACGGCCATGCCGTAGCCGATCTTCCAGGGACCGTCGCTCAGCGTACCTGCTTTTAGCGGACGCTTGTCCCAGCCGATTGCTTCCGCGCCAAGCTTAAAACATTCCTTTAAATACTTTGATGACCAGGGCATGTTTTTTTCTGGATCCTGATCCGTATGATTAAGAATTCTCAACTCCAAAGGATCGATATTCAGCTCGTAGGCGATTTCATCAATCGCACTTTCCAGTGCGAATGCTCCGGTCGCCTCACCGGGTCCACGCATCCAAATTGGTGTACTCACATCCATTGGTAATATGCGGTACCTGGTGGTTACATTTGGTGCGGTGTACATCATCCGGCTTTGCTGCAATACACTTTCTGTAAACTCTTCGTAACTGGAAGTTTGGCCAACTGAAAAGTGGCTAATGCCAACTAGCTTGCCATCGCGGTTTGCGCCAATTCCAATGCGCTGATACGTTCTAGGACGATAACCGACCATGAAGAACATCTGCTCGCGGGTAAGCATCAGCTTCACCGGTTTTTTAATCATCTTGGCTGCTATGATGGCTGCGGTTTCATGCGGCCAGTTGTGTAGGGCGTTTCCAAAAGCTCCGCCAACGAAGGGAGCAATAACTTTGACGTTTTCTGGCGACAGTTTCCACTCTTTGGCAAAGTTCTGCTGTGTGGGTTGTGTACCCTGCACTTTATCATACAGTGTGAGTTTATCATCCGCTTCCCAATGCGCAATGATCGCTTGGAGCTCCATTGGATTATGCATCTCAGCTGGATGTTCATATTCCATTTCAAGCTTTACCGCAGCTGTTTTGTAGCCATCAACTACGCCACGGTCGTAATCAGCAAGTGGAGATTTAGCGTTCTTTTTTGCGGATTGCGGAAGTACGCCTTTATCCAGGTTCTTGTTTAAGTCGGTAAGATGCTCTTCAACGGTGTACTGCGCTTTTACCAAATGCGCGGCATAAGTAGCGCGTTCAAAGGTGTCGGCCACGACCATTGCAATTGGCTGCCCGTTGAAGTAGACTTTGTTATCATAGAAAACCCGATGCGGTTGCCCACCAGTAGGTGGCTCGGTAGGGTGTTCATTATCGGCCGCATAACCCGGCGGCCGGATAGCATTTTGGTATGATATCACTGCTATGACGCCTGGCGCATTAGATGCAGCCTTGGTATCCAGTGACTTAATTCTGCCTTTAGCGATACTGCTGGTTACCAAAACAGCATATTTGCATTCTGGAAGAACATATTCAGCGGCATATTTGGCGGCACCTGTTACCTTCAATCTGCCATCCACCCTTTGAAGGGGCTCATCCGCTTTAAATCGTGTATTCATAAGATTATAGTATTAGATGAATGGTTAAATACGGGAAGCAATCTTTAAAGCTTCGACAATTGAATTTGGTGCGAGTTTAAGTTTGAAGTCATTGTCGCCATATCCTTTTGCACCGCGCATGGCGATCTCGGCGGCTTGTTGGAAGCTTTCAATAGAGGCCGGCTTGCCGGCTAAACTCTGTTCTGCTTCTTTCAATCTCCAGGGCTTGTGTGCAACACCGCCCATTGCCAGCCGTGCCTGTCTGATGTTCTTACCATCGAGTTCAAGCCCTGCGGCTACAGAGACTAAAGCAAAGGCGTAAGAGCTGCGGTCCCGTACTTTAAGATAATGATTATGGGTAAGGGTTGAAGGTGGAATAGTAACTGCGGTGATCAGTTCATTTTTGTCCAGAATTGTATCCTTTTCAGGTTGATCGCCCGGTAGTCGGTGAAAATCCTGCATTTGTATAATGCGATCTCCTTTTGGGCCGGAAACATGCACCGACGCATCTAGAGCAACCAGGGCGACATTCATGTCGCTCGGATTTACAGCAATGCAATGCTCGCTGGCACCAAAGATCGCGTGCATACGGTTAAAACCTTTTAAAGCACTGCATCCACTTCCAGGCTCCCGTTTGTTGCATGGCGTTGTGGTATCGTAGAAATATGGACACCGGGTACGTTGCATCAAATTGCCGCCTACGGTTGCCATATTGCGGAGCTGTGCAGATGCACCAGCATTGAGTGCCTGCGACAATAGGGGAAAGCGTTTCATAACAGTCGATTGCTCCGCAACGGTGCTGTTTAGTGCGAGCGCTCCAATGTTTAAACGTTTGTTTTCCTCCTTGATCTCGCGCAGTGGGAGCTTATTGATGTCAACCAAACGCTCGGGCGTCATTACATGACGCTTCATCAGATCAAGCAAGTTGGTGCCTCCGGCGATGAACTTAGCTGTAGGTTCCTGTGTGATTGCCGTTAGTGCAGCTTTTTGATTAACGGACCGGATGTATTGAAACTGCTTCATACGTTTTTGCCTCCTTTCTTTACCTCCTGAATGGCGGCAACAATGTTCGGATAAGCACCACAACGGCAAATGTTACCGCTCATAAATTCCCGGATCTCATCTTCATTGTCGGCGTGCCCCTCACGAATGCAGGCAACTGCCGACATGATCTGCCCGGGCGTACAGTAGCCACATTGAAAGCCGTCATGTTTCAGAAATGCAGCCTGCATTGGATGCAGCTCTTCACCTGAAGCGAGCCCTTCAATTGTGGTGACTTTCTTTCCATCATTCATAACGGCCAGGGTGAGACAAGAATTTACGCGTTGTCCATCAACGTGTACGGTGCAGGCGCCACATTGACCATAGTCACAACCTTTTTTAGTACCAGTGAGGTGCAGGCGCTCACGTAATAAATCCAATAGGGTGATCCGAGGGTCTATTTTTAAGTTATGCTTTGTGCCATTGATTTCGATGCTGAATGGCACATTTTCAATCGCCTGTGCGATGCGCTCGTCCAGTTGATTTTCAGCAGCTTTAACAGCGACTGAAGGGGTGAGCGCTACCGCTGTGATCAGGCTCGACTTCTTGAGAAAATCCCGGCGCGGATTAGGGGTAGCATTTTCCTTTTCCATATTTAAGTTTTATCTGGTTGTTTTACATTTGAAGATGACCAAATGTTTTCCAATCACCTAACAAATAACCCGATGAAGCGCAGTTTGGAATTATTCAAAATAACGCCACTGCAGGTAGTTGCACAAGCCTTCCAATTCAGGGAATATGGTGAATGCATTTACGCCTAGTGTATCGAGATCTGTACGGATTTCGCGAACATGGCTCGCTGGTATTTTAAGCTTGATTAACTTCTTAGCAAAAGAGTCTATTTCATTCATGTAACGCATTTGGAGCATTTCGTCTGTAGAATGGATGCTGAATACCCCAGACTGGTTGTTGATGCGCTGCTTGATGATCCTGGGGCGGAAGATCTTTGTTTCTTTTACGTCGAACGGAGCAACCTCGGTAATGTTAAGACTGAAATCCCTGGCTTCAGCCATAAGGATCCAAACTACCGCATACGGCCATTCCCGCTCCTCATGCCGCCCTTGGTTCTCAGTAGTTGCAAACCACAGTGCCGTTAGTGCGTTGTTGGACCAGTCGAGCAAGCGGGTGGGAAGACCAAAGTGCTGGCCGAGTGTCAGATAGTCCCAATCATCCAATGGACGATGTTGTTCAATTAACAAGGGATTGGTCCTTTTGAACTCCTGTAGCAGTAACTTCTCGGTTTCAAGTAAATCCCCTTTGGCTTCTAAGCGGCATATTTNNATATTTTCGGAATCAGGGGATGGTCCAGTGTCTGTCCTCTGAATAGAAAGTCAACCGCATGGGTCTGCTCAGAATGATTGACTTTACTTTCTTTGATGATTTTTAGATATGCTTCAATGCTGGTAACTTCAATCTCTTTCAGCATAACAGTTTTATTAGTGAATACTTAACAGTGTTTTTGCTAAAGCGATGACCTCTTTACTTCCGGTGTATTTGCCGTGTTCGTCAGAAAGTTTAACAACCTCCGTCCATTCACCATCCTTTGGAAGTGCTGCGGTCATTTTAATCACGATGTTCATCGGTGTAAGTCCAACATCATTGGTGAGGCTTGTTCCAATACCGAAGGACATGCCGACCTTATCCCTGCAGTAATCTGCAATTGCAGCAACCTTATCATAGTTAAGGGAATCAGAAAATATAATGGTCTTGCTTTTTGGATCAATGCCCATTTTACGGTAGTGTGCAACAACCTTGTCCGCAAACTCTAGCGGATCACCACTATCATGGCGCACCCCATCGAATAATTTGGAGAACATCTTGTCAAATTGACTGAAGAAAACCTCCGTTGTGTAAGTGTCTGATAATGCGATACCTAAGTCACCTCGGTAAACGTCCACCCAATGTTCTAATCCCATGGCGTTCGCCATCTTAAAGCCATAGCGTGCCGCGTGGAACATAAACCATTCGTGGGCATGTGTTCCGATTGGTTTAGTATTGTGTAACATGGCCATGTGGACATTACTGGTACCGATGAATGAACGCTGACCAAATCCTGAGAGCCCCTGTAATACCAGGCGGTGAACGGCGTAGGAGTGACGCCTTCGTGTTCCGAAGTCAGCCAGGGTCACATTGAGCGCTTTGTATTTTTCAATCTTCTCCCTGGTCCTGCTGATTACTTCCTCATCGGGGACCCGCTCCAGACCGGTTAGGCGGTAGTACAATTCACAAATCAACGACATCAATGGCACCTCCCAAAGAATGGTTCTATACCAATAGCCCTCGATATGCACCTCCAATGTGCCACCCGATTGCTGTATGCGCACTTCTTCCGGGTTATAGCAGTAGCCTTCTAAAAAGTCCAGGTAAACAGCATCCAGATAGGGGCAGGTAACCTGAAGAAAATGCTTCTCCTGGCGGCTTAGCTTCAGTTTTGCCATCTCATCAACCGCAGCCCGCAGAACAGTTGAGAAGCCCTCCGGAAACACGTGGTTTCCCCGGTTGATGAAGCCATACCTGGCTTTGGCATCTGGAAAAAGGCGTACGACGCCCTGTTGCATGGTGAACTTGTAAAAATCGTTGTCTAAAATTGAACTGAAGGCGAAATCTTGTTTTAAATGCATTGTGGTAAACGGTTTATGAACTACAAGACAACATGGAGCAACCTGGCTGTTCGTTGGCCCATGTTGGTCTGATCTTGAAATATTGGTCTGCTTGATTTGAATAAGGATCCTTAATGGCCTTCTGAAGACTTAAGAATAATGTGTTGTCGCCTTTTTCGAGGTCTGTGATTGCCATATGTAACAGGTAATTACGAAGTATAAAGCGTGGATTTGCAGTTTTCACCTTTTCGATTCTTTCATCACCAGATATNNCTGGTACTGATACGGGCCTGGTAAAGGGAAATAAACTGCTGAAATCCATTTCGTTCTGCGGGAAGTAACGCTTCCTGGTAGAAGGCTGGCTGAAAATGCGTTATCAATGCATTCGTCTCAGTCATATCCGGTGGCAGCGTGATCAATAGCTGATAAAAGATAGTCATGTCAGGTTGGATTGAGATCAGCATTTTTTCAAGTTCCTGCAACAGGGTATGGTCTTCCGGCACAAGTTCATCTAGACCAAGCTTTCTCGACATCATCAAACTATACTTAGACCAGAATATATCTTCATATTCCTCAATGATCTCCACAAGCTTCTTTGTATCCTGTATCAGCGGCGCAATGGCATTCGCCAGGCAACCAAGGTTCCAGTACGCTATTGAAGCTTGTTTTCCAAAGGCATACCTTCTTCCAGGAAGATCGGTCGTATTTGGCGTATAGTTCGGATCGTAGTTGTCAACAAAGCCATAGGGTCCATAATCTATTGTTAACCCTAAAATGGACATGTTATCGGTGTTCATAACACCATGTACAAAGCCTACACGCATCCACTCTACGATCATACTTGCCGTACGATCCACCACTTCCTTCATCCAGTCCAGGATACGATCTTCCCCACTTAGGTGAGGGTAGTAGTTGGAAATCGTCCACTCTGTTAGTGCTTTCAGCTGATCCAGCTCCTGCCTTGCGGCAAGCATTTCAAAGTTTCCGAAGCGCAGGAAGCTAGGTGCCATCCTTGCAACAATTGCGCCTGGCTCATACTGGGGGTTCCCGTTATAAAACATATCCCGCACGACTTTGTCGCCGGTAGACACTAAGCTAAGTGCTCTGGTTGTTGGAACCCCCAGGTAGTGCATCGCTTCGCTCATCAGGAACTCTCTAACAGACGAGCGTAGAACCGCTCTGCCATCTGCTCGCCGGGAATAGGCCGTTGGCCCTGCACCTTTTAATTGCAGTTCCCAGCTGTCACCGGCCAGAGTTTCCCATTCGCCTAATGTGATTGCCCGTCCATCGCCAAGCTGTCCTGCCCAGTTTCCAAACTGATGACCGGCATAGCAGGCTGCATAAGAATGCATTGAAGGCGTCGTTAAATTTCCACCTAGAATCGCGATGTCCTGGTCGTCAGGATCGGCGATACCCAAAGCGGCAGCAAGTTCCGCCGACCAGCCGATCAGTTTTGGATTTGCAACAGGGCACGGTTTGGTGCTGCTGTAAAGAACACCGGGAGTTTGCCGCGGCTTGGTGCTTCCAGATTGGTCGCCCGGAAAGCGCTGGGTAAATTTATTCTTGAATATTTTTAAATGGAGCTGTTCCATATGGTTTTGAGAATTATTAATGATCATTATTGAACTTATGGGTAACAGGTATCTGCCAGGTATGTTCTTATAAATTTGTTCCCGAACATGATTATAAGGCAAACCATCTTGAAAATATTTTTTTCTAATGACATTCAATTATTAGCTACGTTTTTATTGCCTCTGTTACTGCTCTTTCTAAAAGCTTAAAACCAATAACTATGGCGCTAACAAACTGAAAAAAATACTAACAAATACAGCCATATGTTATCGGTTTGTAAAGGTGACAAAAATAAAATGTGAAGAGGTGTGAACTTTTCTCATATTTTCACGTTTTAATTACCTAAGTTCGTTGCCTCTGTTAACCTAATTAATCAGCATCATGGAAATTCTATTAATCATAT
>DDAD01000005.1 GCA_002333205.1 Pedobacter sp. UBA2067
AGTTGCTCTACCAGCTGAGCTAAGGAGGCTAATACTATAATTTCACAGAACAAATCCATTTCTTGTTTAGAAGCGAACCGCTGTCCCTGAAATGGAATGCAAATATACACGCATATTTCAACTGTCCAAAACTTTTTTCAAAAAAAAGATTGGCAGTTTAGGTGCTGCCAATCCATTTTTGTCGCTATTCGAAAATATACCCCTAATACTCAGCAACTTCATAAGTCCGCAAAAATTCTTTGTGCTCAAAACTTTTTGCACGATTTTTTGCTTTATGCCTGGTGATTTGTTTAATCAGTGACTCCACCGACAAATCTGTAGCCTCTTCAAAGGATTTACATTGGGCTTTTGCAAACATGGTTCCACCCGGTACAGCGAGTTTAATCTCGCAAATTTTGTTTGCCTCATCTTCCACTTTGGCTAGTTTCAGGTAAACTGCCCCACTCACAATCTGGTCAAAATACTGGTCCAGCTTATTTGCCTTCTTCTGAATAAAGTTTAACAATTTGATGTCTGCATCGAAACGGATTGATTGAATTGTAATCTTCATGTTTTCCTCCTTTTGTTACGCCTTTGGATGGGCTTGTTTATAAATTGATTTTAGTCTTTCAATAGAATTGTGTGTATAGACCTGTGTGGCGGCCAGGCTGGCATGCCCAAGCAATTCCTTAATCGCATTGAGGTCTGCACCCCGGTTCAGCAAACTGGTGGCGTAGGAATGCCGTAATACGTGCGGACTCCGCTTATCCTGTGTGGACACCAGCGCCAGGTAGTGCTTTACTTTATTATAAACATATTTCGCATAGAGTGGCTCGCCCTTATCAGTAACGAAAAGCGATGCCGTAGCGGTATTAAAATCCTGCAGTTGTTTTAGATCCAGGTAAGCTTTAAGCTGTGCGGATAGCTGAGGCGTAATCGGTACAATGCGCTCCTTATTGCCTTTACCCAGCACACGCACCGTATGGTTGTATATGCTTAAGTCAGATTCTTTCAATCCAATCAGCTCAGACAATCGAATACCGGTGCCGAAAAACAGCTCCATCATCATCTTATCACGTACAGAAGGGAAGCTGTCATCGAACACGACTTCCGAGTCCAGCAGCTCATCCATTTTCTGTTCATCCACAAACACCGGTAGCTTTTTAGCTACTTTAGGCGCCTTTACCAGCAACATCGGATTTTTGGACACCAGACCCTGCCGCTGCAAATATTTATAGAAGCTGCGTAAGGTAGAGAGCTTCCTGCTTATAGAGCTGGCACCTATCCCCTCCTCCATCAGGTAAACAATGTACTCGCGTGCATGAACATGCTGCACAGCTTCAAAGCTGAGCTCATATCTTGAGGTAATAAAATCTTCAAACTGCAGCAGATCCTGTGCATAGGCGGTCTGCGTATGAGCGGAGTACTTCTTCTGCTCTGAGATGTATTGTATAAAACGCGCTTTCAACATAATCCCCTGATCTTCGAAATCAAGATACAAAAACAATAGTCTTAGCGCAAGTTTATAACGGATTAATTATATAGCTCAACGTCATTCCGCCCTATTCACACCGGCTCGGCGAGTAGACTAAAAATGAAATTCTGCTCTGCAGGTAGCTCCTCGGCATTCTTTAAAGACAGTAAAAACAGGTAAACCTCCGTCCCTTTTTTCTGGAATAGCACTTCAATGGGTGCTTTTTTATACAATAGCGTTCGTTTCTTGTACACAGAAAACATGACCGCTCCTTTAGGTTCATATTGAGCACTAAGGCGATTGATGTTTAAGCGAAAATATACCGTGGAATCTGAATATGATGGTTCTTCCTTTATTTCACCATCGATCTTGAAATAAAGACGACTAACAGCTTCAGGCTTCATGTTAGCATCAGCAAACTGTATGGTTCTACTCTTTATGGAGATATCGTATGTTGAATTCGTTGATAGTTCTTCTCTACCGTCTAGCTTTAATTGAACGATTTGCCTGATGGGAAGATCAATAACATTACTCATCCGGTATACAATCAGTTGATAATTGTCGCCCAGCACATTGAATGTCGCAATCGGATTTTTATGTTTATTGTAAAAAGTATAAGATGGTGTTAGTAGTGATGAGGCTTTTTCTGAAAAAAGCTGCGAATACGCATTGGTGATTTTCGGGTAAGAAACAAATGTATCTGCCTTTGCATTCTTTAACCGTTTAAGCGAGAAGAAGGAAGAAATGCAGAAAACAAGAATACATGCTGAGGCCAAATAGCCTAATATCTTACGCATGTTATTTGTTTTTCGGAGCATATAAGCGTTAAACAGTTAAATGTAAGGCTTTTGATTGCTCAATCCCAATTTTTCTACTAAAGATTAAACCATCTCAGTTTGAACGCATACCGATTAGCACCAACAAAAAAGCGCCTGTGAATTGCTTCACAGGCGCTTTTATTTTATGTATTGAAAAGAAACTAGATTGTTCCTTCTAATTGCATATTTTGTTTGTAGATAGCATGTTTAACTTGCATGCGACGAGCTACGGATTTTTTCTCGTATGCCTGACGACTACGCAGTTCTCTCAAAACTCCAGTTTTCTCAAACTTCTTTTTGAAACGTTTTAGCGCTTTGTCTAATGATTCGCCGTCTTTAATATTAATGATGATCATAACGTTGAAATACCTCCTCTCGTTGTTTTTAGGACTGCAAAGGTAGCATAAATTATTTTAATATCAGCACAATAATTATACCGGGCAAAATAAATCAACCAGGAAAATGAAAGCACCAAACGATACAACAGCTTCGTACCAGCTTCGGGGTTGAAGCGGCCTCGAGCAGGCCTTGCCTCGCCCTCTACCAGGGGTTGACTTGCCCAATAGCCGGATCAACCCCTGGTAGAAGCCTTGTCTACTACGTATCAACCTTTAACCAGTTCTACCGTTTGCGACCTGAAAAAGGCACACTCCCCCGCAACGGTCCGGGCATAAAAAAATCCGGCACCTCAAATGGAAAGGGCCGGATCAACAATATATTTGGTTAGAATATGTTGGATGGATGTTATTCTTCTTTATGCATTCAGCACTTCACGGGCAATGACGATCTTCTGGATCTCTGAGGTCCCCTCGCCAATTGTGCAGAGTTTACTATCACGGTAAAACTTCTCTACCGGGAAATCTTTAGTATAGCCGTAACCGCCAAAGATCTGTACCGCTTCGGTACTCGCCTTTACCNNTGGCCATTGCAGATTCTTTGGTCATTTTCATTCCACGGTTTTTCAAATCTGCCGCTTGTCTGATCAAAAGCTCTGCAGCTTCGATCTCTGTAGCCATATCTGCCAGCTTAAAGCTGATGCCCTGGAAATTTGCGATGGGTTGTCCAAACTGATGGCGCTCCTTCGCATAAGCTACCGCAGCTTCGTACGCACCTTTAGCAATACCCAGTGATAATGCAGCGATAGAGATCCTGCCCCCATCAAGTACTTTCATGGCTTGTTTGAAACCCTCACCTTCAACGCCCAACAGGTTTTCTTTTGGAACCCTGCAGTTGTCGAAGATCATCTCGGTAGTTTCCGAAGCACGCATGCCCAGTTTATTCTCCTTTTTACCTGCAGAAAAGCCCGGTGTTCCACGCTCCACTACAATAGCAGAGATGCCTTTAGAGCTACCAGATTCTCCTGTACGCACCATTACTACGGCAACATCTCCCGAGTTACCATGGGTAATCCAGTTTTTAGCACCATTGATTACGTACTCATCACCTTCCAGACGGGCGGTGGTCATCATACGTAATGCGTCAGAACCCGTATTGGCTTCTGTAAGTCCCCAGGCCCCGATCCATTCCGCAGTTGCCAGTTTTGGCAACCATTTCGCTTTCTGCTCCTCGTTACCGAAGGCTAATATATGTCCTGTACAAAGGGAGTTGTGTGCTGCAAGCGATAGGCCGATGGACCCGCAGACTTTCGAAATACCAACAATAACGTCTACATATTCCTGGTAGCCGAAGCCTGAGCCGCCATAGGTTTCCGGAACTAATACGCCCATCAAGCCGAGTTCCCCAAGTTTTTTAAATATCTCTACCGGGAAGACCTGCGCCTCGTCCCATTCCATCACATGTTCACGGATATGTTTCTCCGCAAAATCCTTAACCATACTCCTAACCATCATCTGGTTCTCTGATACAGAAAAGCTGTATCCCATTGGTTCACTTAATGTTTCAAGCATGTTGTTGTGTTGACTTTTCACAATGATAAAGAATTATAACAACAGCAATTACAACAAAATATTTGCCCAAGAACAGAATGAAATGGTATTTAGTCCATTATCTCAATTTGTTTAGCAATGCCGGGCTAAACGCCGGAATGCAAAACTGATAACTTTTTTTAAACAAGCAGGGGGTTAAAGTCTGATCTTAGTGGTAAGAAGCTAATGAAAAGGTTACAGGGCTGAATTCTGCCAACCTTTCCTCGCCTTTCAGGAAGTCTAAGCCGATGATGAAAGAGAATGCAGATACCTCAGCACCTAGTTGTTCGATCAGTTTTGCAGCTGCAACAACGGTACCTCCAGTGGCCAGCAGATCGTCATGAACAAGTACCTTTTGTCCTGCCGTTAGTGCATCTTCGTGCAATTCCAGTACAGCGCTGCCATACTCGAGGTTACATGCTTGCTGAATGGTTTTAAAAGGAAGTTTGCCCGCTTTACGAATTGGCACAAAAGGAACATCAAGTGCCTGTGCAAGCAGCATTCCGAAGAGAAAACCGCGCCTTTCAATTGTTGGGGAGCAAATTTGGTGGGTGGGGGGGGGGGGG
>DDAD01000008.1:0-10194 GCA_002333205.1 Pedobacter sp. UBA2067
CGCCACTTTCCTTACTCCCGACGGCATAGCTGTAATGCGAGAGGTTCTTGTCTTCAAACTGTTTGATTTCCATAAATGTATATTTTTGAAGCGGTTTAGTGTGGCAGTTTATTTCTCCAAAGTCCGTATAGGTAAGTGCCAATTAAAGCGCCAATGATCACGATCAGCATGCTGAGGTAGCCATAACCTAAATTTACAAACATCGGCCCCGGACAGGCGCCTGTCAATGCCCAACCTAGCCCAAAGATTGTTCCACCGATGATGTACTTTGCATAGCTTTTATCTTTGTCTTTAAAAATGATGGGCTGGCCCGTATAATCCCTGATCCCAAACTTCTTGATCAGGAACACAGCAAGGGAGCCCAANNCCATACATGTGGAAAGATTGGAAGCGGAACATCTCCTGCATGCGGTACCAGGAAATGGCTTCTGATTTACTCATGATGATACCGAACAGTATGCCCGCAAGTATATATTTTATAGATTTCATGTTCAGATGGCGATTAAAAAAGTTGTGGGAGGATAAAGTGCGTCATAACCAGTCCGCCGATGAAAAAGCCGATCACGGCAATCAGGGAAGGTAATTGCAGGTTTGTTAAACCAGAAATGGCATGTCCCGAGGTACAGCCGCCGGCATAGCGCGAGCCAAAGCCAACCAGCATGCCGCCAATCAGTAATAGCACCAGTCCTTTGGCAGACAGCGCAGCATCCAGACTGAACAGCTGCGCAGGGTTGAGTTCACCATTGAAAGGAATGCCAATGGCTTGCAGATCTTGAACGGTTGCTGCAGAGAGCTCCAGCGGGGCGTCATTCTTCAGAATGGTAGAAGAGATCAGCCCGCCCAGTACCGCACCAAAGATGAACAGCAGGTTCCAGCGTTGTGCCTTCCAGTCGAAGTCGAAGAACTTGACCTGCCGCCCTGCCCCTGCAATTGTGCAGATTGTCCGTAAATTGGAAGATACCCCGAAGAACTTTCCGAAGTAAAGCAGCAGTACCATAATAAAAGCGATGGCGGCACCCGAGGTCCACCATGGCCAGGGTTGTTTTAAAAATTCGAGCATAAGGCTTGTGTAAAGATTTTGTTTTCTTGTAGCACAAATATGAAGCCTTTTAAACTGGAGAAAGGTGACTTCAGTCACACAGCGGATTATTGCAGGTATTCGATGTAACTGCGATGAAGAATGACCTTCTGCTGCTGCTCCATTTTCTTGAGCAAACGGGAAATCACCTCCCTGGAGGAGTTCAGGTCCTTCGCAATCTCGCCATGGGTGACCGTCAGCGTACGGCTGTTTAAATCCTGGTGCAACTTTTCGAGGTATGCGGCAAGCCTTTCGTCCATCGACTTAAATGCAATATGGTCGATCACCACGAGCAACTCTTCAAACCTGGAGCGGTAAGTATCCAGCACAAAATAGTACCAGGTTTTATACTGTTTCATCAACTCGTCCATCAGACTTGTTGGAACCGCCAGTACCGTGGTTTGCTCCACTGCTTTTGCTTTTACTTCACTGGTCTGCTGCCGGGTAGAACAGATCATGGAGAGTGCACAGGCGCTGCCCGGCTGAATGTAGTACATGAAAAACTCCCCACCTTCGGCAGCTTCACGGTAGAGTTTTACCAGCCCCTCTACCACAAGCATGGTCGAACGCATATTCTGCCCGGTTTCCATCAGCGAATCGCCCGGAGCAAAGGTTTTCAATGTGGAATGTTCGGCAAGGACCTCCATCAATGCAGGTTCGAATTGGGGGAATGCTTTTGCTAACTGCTGAGGTATGGCTTGTGGATTCATGTGCGGCTGTTAAACTGACAAGATACTGAATTATCAAATGAAAGGTAAAATTGAGATTTGTTGTACTTTTACCTCGAGCAAACAGCACTGCTTGCTAGCCTGAACCCCATTTAATGAAGACATACAAACAAAGACTGATTGAAGTAAGAAAGGCGGATGATCCGCAGGAACTTTTAAAAGCCCTGTGGAACTACATTTCCTTTCCGATCCGTCTACCCAATCGTCCGCACCAGGAAGAACTGCTGTCACAGGCCATACTTTTTTCCATGCAGGTCGAAGATCCTTATTTCGCCATGAAGGACTTGAGTTTTTCTGGTTACCGCTGGGGAAACGGACGTCGCAAGATTTACCTGACGCATGGCTGGAGCTCTAAAGCGGCAGACTTCACGGAAATCATCACCGCGTTGCTGGAGCTTGAGGATGTGCAGATCATCGCTTTTGATGCGATTGCCAATGGAAGTTCTGAAGGTGAACTCAGCAACCTCATGTTGTATGTAAAACCTTTGGAGACCATCATCAAACAGTACGGCATGCCGGAAGTATTGATTGGACATTCCCTGGGTGCCATGGCAAATGTTGTCGCGCTGGAAGCTTTTGAACAAAAACCGGACTTGCTGATCAGCATCACACCGGTTGTGGAACTTGCCGATAACTTTACCGGCATGATGAACCATGCGGGTGTAAAAGCAGAGGACCAACTGCGCTGGTTCCAGGACTTCTACGACTATTACAAATTCCCGGTAAGCTATTTCGACATGAAGTCGCTTTATGCCGCATTGCCCAATACGAAGCATCTGGTATTCTACGACAGCATTGATGAAATGCTGCCCTACCCGCAGCTCGAGGTGTTTCTNNAATTGAAACCAGGGACTTCAATGGTGCAGGTCATTACCGGATCTTGCGGGATGCAGGCCTTATTGATGCATTGACAGCCCAAACCAAAACGTTTCGATGATGTTTTAATTTACAATTAAGACATCAATACTATGGAAAAGATATTTTTCGACAACTGGGAAAGTGTATTCAGAACTTTGATCATTGGCGTGATCGCTTATGTGGCATTGATATTTATGCTTCGGATTTCCGGAAAACGTACGCTTTCTCAGATGAAGGAATTTGACTTCATTGTTACTGTGGCCTTGGGCTCTACGCTTGCAACTGTATTACTCAGCAAGGATGTTACCCTTGCCTCTGGAACGCTGGCTATGGCACTGCTGATCCTGCTGCAGTATATTCTGGCAACAGCATCGGTGTATTCACGGCGCTTTGCAAAGTTTATCACTTCGGAACCCACACTGATCTTTTATGAAGGCGAATTCATGGACCGCGCATTAAAAAAANNGATCGGCGCTAAGAAGTCAGCAGATCTCCTCACTTAAAGAAGTGAAAGCGGTGGTCATGGAATCAAATGGACAGCTCAGCGTGCTGAGAAATGGCTCAACTGAAGATCAGGGCTCCAGTCTGTATAATGTCCGAAAAGGAGCTTAGGTGCCAAGCCTAAACCAAAACTTCATTTGGGTGTTCTATTATAAACATCTAAGATATGCTGGAAAGTACGCACCTATTGACTGGATTTTCGCTCGCAACGGAAGACGGAGAAATTGGAAGCATTAAAGACTTCTACTTCGACGATCAATTTTGGAACATACGGTACCTGGTGGTGGAGACTGGCAACTGGTTTTTTGGCCGCAAAGTGCTGATCTCCCCGCATGCCATACAGGGCGTAGCCTGGGAGAACCGGCAGCTTAAGGTAAATATGACCAAAGATCAGGTTCGGAGCAGTCCAAGTATCGACACCGATCTCCCGGTGTCCAAGCAGCTCGAAAAAAAGTTAAATGATTATTATGCCTGGCCAAATTATGGCCGTGCCGGCCTGGGTTATCCGACCACAGGCATGGTGAAAGTGTCAAGAACCATGAAATCGGATGTAGAAGACGACACTGGCGCCGATCCACACCTGAGAANNGTTTCTGGGTGAAACTGCTGATTTCCTCGTCGACACGGCGGACTGGAACCTGCCCTACCTGGTCATTGAAATGGCAGATGCTCCTGAAGGCGAGATGATCGCCATCCCCAGCAATCAGATTGCCTCCATAGATTTCAGCACTTATGCAGTCTCCGTAACACTGCCGAAGGAGGAACTGAAAAACATTTCTGCCATCTTGTAATGCCTCCTCACAGCCCCTTTTTGAAGGCTTAAATAGGCAAAACCAAATGAATTATTAACTTTGAAAGCATGAGTAAAGTCTTTAATTTAAATATCTTTAAACATTTCTTCAGTTCGACATCCTCCAGCGGAATGATCCTTTTCGCTTGTTTGATCTTGTCTCTGATCATTGCAAACACACCATTAGGTCCTGGTTTCGACAATTTGCTGCAGACGCAGCTCGGCTTCGAAAATGAGTCCATACACCTGCGTTACTCCCTGGCCTTGTGGATAAACGATGGTTTGATGGCCATCTTTTTCGTGCTGGTAGGACTCGAAATTAAGCGTGAAGTGGTGGAGGGTGAATTATCATCGCCCAAAAAGGCTATTCTTCCGATCATCTGCGCCATTGGCGGTGCAATTGTACCAGCCCTGATCTATACCATGTTTAATTCCGGAAAGCCGACCATGCATGGTTGGGGTATCCCTATGGCAACCGACATTGCATTTGCGCTGGCAATTTTAGCATTGTTGAGCGATAAAGTGCCTGTTTCGCTAAAGATATTCCTTGCCGCACTGGCCATTGTGGATGACTTGCTGGCCATTCTGGTTATCGCCCTATTCTATTCCTCAGAACTACACTACATGAATCTGGTTTATGCGGCTGCTATCCTTGGGCTTTTGTTCCTGTTCAATCGTTTCGGCGTGAAAAACCTTGCGTTCTACCTTATTCCAGGTGTATTCATTTGGTATTTTGTGCACCATTCCGGTATTCACGCGACCATTGCGGGTGTATTAACAGCATTGACTTTACCGACCACGGAAGATGATACCGAATCACCGCTGGAGAAGCTGGAACATGCATTGACAAGACCGGTAAATTTCCTCATCATTCCAATTTTTGCACTTGCCAATACGAACATCCGCTTTGAACCCGGCATGGTAGAAGGACTTTTTACAGGCCTCTGAATGGGTATTGTACTTGGCTTGATCATCGGTAAACCTATTGGCATTATGCTGATTGCCTGGCTGGGTGTAAAACTAAAGATCAGTCAGCTACCTGAACAATCGCGGTGGATCCACATTCTTGGTCTGGGACTATTGGGTGGTATTGGTTTCACAATGTCCATTTTCATCTCCATCCTTTCCTTTTCCGATCCGATGCTGGTTCAGGAGGCCAAGTTCTCCATCCTTGTAGGCTCGGTATTATCCGGTTTCCTCGGTTATATGGTACTAAGTATAAGCAGCAAGGGTAGGGCAAAAATCAGCCAGGAGGATGCTGTACAGGCCTAGTCGGCCTGCACAATGACCTGCAGCGAATCTACTTGAAGTCTGTTTTTTAGCCAGGTATTCATCCGGCGCTGTTCTGCGGCCGACAAGGGTTTGCTGAAATTTGCGACCAGCATGGTGATGGTATCTATCCTGGCAGTATCAAGCTTATGCACTTCCACATGCGAGATGCTGTATTCGCTTAATTGTGGATACAGCGATCTTAGCTCCTGTTTTAAATCCGGAATAGGCTGGTCGATCTTGGTATAAGTAGAACCACTCTTCCCCCCTGCAGGGTTGCTCTGGTAAACGGTTTCCAGAATGCTTGCTTTGATCTGCGAAAGGTCGATTTCATTCTTTGCANNCGGATAACGAGGTTCGTACGGTCCAGCTTGTAATCTGGCAGTTTACTTTTCAGGCTATCCAGTTGTGGCGCAGTAAGTTCAGCGCCAAGTAACAGCAGGTCGATTTCATGCCCCTGGCTATTGCTGTACTTGTACGTTTTAGAGATTACCTGTGTGGTCTTGAAATTTAGCTCTTGCTGCACGAAAGCCTCAGCGTTGTTCTCGAAAATACTTTTGTCGACAATCCGGTAGGCCAGGTACACGCTTGGTGCGGTCGTCACCAGTACAATCAGCCATATGTAGCGCCTAACCTTTTGCTCATAGGCTTTGTCCTGAAAAGCTTTTTTTGGAAAATGCAGGAATCGGACAATCACCAGGGTAGCGACACAGATGAAGATGCTGTTGATAAAGTAGAGGTACAAGGCTCCCAGAAAGAAATAGAGGTTTCCGGTGGCGATACCGAAACCAGCTGTACACAAGGGGGGCATCAAGGCCGTTGCAATGGCCACACCGGGAATGGCATTGCTTTTCTCTTTACGCGTTGCTGCTACAATACCGGCTAAGCCTCCAAGTCCTGCGATAAAAACATCCCATATGGAGGGTGAGGTCCGTGCCAGAAGTTCTGAAGAAGCCTGATGTAAAGGCGTGATCCAGAAGTATAATGAGGAAGTGGCTATACTAANNAGACCTTTTTTCACCAGGTCAAAATCATTGATTCCAATCCCCAATCCAACGCCCATGATAGGCCCCATTAATGGTGACACGAGCATGGCACCAATGATAACGGCAGTGGAGTTCACATTCAGTCCGATGGAAGCGATGAAAATGGCGAAGATCAGTGTCCAGAGGTTTGCACCCCGGAACTCTACATTTTTCTTGATCGCTTCAATGGTAAGCTCGTTATCTTCTGCATCTTCATGGAGGTTAAAACGGTAGATCATGAAGTTCTTCAAGGCCAGATAGATTTCTTTCATTTTATAAAGATGATGATTTGGTTGGCCAAAGATCATGATTTAACATGTATTTTCCGAAAGATGGCGTTTAAGGCTCATACCTGCTATTTTTTCGAGCACGAACAATTACCTTCTCCCCATTTGTAAATGACTAAAAAATAAGTAACTTAGACACTTAGGCGCCCAAGGGATAACACGTTTAAAACGTAATTATGATCAATGAGGCTGCAAACTCCTGCCTGGCGCTGGCTGAGCTTTCCAGGCATGGTATCTTTTCTTTCGATATTAAATCATGCAAGTTTGTTTATTGCAACCCCTCGTTCAGGGAATTTGTTCAGGTCGTGGATGACTTGCTACCAGATTCCGCCCTGAGCATGTTGATTCATCCGGATGATGAGAGCTATGTTCGTGAAAGTTATGCGAGGCTACTGAAAAGCAATAAAAAAAAGGGCCTGGAGTTCCGCTTAATCTTACCGGATCAAAGTATCAGAACCGTCCGAATTGAAGCCTTCAATACCATTACCAAGGACAAAAAGCGGGTGATCACCGGCATCATGGAAGATATTACCACCCACAAAGCCCATAACGATACACTAAACAAATTCTCGAACAAGAAAAATGCGCTGTTGAACATTCTTTCACATGATATCCTGGGGCCTTTGGGTACCATACAGAATCTATCTGCAATCATCAATAAAAAGCTTATTACGGCTGAAAACCGGGAAATGAGTAAGTTTATCAATTTGATCGAAAAGATTAGTAAACGGAGCATTGCAATGGTTCGGAATTTGCTGACACAGGAGTTTTTAGAGACTGCAGAAGCTGAACTTATTTTGAGACGAACGGATATTGTAGCTGCCGTTCGAGGAATGATCGAGCAGTACCAAGAGTCTGATAATGTGACCAGCCGAACTTTTACATTTTCAGCTTCTAACGAACGCATTTTGATCCATGTAGATGAATCTAAGTTACTGCAGGCACTAAACAATTTGATTTCAAACTCGATTAAGTTCACCGAAGACAATGGGTTATTGGAACTCTCCATTGAAGAAGAGCAAGACACGGTATTGTTCCGGCTCCGGGACAATACCGTGTCGGCATTCCGGAAGTTCACCATTCGACCCTTTTCGAGAAATTCTCGGGCGTAAGAAGACTGGGTCTGCAGGGTGAACCTTCTCATGGGCTGGGCATGTCTATCATACGAACGATTGTAGAATGGCACCATGGTAAAATCTGGTTTGAAAGCAAAGAGCAGGTTGGTACAATATTTTACATTAGGCTACCTATCGATAGCCGCAATATAGAAAATCAGGTTTAGCTAAAAATGGTTACTTTTAGTCAAAAAACACGATGATACGTCAGTCCGCCCTTTTCCTGATCTTTCTTGCTGCCGCCGCCGGCTGCCAAAACCGTAAAGCCGGTCTGAGCTCAGGTGATCCAAAGTCTGAAGCTGTTCTATCCGGGAAACTTGAAACACATCTTCGTGCAACAGCGGGCAGTTTCAGCCCGGATTCGGTACAGCTTACCTTCACCGTAGTGAATCATGCGGATACTGCACAAAGGTTCGTAAAATGGGAAACACCTTTTGAGCCGCGCATTGGCAAATACCTGGAAGTTACAGACGAACAGGGAGCAGAAGCCGAATTTAAAGGTGCAATGGCCAGACGGGTGATGCCCCCTCCTGCTGAAGCTTACATGGAAGTTCCGGCGCATGACAGCCTGATTACCAGGTTTAATGTAGCTACGAACTACAGTCTTTCGGAAGGACAGTATACCATCAAATATGTAGGTGGTGGTGTGAGTGGCCTGGATGGCGGAAAAGCGCTAAAAATAAAAGTGGCTAAGCCTTAGACCTAGCCATCAGGCAGCTGGTAAACTGAACCAGAAAGTACTGCCGCTGCCGACGGTACTAGCGACCTGAATCGCTCCGCCATGCTTTTTCACAATTTCGGCACTGATGTAAAGCCCTAAGCCCAGACCGGAGTATTGCATACCAGAGAAATCAACTCGGTAGTGTCTGTCGAAAAGGTGTGGCAGTTTTTCATGCTCGATACCTGGTCCGAAATCTCTTACAGAAATCTTTACCTGATCCCCCTCCCGGGATGCTTTGAGGTGGATCGCGGAAGAGCCTGCAGCGTATTTTACAGCGTTGTTAACCAGGTTTACAAGCACCTGCTCAATTCGGTTTTCATCTGCATAGATCCTGAGCTCTGGGTCTGCTTCAAAAATGAAGTTGTAGTCAGCGGTTTGTATATGTGCACAGGCGGACTTTAATAACTTCAGGGCATTTATGCTCGATAACTGGAGGTCAAGATGGCCTTCGCTCATCCTTGTTGCATTCAGTAAACTATCTATAAGCAGCGTCACTTTCTCTACACTCCGGTTAGCCTGCTCAATCATGCGGACCATAGCTGGTGTGGTTGACTGCTGTTTCATGCGGTCAAGCAACTGCAAAGAGGCTTTTAAACTCGTTACCGGTGTTTTTAGCTCATGACTGGCCACACTGATGAAGTCGTCTTTACGTTGTTCCAGTTCTTTCTTTGCAGTAATGTTGTCAAAGACCACGACTACATAAGATGAGTTTTCACCCACAGGTGATGCAAAAACACGGTACCAGTGTTACAGGGTATCATTATATTCTTCAAACCGCACGGCGGTGCCTGTTAATGCCACCTCTCCATAGGTTTTAATCCAGTGCTTTTCAACATCAGGCATCATCTTCCGAACGGTTTGATTGCAGGCAGCCCGGGTAAGCCCGGTTTGTCTGCAGAATGCCGGATTGATGTCCCGAATCCAGTAGTCCTCGGGATTACCTTCAGCATCAAAGATCATTTCGATAAGCATAAAGGATTCATCAATGGAATTGAAAAGCGTACGGAATCTACGCTCAGAGGCCATGAGTTTATTTTCCGTATGCTTACGTTTGGTAATGTCGCTAAACATACCTACAGCACCCGTGATCTTCCCTGCTGAATCTGTGATGGGTGCAGCATTCATCGTTAGGTACATCCGCTCCATGCCGGGGCACTCTATAGCAAATTCATAGTCAAACACCGGCTTACCGGTTGCCATTGCGACGTTTGTCGGATGGTCACTGTCGGCCATTTTTGTGCCATCAAGGTGGATGTTGAACCATTCCGGCGAGTTGCTGCTGCGCTCGGGAAACCTTGCGCTTTCTGTACGCAAAATCTTATGCGCCATAGGATTGGAATAAATAATGCGGCCGCTAAGATCTACGATACCGACACCTTCAGCCATATGGTCGAGCACACTTTGCAGCTGCTGTTCATTTTCCTGTAATTGCACCTGGGTATTTGTGGTTTCGGTACAAACCACGAGAATACCTTCAGGGACACCTGACTTGTTCCGTATGGGATTGTATGCGTAGGTCCAGTAAACATTATCCAGTTTACCATCTCTATAAAGCGGAACCAGTTCATTTTCCACATATTCAGACGTTCCAGAACTTAGCACCCGCTCAATTAAGCGGCTTACGCTGGACCAGGCATCCGGCCAGCAGTCCTGCCCGCGGCTACCAGGTGTTTTCAGATGTGCATTAGTTGGTTCCGTCCCAAGGATCTTAAGATATGCATCATTAAAAAACTGGATATATTCAGGTC
This sequence comes from Pedobacter sp. UBA2067, assembly GCA_002333205.1. Classification (GTDB taxonomy): domain Bacteria; phylum Bacteroidota; class Bacteroidia; order Sphingobacteriales; family Sphingobacteriaceae; genus Pedobacter. The sequence continues at coordinate 10,121 of DDAD01000008.1, forward strand.
CCCACCAGATAAGCATTGGAAAACTGGAATCCAGCATCAGGTTAACGGAAATGAGCAGGTGATCTGGCCAGGTA
>DDAD01000008.1:10231-10626 GCA_002333205.1 Pedobacter sp. UBA2067
ATCCATGGAGCCCAATGAAGTTGTACTCCAATCATACGACCGGATCTTACAGCTCATCTCTCCTTTTCCATGAATATATGTGTTTGACGGCTGCGAAGGCGTTAATTCTGCCATTAGGGTCTATGTGTTAATTGTTTGCAAAACTATGCCTTTTCAAGTTGCCATGCAACGCCCGCTTGATCTATTAGCACAGATTTCCTGCACTTTACAGCTCCGGGTATGAGTAGAAATCATTTGAAGCTAATGACGCATTAACCACCTGGAGTCCAGCAATTTTAAACCTTGTTATTCTCCATAGATATTGTAAATTAAAAAGGTATTAACCTTACAAGCACAAGATTATGAGCATAACACTAGAACAAGCTGAACAACTTTCGGAGGCATCAAAGGCTAAG
>DDAD01000073.1:0-8394 GCA_002333205.1 Pedobacter sp. UBA2067
AAAACCAAAAGAGGTAGAGTCACCTGTTAAGTCGGGGTTGAAGTCTAAAGAGGAGATCGTTAAGAATTGGTTGCCGAGATACACTGGGCGTCCACTTGAAGATTTTGGACAATATATACTCTTGACGAACTTTAGTAGATATCTACAAATGTTTTCTGAGTGGAATGACAATGCACCTATTATGGGGATTGACAAGCCTATGCAGAGCGTTTCTGCAGGGGGGATTACCATCATCAATTTCGGAATGGGAAGTCCACTTGCTGCAACAATGATGGACCTCTTGTCTGCTATTCAACCTAAAGCAGTGTTATTCCTAGGGAAATGTGGTGGATTAAAAAAGAAAAATCAGCTGGGTGATTTAATTCTTCCTATTGCTGCCATAAGAGGCGAGGGTACCTCAAATGACTATCTTCCAGCAGAAGTTCCGGCATTACCATCGTTCGCGCTGCAAAAGGCAATTTCAACTACAATCAGGGATCACTCGAGAGATTACTGGACGGGGACATGTTATACAACGAACCGCAGGGTTTGGGAGCATGATAAGGACTTCAAAAAATATCTTAAAACATTACGCGCTATGGCTGTCGACATGGAGACTGCCACGATCTTCACGACTGGCTTTGCAAATAAGATTCCTACTGGAGCATTACTACTGGTGTCAGATCAGCCAATGATTCCGGAAGGTGTTAAGACCGCTGAAAGCGATAGCAACGTCACCAACACCTATGTGGAAACCCANNGATTAACAATGGACTTACTGTAAAACACCTGCAGTTTTAAGCAGGCGGGTGTTTTTATGATACTAGCTGCATACAGATAATTCAAGCTAAAACTTAAACCTGTTGTTTTTGTACAATCTATTGGGCAACATCTGCTCCGGGATAGTCAAATAACAACATGGTTCCTAAATCTTTACTAACTAGATTCCAAGCTTCTACCTCAAAGCTAATTACCAGTATTCCGCAAGTCGGCATAGTGTATAGCCCCTCCACAGTAAGATATCCGGCTAACGCCGATATTTCCGGATTATGCCCGAATATCGCGGCGGAACTAGCATGGTTGTCTAATCCATTTACAACACTTAAAAGTTTAGGAATGCTAGCTTCATAAAGTGTTTGTTTTTCTATGATGCTATGATGTTCCTTGTCCCAAATTCCGGCGAATATCCTTGCAGTTGAAAATGCTCTTATCGCTGGACTGCTTACCATTAAATCCGGGATCAACTTTCTGTTTCTAACACGGAATGCCATTTCCTGAGCTTCCTTTAGGCCAACACTGTCTAATGTTCGATCAAAATCCGCTAAGCCTAAAGTACCGCTTCTTGCATTTGCGTGTCGTATAAGGATAAGTTGTTTGCTCATATTTTAAGGTCTCGCCATGATCATACCAATAGCGTACCAAAATGTGCTCCTATGCGTTGACGAAATCGGTAATCATCTTGTTTGGAATATCTTTCATGCATTTGAAGTGTCCAAGTGGACAGGCTTCACGACCGAACTTAGAGCATGGACGGCAGGGCAGTTCAATACCAGCCTCGAGCGAATTTGCTATTTTATATGGAAATACACCAAGCAATTCTGGGGCAGTACTTCCCCAAATCGACACCAGTGGCCTGTCAAATGCCTCTGCGATATGCGTTAGGCCAGTATCAAATCCGATTACCTTATTAGCTTTTGAAACAATAAACACGGATTGGTCCAGGTTGGTCTTTCCACACGTGGAATAGATCTTCTCACCCAAGGCATTCTGAATGATTTCCGCATTCTCCAGCACATCATTTCCCCCCAGAAGAACAATTGGACCCTGGATATCGCGGCAAATACCAATTACCTTTTCGACGGGCATACGTTTGGTNNGTTCTTTACCCCAAGGAACTTGACTGCTTTAAGGTATCGATCAACAAGGTGTTCTTTCGGATAGAGGCTGGTCCACTTAAGCTTTAAGCCAACCCATTTTCTGAGTCGATCCTTTTTATATGTCGACGCCGGCAAACCAGTTGCAAGTTTGATGATGGTTGTACGTAAATTATTATGAAGGTCAATTATCAGGTCAAACCGTTCTGCTTTGATCTCAGCTATTGTGTCCTTTAGATTTGGCTTAAGCAAGTACAGCTTATCCAGATAAGGATTGTTTTCGTAGATGTACTTAAACTGTTCCTTCGTCAAAAAGTGAATTTCAGATCCAGGAAGTTGTAGTTTGAGGCAACGAACCACCGGAGTAGTGTAAATAATATCTCCCATGGAGCTGAACCTAATCACCAGAATTTTCTTGGGCTGTTTCAATATTAGTGGTTTTGCTTAATGCAAAGTTATAAAAACATTAGTATTCTATTCTAGGGTGCGGTGCAAGGTTTCGCGGGTACTATTCCTCTTAACTCGCTTTGATCTTTTCAATAAGCGCACTGGATGAATATCCCGGAAGGAAACTAAGGATCTTAACCTCACCGCCAGCGGCTAAAACTTCCGTAGAACCGGCAATCTGATGCACCTCGTAATCACCTCCTTTTACCAATACATCCGGGCTTATGAACTTTATCAATTCAAGCGGAATATCGTCGGAGAAGAGTACTACAGCATCGATAAAGAACATGCTGGCTAACATAGTAGCACGGCTGTTTTCATTATTAACCGGGCGGTTAGGACCTTTTAGTTGTGTTACAGAGCTGTCGCTGTTTAACCCGACAATCAGGATATCACCAAGACTTGCAGCTTCAGACAGATAGGCGATATGCCCGGCATGAAGCAAATCAAAGCAGCCATTCGTAAATACAATCTTCTTGTTTTCAGATCTCCATTCGCTCAACTTCGCGTTCAAAGCTGCACCTCCAAGTATTTTATGTTGTAAGATTTCTGCTGTTTTCATGTGCATTATTCAGGTTAATAATCGATGGAGAGTTTAATCAATGAATTCGTTTGAGCTTGTGTGGAAACCTTATTTATTTTCTTAGCCAAAATGGGGCATTCTCATAATTATGGAAACAAAAGCTAAGTTCATCAAGTGCTAGTGCTAGGCGACCCTAGTACGCTGCGTCTATCGCCTTGCACATGATGTGGCCAATCAGGATATGCATTTCCTGGATCCTTGCCGTGGTACCATCTGGAACCACAATGTTCAGATCACATAGGTTGTTCATTTCTCCACCATCTCGCCCAGAAAGGCCTAAAGTGAGGCAACCATATTCTTTTGCCGTATGCAACGCGTGAATAACATTTTTACTATTTCCACTTGTAGATATCGCGATGAATAAATCTCCCGGCCGAGCCAGTGCTGCAATTTGCCTTGAGAAAACATGATCATAACCGTAGTCGTTCGATATTGCGGTAAGCGCAGAAGTGTCTACGGTAAGTGCGATTGCAGGCAAGGCCTTACGCTCTTTAACGTAGCGCCCTGTTAGTTCTGCCGCGATGTGTTGCGCATCAGCTGCACTACCACCATTTCCGGCAATTAGAACCTTCGACCCCCCTTGTAGTACTTCTGTTAACATATCCGTGCCCTTTTGTATTGCTGGTATTAACTGTTCGATAACACGAGTAAGGGTTTGTTGATGGCTTTGCAGTTCTTCCGCGATCATTATGGAGTATTTTTTATTGCATTAATAATTTCTTCAATGGATGTTGTGGCGCTGCCGATCTGCCTGATCACGATAGATGCTGCAAAATTAGCATATCTACATGCATCTTCGATGTCGAATCCAAGCGATAGACAATAGGCAAGCGTGGCCATGACGGTATCTCCAGCTCCAGTAACATCATAAACCTCTGTGGCTACTACTGGTAAAATCTTGGAACCTTCAGGTGTTATGATTGCAATGCCGCCTTCAGAAAGCGTCACAATCAGGAAAGCGGCTGAGGTGCATTCAAAAATAACAGATGCCGCATTCTCCAGGTCGACCTGGCTATTTACACTTGCAGTCTTTGCTGCCTCTGCGAGTTCTTTGCGGTTTGGCTTAATCAGGTATGCACCTTGGTACTTACTGTAGTCAAGCCCTTTAGGATCCACAATGATTTTTTTACCAAACGCATGGCACCGTGCAATAATTTCGGGCGACAAGGTGCTGGTTAATAGCCCTTTGTTGTAATCTGATAAAATTACGATATCTGCCTCTTGAATGGCCGAATCTAAACCAGATAGAAATTCCTTACTCAACGCATCCGAGATATCATGCGTGTCTTCCTTGTCAATCCTAACGATTTGATGCGTCCCAGCAATAATTCTGGTTTTAACTGTCGTGCTCCTGGAATCATCCCTTAAGATAAGTTCAGTATTGATGTTTTTCTCCTGAAGGATGGTAATGATCTCGGAGGCGAAGTTGTCATCTCCCAGAACGCCAGCGAGTGTTACTGTTGCGCCAAGATCCACAAGATTAGAGGCAACATTCGCAGCTCCACCAACAATTTTTCGCTCCCTTTGTACATTTACAACAGGAACCGGAGCTTCAGGAGAGAGGCGCGTTGCACTTCCGAATATATAATCATCAAGCATCAAGTCACCAATAACCAGAATGTTCGGTTTAGATCTATTTAAATGCGCCTCGTGTAGTTTTTCTGCAAGCATGCAATTCTGTTAATTTTCAAATATAGAGATTAGAAAGCTGAAACTAATGCTAAGATCGTTGAAACGCTCCTCAACATCCATCCAGTCACTGAGCCGACAAAGATGCAGCTAGCTGCATCTCAGTAGAAATCCTAAAGTTCATTGCTCAGATACCTTCATCAACATAAAAAAAGCGTCCAGGTTCAAAGCCGTAGAAGAAGCCATAAACGGCCCCTAAAAACTTAGATCTTCGCCTTCCGCTGTTCAAAATACCTGGTAATTTCTTCAAGGCTCAGCGCATTTAAACAGCTTTTTGCCTCAAGTCCACCTTTTCTGCCAACATAAACCCCATAGTGCATGTCGCGGAACTTCTCCATCCGATGCGCATCAGGGTTTATCGACAGTAAAACACCTTTATCGAGCGCATAGCGATGCCATCTCCAATCCAGGTCTAGCCGTAAAGGATTTGCATTAATCTCGATCACTACATTATTTGCAGCGCAGGCGTCAATCACCTTCGCGTAGTCAATCTCGTAACCCTTTCGGCTGAGTAATAGTCGACCAGTAGNNGAATGTCGCTTTCGATACCTTTAAAGATCTTAAATGGCGCCAGCTTTTCGTTCAGTGCTTCAATCTCCCGGTGCTGCGCTTCAACTCGAGGTTCATACAAGCCTTTAGCATAAAAAGCCGACTTCGAATGGTCACAAATGCCCAGGTACTTTAAAGAAAGCTCATCGCGACAGTACAAGGCCATCTCTTCCAGTGTATGCACACCATCGCTCCATGTAGAGTGATTGTGAAGACTGCCCTTTAGATCTGAATAGGTAATTAACGTGGGCATGCTTCCTTGTTTTGCCTGCGTAAGCTCATCTAAACCTTCACGCAATTCCGGTAACACATAGCTCAAACCAGCCTTTTCATAAATTTCTGCTTCTGTCGAGAATGGTCCAGCACCAGCTAGCTTTAATACCTCGGCTAGATGTTCTTCGCTGCCTGTGAGTTTGAAAAGCTCTAAAGCGAATGCACCCTTTGTAACGATATGGAGCTTGATCTTCAGTCCAAATGGACTATCTGCAACAAAGATTCCTTCAGCTTTCGCTACAAAAGGTAGGGGACTATACCCGCTAATCTGTTCCCATGCAAGTGCTGGATCATCTGAACCGATCACAAAGATCAGGTCCTCAATAATCTCACAATATCGACGATAGTCGCCAGCAACTTCAATCATCGCCGCTGGCTCCAGATTACTTATCCATAGTGCAAGTTCTTCTTTGATTTCGGTAGCGAGTGATTCAGCCTGGGCGTACAAAAATTTACCCATCCCAGCCATGTTAAACTCGATCAGCCGCTTTACCTCTTCTTGTGTTTTAGAACCGAATCCTTTAGCTTCAATCAAGCGGTTCTCGTTACAGGCATAGTAAAGTTCACCGAGGTTTTCAATGCCTAGTTCTTTCCAAATGGTCAGGATCTTTTTTGGACCAATGCCTTTCAAACTCAGCATCTCAATAATGCCTTCCGGTATCTCTGCCGATAGGCGCTCAATATCCGAGAGCTTACCGGTCTGTAACAGTTCCCAAACTTTGGCAGCTGTGCTTTTACCTAAGCCGTCGATTTGGCTTATTTCTTCAAGCGACTTGCTACTGATCGGATAGGGGAGTTTATCTATTTTGATTGCTGCATTTGCAATCGTTTTTATCTTAAAAGAATTTTCCTGCTGCAATTCCATAAGTTGAGAAAGCAGACGGAAAGTACGGGATATGGTTTTATTTTCCATGCGCAGCTAAATTAGGTAAAAAGGCACAAAAAATCCCCATCTGCGCAGCAGATGGGGATTTCTAATAATAATCAAAAATTAGTTTACGCGTATTTCATAAGGTAAACGCGCCTGTAAACCGGAGTTTAAAATAGCTTTCTTCATTTGTTGATAGATCATGTAATTATCCCCAAGTTCTTCCTTGGCAAAGTACACGCGTACCTTATCTTCAGTGTTGGATAAAAACTGATTCAAAGGCGCAATTTTGTCCGGATATTCAACCACTCTGAAATCCTTTAATCCTGCCTTTTTTGCAGCTGCGTTAATTGCATCCTGGAAATTACCAAGGCGATCCGCCAGTCCAATTTTCACCGCATCTGTACCCACCCAAACCCGGCCACCGCCAATAGAATCAACAGCAACTTTCGTTTTCCTGCGGCCAGAAGCCACACGACTTAAAAAGATGTCATAAACATGATTAATGTCTGATTGGATCAATTGTCTTTCTGAAGGGGTAAGCGGACGATATGTACTCATGATATCCGCATACTTTCCAGTCTTCACGTTGTCAAATGTGATCCCTAGTTTATTGTTCAGCAAATTTTGGAAGTTCGGAATGATACCAAATACGCCAATAGATCCAGTAATGGTATTCGGTTGAACAAAAATGGAATCCGCTGCAACGCCCATGTAGTAGCCGCCAGAAGCTGCCACATCACCGAAAGAAGCAATTACAGGCTTCACTTTTTTACTTAACTCAACCTCGCGCCACATTACATCAGAAGCCAGTGCGCTACCGCCACCGCTGTTTATGCGTAGTACAATTCCTTTGATGCTGCTATCTTGTCTTGCTTTCCTGATCTCTCTGGAAATCCTTTCCGATCCAATGGACTCATCAGATCCTTCGCCACCAATGATGTCGCCGTTGGCGTATATCACTGCAATCTTATCTTTTACGGAGTAATCGCCAGAAGATACATTCTCTGCATAATCGTTAATCGAAAGCGTATTCAAGGGTTTTTCTCCAGCACGGCCGCTTAACTTCTTCAACTCTTCAATTACCTCATCCTTGTAACGCAAGCCATCGACCATCTTGTAAGTCAACGCATCATCAGCAAACTGAATCCTGTAATCATTTGCATAGGCATGCAGGCTGTCTTTGGAAATTTTTCGAGCGTCAGCTACGGCAGATAAGAACACGTCATACAAGCCCCCAACATATGCATTTACCTGCTGGCGGTTGAAATCACTCATCTTTTCATTAATAAAAGGTTCTACAGCGCTTTTATAATTACCGACACGAATTATCTGGGCTTCCACACCGAGTTTTTCCAAGGCGCCTTTAAAAAACATCAGCTCAGAACTGAAACCTTTAAACTCCATGGAACCCTGTGGATTCAAATAGACTTTATCGGCAGCTGAAGCGAGATAATAGGCATCCTGATTATACAATTCACTATACGCAAGAATGGTCTTTTTGCTTTTACGAAAATCCAGTAGCGCATCCCGAATTTCCTTCAATGTTGCCTTACCTGTAGCTGGTGCAGACACGTTCAGATATATACATTTAATATTATCATCGGTTTTAGCCTTCTTCAGTGCTTTAATCAAATCATAAAACCCTATTGACTTACCAGACATAGAACCCAAAAAGGGCAGATTGTCAAATTTATTATCGGGGGTACGTTCCAGGATTGCCTGATCAAGGTTTAACATAAGTACGGAGTTACTCGTCGTTTCAACCTTTTTATCCTTGCTTAACGTAGAAATCACACCTGCTAAAATCACGAAACAAAAGATGATAACAAGGACAATGGAGATTACGAATCCGACAACTGTAGCAAAAACATACTTAAAAAATTCTCTCATGTGAAGGTTTAGTATTTAATTTGTAAATATAGTAATAAGGACTTCGGTTTAATATGGTTTTAGAGTACAAAGAGGTCTACATGTTACTGGGAAGTAATTTGGGAGACCGTGAAATGATGATGCGGCAGGCAATTGAAAGGATTGAAGCAGAAATAGGGGCGGTAAGTGCACGATCATCGTTGTATGAAACCGCGCCCTGGGGAAATACAGCACAGCCAGCCTTCCTGAACATGGCAGTT
>DDAD01000073.1:8464-29919 GCA_002333205.1 Pedobacter sp. UBA2067
AACCATACCACATCCCCAGATGCAAAACCGCAGATTCGTGCTGGAACCATTGGCTGAAATCGCAGCAGCATTTGTACACCCGATTTTGAACAGGAATGTAGAAGATTTGTTGCAATCTTTAGCAGATGATACGGCTGTTAAAAAATATAATTTCTAATATTGCATTATGATCGATAAAGCAAAAAATACTGAACCTTTGGATTTGTCCTACCTAAGAGATATGTCTGGTGACAGTATAGAATTCATGATTGAAATGCTTGAGATGTTTAAGCTGCAAACCCCCATCTATATAGATGATTTGGCTCAGGCGCTCGAAGAACAGAACTGGCAGAAAGTTTCCAGTTGNNTGCACGTGACCAAAAAGACTTGGAGATGCTTCCGGCTGCCTTTGAAGAACTAAACCGCTTTATTGCAATCCTTAATGTGCAGATAGATACTGCAAAGTCAGAATTAGAAAAGCAGCTTTAAACAGCTGCTATTTTAAATTCATAGCTTTCCATAATCAGGTTGGCTAGTAATTGTTTACAAGCACGATCAACTTTCTCGCTCGCTTCTGCTTCATTTTCCGCTTCAACTTCCAGGCTGATGTGTTTACCTACACGTACATTGGTAATTTCGCCTAAACCAATATTTTTCATGCTACCAGTTACCGCTTTTCCCTGAGGGTCAAGAATTTCTTTTTTTGGCATTACGTCGATCTGTGCAATAAATTTCATTGGTCTATTTTTTAAATGATGTTAGTTATATGGGTTGTTTCTAAAATGAACAAAAGAACTCAAAATGTAGAGTACCAATACAAATGGTATGGCCACAAATTTAAGAAAAGCAATCAATACTGCCGATATAATAAGAAAAACGAATTTCGTTTTATTATCTGCCCAGGCCATTGTTCCAAATTTCAGTGAGAAGATTCTGATCTCCGAGATCAGCAACCAGCTCACAAGTATGGNNGGAGAGCCGATTAGGTCTGGGTATTGTTGCTGAATAAAAGGCAGGGACACAATAAACAAAGTATTCATTGGTGTATTTAAGCCAATGAAATCTTCTGTTTGCCTGGTGTCAATGTTAAACTTTGCCAGGCGTAAGGCCGAGAATATGGTAATTAAGAAGCCGAAATAGGGTAGATACCCGAAACTATTCTGCGTTTGTTCAAGTAACTTAAACATCACAACTCCAGGTAGAAAACCGAAGCTTACCATATCTGCAAGGGAGTCGAGCTCTTTCCCAATCGGCGATTTAACATTCAGCATACGTGCAAAGTTGCCATCAAAGAAATCAAAAATCCCTGATATCAGCACAGCATATGCCGCTACGTCCAGCCGATCGTTAAAAGCAAAAACAACCCCAATACAACCAGATAATAAGTTGGCACATGTTAATGCATTGGGGATATGTCTTTTTACCATTCTATTTAGCTATTCATTGAAATAAGGAACTCTTCATTGCTCTTGGTATTTCTAATTTGAGCCTGAACAAATTCCATTGCTTCCTGCGCGTTCATGTCAGCTAAATGGTTACGTAATATCCAAACACGTTGTAGCGTGTCTCTGTCGTGTAATAGATCGTCTCTTCTGGTGCTGGAAGCAGTAATATCAATTGCAGGGAAGATTCGTTTGTTGGATAACTTACGGTCTAACTGAAGTTCCATGTTACCGGTTCCTTTGAATTCTTCAAAGATCACCTCGTCCATTTTAGAACCTGTTTCTGTAAGTGCAGTCGCTAAAATAGTCAATGAACCGCCTTTTTCAATATTACGTGCTGCTCCGAAGAAGCGTTTTGGTTTGTGANNGCGGTTGTGTTGTATGCTCTGGCTAAACGAGTGATGGAATCTAATAGAATTACCACATCATGTCCACATTCAACAAGACGTTTTGCCTTTTCAAGAACAATATTTGCAATTTTAACGTGTCTTTCCGCAGGCTCATCGAAGGTAGAAGCAATAACTTCCGCTCTTACGCTACGTGCCATGTCGGTAACCTCTTCAGGACGCTCATCAATCAATAAAATGATCAGATAAACCTCAGGGTGGTTCTTCGCAATTGCATTCGCAACTTCTTTTAACAAGTTCGTTTTACCTGTCTTGGGTTGCGCTACAATTAATCCACGCTGACCTTTACCAATCGGGGTAAAAAGGTCAATGATCCTGGTAGAGTAGTTGTTTGTTTCGGTGAAGAGGTTTAGGCGCTCCTGTGGAAACAGTGGTGTTAAATAGTCGAAAGGAACACGGTCCCTTACGTCTGCCGGCGTACGACCATTAATGGTTTCCACACGAACTAATGGGAAATATTTTTCGCCTTCTTTCGGCGGACGGATACTACCTTTTACGGTGTCACCGGTTTTAAGTCCAAATAGTTTTATTTGCGACTGCGATACATAGATATCATCCGGAGAAGATAGGTAGTTGTAATCTGCAGATCTTAAAAAGCCATAGCCATCAGGCATGATTTCCAATACACCTTCATTGGTAATGGTATTATCGAAATCAAGGTTGGAGTAGCTATTTTCAGCTTGTTTGGTATGTCCAGGATTTTTAGGCCTGTTTTCTTCTCTAGCCGGTCTAACTTCTTTCTGTTTCGCAGGTCTGTTCTGGTTGCCGTCAACTTTGTTGCGGTGCTGAACAGGTTTTTCCTCTGTGCGTGTTACGGCTGGTTCTGCAGGTACTGCTGTACTTACTTCAGGCTCGGTTTCCGTATTTTGTACGGGAGCGGCGGCTTCCGTTACCTGCTCTACTTCAGGCAACACTTGCACATCGTTTTCCCGCGGCGGTTCAGGGGCAAAAAGGCCACCGGCAGAAGGCGCATTGTCGTCCTTTGCGGCTATTCTGGTACGCTTGCGAACTGGTTTATCTAACGTAGCAGACTTTGTTAACCGTGCTTTAGGGGCTTTCACTTCAGCAACTGCTTCAACAGGAACACCTACGCTTTCCTGTTCAGAGATCTGAGAGATAATTTCAACTAATTCTGGTTTGCGAAGAGTATCGGTATTTAAAATGCCATTAGCTTTTGCAAGCTCACGCAGTTCAGCCGTAAGCTTTTCATTTAATTCTGTTTTGTTAAACATTTTATGGTTGTAGAGAAATTTGTATAAAGGAAGTTTTCAATTGTATAAAGCAATTAAATGCAATTAAAAAGGTAAAATAGTACAGTTTTAAAAATCGAGATTTTCTGATTGTTCAGATGAACTATAGAGAATTATGCTGCAACTGTATGTATAACTATTCTATTCTCCAAAAAAAACTCAAATTAACAGATACGTTTTTCTTGTTCTACCACCAATTCAGTGCCAATTTCCATATATAAATTGTCATATTTGTGCCCAAAATCCCCCATATGAATAAAGATCAACTATTTGAACAGATAAAAATCAAGAAATCTTTTTTGTGTATAGGCCTTGATCCGGCACTTGAAAAGCTTCCTAAACATTTATTAAAGTACGAAAATCCTGTACTGACGTTCAATAAAGAGATCATTGATGCCACCAAAGATTTATGTGTTGCATATAAGCCAAATACTGCATTTTATGAGTGTATGGGGTTAAAAGGTTGGGAAACACTGGTCGAAACCTGGAAATATATGCCCCAGGATATCTTTAGCATTGCTGACGCGAAAAGAGGTGACATCGGTAATACATCTGCCATGTATGCTGAAGCGTTCTTCAATCAGGCACAATCGGGTATGAGTTTCGACGCCATCACCGTGGCACCTTATATGGGTAAAGACTCTGTAGAGCCTTTCCTCAAGTTTGAGGATAAGTGGGTGATTTTACTCGCCCTAACTTCAAACGCTGGGAGCAATGATTTCCAGCAGCAGCAGGCAGATGGCGGGAAGCTTTATGAAAATGTGCTCCGTACCGCCTCAACATGGGCCAATAGTGAACAGATGATGTACGTTGTCGGTGCAACTAAAGGTGCAGCGTTTAAAAACGTACGCAAATACGCGCCAGATAATTTCCTGCTTGTTCCAGGGGTTGGTGCGCAAGGCGGAAGCCTGGATGAGGTTTGTGAAAATGGTCTTAATGATCAATGTGGCTTGCTGATTAATTCTTCCAGGGGTATCATCTACGCAGGTGATGGAGAAGATTTCGCAGAAAAAGCTCGTGAAGAAGCGCTGAAGCTTCAGGTGGAGATGGAAGCATGGCTGCGCCGTGCTAATATCATATGAGCGCATCAAAGTTAGATCTCAAGCTGGCTTTCGCTATGCTTGGGGTTGCTGTCATCTGGGGAACAACCTATCTAGGTATTCGCATAGCCGTGCACAGCATCCCGCCATGGTTTGTTACCGCCATACGGCAGAGTGCCGCTTCGCTCATTTTGCTTGTCTATTTGCTTCAACGAAAAGAGTTGGCGTGGATCAATTGGGCACATGCTCGCCGGCAAATGCTGCTGTCCCTGCTGATGATTGTAGTTGCAAATGGTTTTACCACCGTTGCAGAGAAAAATATTTCTTCCGGTCTAGCCTCGTTGCTTAATTCCTTATCACCGTTGTGTGTATTTGTCGGCAGTGTATTGATTGGAATTCAAAAGCCTACCATAAAAGGCGTAACAGGTGTGTTGCTGGGCCTAATGGGTATTGCCTTTATTTTTCGAGACGGTTTAAAGGATTTACTCGATCCAGACTACCGCCAGGGTATTATGATCATGGGATTTGCAGTAACTGGTTGGTCAGTAGGTACCATTTACATCAAAAAGCACACGCATAAAACACCAAATATCTTCCTGGATTTGTTCTACCAATTTAGTTTTTCCGCATTGGTTCAGCTTGTATTGGCATTTGTGTTTTCCGGAGATACGGATTTTCGAACATGGGAGTTGCAAGGTTTGGCGGCTGTTTTGTACCTGGGTGTGTTTGGCTCGGTTGTAGGCTTTTTCTGCTATCACTATGTTTTAAAAAGGGTCACGGCCATTCAGGCCAGCATACTTTCATACTTCAACACCATCATAGCCATATTCCTTGGCTGGCTGGTGCTAAATGAACAGATCACAATAGATCTAGTGTTCGCAACAGCCTTAATCATCACGGGTGTATTTATAACAAATTACACGAAAAGGGAAATTAATTAACTTTGTAATAATTTAATTCTTTTCAGTTAAGTTTACCTTTATGGATTTAAAGGAAGACTTTTTGAGCTTTATCTGGCAGTTCAGGCAGTATAAGACACAAGCATTGGCCACAACTGCAGGTGAACTGCTACAGGTTTTGCAGGTGGGTCAGCCAAACAAACATGCTGGACCCGATTTCTTCAACGCAAAGGTTGTTGTAGCCGGCACCATGTGGAGCGGAAACGTGGAAATACATGTCCGATCTTCGGAGTGGAACGGTCATGGCCATGAACAAGACCCGGCCTATAACAACGTGATTTTACATGTAGTGCTCGAAGATGATCTGCCGGTTAAGCGTGCAGATGGATCATTCATGCCAACTTTGGAACTTAAATCTATCTTTCACCAACATATTCTGGAGAACTATAACGGCCTGGTTAAAGTACGCCGTCCCTTTCCTTGCTATGCACAGGTGGGTGCGGTTGATGGACTTGTTTGCCATAGTGCTTTTTCAAGAGCCTTAGTAGAGCGGATGGAATTTAAGTCGCGCGAAGTCGAAGAGAAACTGAGTCAACATAAAGGCGATTGGGAGGCCACATTTAACTTTTTCCTGGCCCGCAGTTTTGGTTTTAAGGTAAATTCACTCCCTTTTGAACTGCTTGCCAATTCTTTCGACATGCAACTTTATGCTAAGTACAGGGATGCACCACTGCAAACGGAAGCGCTGATCTTTGGTCAGGCAGGCTTTCTAAACCGCCCATTTGCTGATCCATATCCTGAGCAGCTGCGGCGGGAGTATGTGTTTTTAAAACAGAAACTTCAACTGCAGCCGCTTGAACAATCACTATGGAAATTCCTAAGAATGCGGCCAACCGGTTTTCCGACAGTACGCCTGGCACAATTCGCGGCGCTGATGAATCGTTCTGAACACTTGTTTTCTAAAGTGCTTCATGGGGATGACCTTAATTTCATGAAAAGCATTTTTAGTAAGCTTCCAATCCACTCTTATTGGCATGCACACTATCATTTCGAGAAGCAAGTTCTGGCCTTTGTGCCGCAGTTAGGCATGGCATCTATTGAAAGCATCATCATCAACGCAGTTTGCCTGATCACGTTTAGTTACGGCCGCATTATGGATCAAGAGCGCTATATGAATAAGGCTCTAAACTTTCTTGAACAATTGCCGCCTGAGAACAACCACATCTTGCGGCAGTATAAATCTGCAGGTTTGAAAATTGACTCTGCTTTTTCCTCACAGGCTTTGCTGCAGCTAAACCGCTTTTACTGTAGCAAAATGAGATGTTTAAATTGTGGCATTGGCGTTAACATTCTAAAGAATCGGTAGGCGGTAAACGCCTGAGTTATTGATCCAGCTTAGGCCAGATCCTTTCTTTACGAGGTGCTTACAGGGCGTTAACAGGGGGGTAGCAAGGGGTTGACATGGCTGTAGGCTTGTTAATGCCAGGCCAGGGCCATGTCAATCCCGTGTGTAAATCAGGTGTGCACTGAAGATGATTATAGTCCAGGGTTACCAATTGCCTGCGCTTTCATTGTGGATGCCATTGTATTTATTTGTGGGCGATTTTTTACATCAAGAACCTTAAAGGTTCTTAGTCCGTTAGGCATTTCCCATTGAATTTCAGCACCGGTTCTGTAGCCAAAAAGCGCAATACCGATTGGTACATAAATCGACAGTTTGCCTTCACGCATGTTTGCCTGATTAGGATTCACTAGTTGATAGTTGAATTCCTGGCCGGTTTCCATGTCTTTAAAGCGTACTTCAGAGTATAGGGTAATCACATCCTCTGGCAGTTCTTCAGATTTTAGAACAACGGCGTTTTTCAACTCGTCTTTTAATTTCAGCTGGTTGAATGCAGACAAGTTGGTGCTAGATTTTAGGTGTGTTTTTAGAAGGTCCAGGTTTTTCCTGGAAATCATTAAAGGTTCCTTTTTCATAAGATTCAGATAAAATTTTCAGACAGTGGCTGCCTGGTTAGAAATAAATATTTGTGATACAGCAAAAAATAGCCATAACAAATACGCTTGAGTATGTACCCCAAGCCATGTGTTGTTAAGGCTGGGGTTTACTTAATAAAGTCTTTACTGCTTTTAAGAAATGAGTCACCTAAACCGTGCTTTAGGACAAGTACACGGCAGTACATAGCCAGCGCCATACGCAGGGATTGCGCATAATGTAAGGTATCTGGTATATGTAACTTTTCTGGTCTCACAATGGGCAAGATATGACTTAAAGTATTAAAAAGCGAATTTAAAAATGTAAATGTGTTAATACACAGGTTTATACCATCTTTAAAATCAGGAAGCATTTTCTCTGGTACCGTTTAAAAGAGGACCAAGGTGCTTTGATGTTGGAATTATTTTTGTTAGATTTAAATAAATCGTGTAAGCAAACGTTAATCAAAACAGATCACCATGTTTCAAAAGACCATTACCTTTTTTGAAAAGCAAAGTTTTGGTGTTTGCACCTATCTTGCCGATAAGCTTGACATGTCAATCAGCAAAATAAGGCTATTCTTCATTTATGCATCCTTCCTTGCAGTAGGATTTCCAATTGTCTTTTATGTGCTCGCGGCATTTGTATTAGACGTCCGGCATTATATTAAGAAGATCAGACTGCGGATTTGGGATCTATAGTTATTGTCTAGATTAATTCCCCGGACATACAAGTATATCTTTTATATTTGTTGATCAAATTACTTTTTACCTAAAATGGCGCAAAGGGCAAACCAATTTAAGTCTAACTCCTTTAGAAACGAATCTTCAAACAAGCAATTTTCCAACCGCTTTGCTGGAGAGAAAAAGTCCCGCCTGAATGTGCTGCCTTCGCTAGACCTTCAGGATGGAAGGTTTATAAAAATCCTGGGGCTGTTTTTTGTCGTGCTGTCGCTGTATTTTCTTATCGCTTTTACTTCGTATCTGTTTACCTGGCAAGAAGACCAAAGCTATGTGATTGATGCAAATGGGGGCTGGAGTAACTTGTTCAAGACCGCGGAAGAACTAAAAGGCACAAAAGCAGGACCTGTTGTACAGAACTGGCTGGGTAAGTTCGGTGCGTTATTGTCACATCAGTTTATCTATGAATGGTTCGGCCTTGCTTCATTCCTGTTTGTACTTGTTTTCTTCGTGATAGGATATCGCCTATTGTTCAAAGTGAAAATTTTTGCACTTGAAAAAACATTCGGCTACAGTTTCTTTTTTCTGCTATTCATTTCCTTAAGTCTCGGTTTTGGACACGCCTTCTTCGGAAATGCACCACATTATTTAGAGGGAGAGTTCGGTTTTTGGACCAATCAGTTGCTTACCGCCCAAATTGGGGTGGCTGGTGTTGCGGGCTTACTTTCTTTCCTGGGCTTGTCAATTTTGATCATCGCGTATAATATTGATTTCAAGATTCCTGAGCTTAAACGCAGAGAAAGGGAATTTACAGAACCCGAAGTGCCTGAGCAAGTTGATGTTGAAGAGGAAAGCTTATCTAAGCCGGTAGAGTTTAATGTAGCTGCGAATAAACCACAAAATACAAGAAGGCCACAAAATGTAGTACTTACGCCAGAAAAAACTGCTCCAATGTTTGAGCATGATGTGATGCATGGTGCTGCAGCTGGTGCCACTGCGGCTGTTTTTGAGGCGAATACTCCAATTGTATTATCTACCACTATCGAGAAGCCTAATGCCATTCGTCCAAATGTAAATTTCGACAAGGTGGCTGATCCGGATGTGGACAAGGTGGTGCCCGAGCTTACGATAGAAAAAACAGAAGAAGAGAAAAAATCAGAGCAGCTGGTTGAACAATTTGGTACCTATGATCCGACATTGGATCTGGCGAGTTACAAGTATCCTCATCTGGAGCTGCTTGAAAACTATGGCTCCAATAAGATTTCAGTGAATGCAGATGAACTGGAAGCCAACAAAAACAAAATTGTTGAAACGTTGAATCACTATAACATAGAGATCGACAAAATAAAGGCGACCATTGGTCCAACCGTTACTTTGTACGAGATCATTCCAGCACCTGGTGTGCGTATCTCGAAGATTAAAAACCTGGAGGACGATATTGCATTAAGTCTTGCAGCATTAGGTATCAGGATTATCGCGCCTATGCCTGGTAAGGGAACCATCGGGATTGAGGTGCCAAATATGCACCCGGAAATGGTTTCTATGAGGAGCATTCTGGCAACCGAGAAGTTTCAGACTACGACCATGGATCTTCCAATTGCGCTTGGAAAGACAATTTCAAACGAGGTTTTTATTGCAGATCTTTCCAAAATGCCACACTTACTGGTTGCAGGGGCAACTGGTCAGGGTAAATCGGTTGGTATAAACACCTTACTGGTATCCTTGCTGTTTAAGAAACATCCTTCACAACTGAAGTTTGTGCTGGTAGATCCTAAAAAAGTGGAGTTAACCTTGTTCAACAAGATTGAGCGTCACTTCCTGGCCAAGTTGCCCGGAGAAGCTGATGCAATTATCACAGACACCAAGAAGGTTATCAATACGCTGAATTCGCTTTGTATCGAAATGGACCAGCGCTATGATCTGTTGAAAGATGCACAGGTTCGGAATCTTAAAGAATACAACGATAAATTCATCCGCAGAAAGCTGAACCCGAACAATGCACATCGCTTTTTGCCATATATCGTTTTAGTAGTGGATGAGTTTGCCGATTTGATGATGACTGCAGGTAAGGAAGTGGAAACACCAATCGCAAGGCTGGCACAGCTTGCCCGTGCAGTTGGTATTCACCTGGTGCTTGCTACGCAGCGTCCTTCCGTAAATATTATCACCGGTACCATCAAGGCAAACTTCCCGGCAAGGTTGGCATTCAGAGTGTTATCTAAAATCGATTCGAGGACCATTTTGGATAGTGGTGGTGCCGATCAGCTAATCGGTANNTGCTTTTGTGGATACGCCAGAAGTAGATCGTATTTCAGAATTCATCGGAAATCAGCGTGGTTATCCAGAAGCTTATCATCTTCCGGAGTATATTGATGAGGCTGCTGAAGGCTCCAAAATGGATTTCAGTGCTTCCGAACGTGATTCCATGTTTGAGGATGCGGCCAGGCTCATCGTTATGCACCAGCAAGGCTCTACGTCACTGATCCAAAGAAAGCTGAAGCTGGGTTACAATAGGGCAGGCAGGATCATTGATCAACTGGAAGCTGCAGGCGTTGTGGGGCCATTTGAAGGCAGTAAAGCCCGCGAAGTTTTACTTCCGGATGATTACGCTTTGGAACAGTTCTTGAACAACCTGGATAAAGAAAACTAATATGAAAAAACTTATTGCGTTGCTGTTTGCCTTTACATTTGTCATTAGTACAGTATCCGGGCAAACAGATCCGAAGGCAAAAGCAATCCTGGCAGAAGTAAGCAAGAAATACCACTCATACAACATTGTTAAGGCTGATTTTAGCTTTAATGTGGAGAACAAACAAAGTAACGTTAAGCAGTCCGAGAAAGGTACTTTATTTGCTAAATCAAACAGCAAAAAATATAAGGTTACCATGAGCGAACGAGACCTTATCAGTGACGGAAAGGTTCAATGGACCTACCTTAAGAATGACGATGAGGTGCAGGTTAGCAATGCTGACAACTCAGAGGATGCCTTGAACCCCGCGAATGTGTTTACCATCTTTGAGAAAGGCTTCAAATACATTTATAATGGTGAACGTAAGTCTGGAACAAAGGTTTATCAGATGATTGATCTCTCACCAACTGATCCGAAAAAGCCTTACTTTAAGATCAGGCTAAGCATCGATAAAGCTGCGAAGCAATTGGCAAATGTTGTCATCTTTGATAAGAACAGTAGCACATACACCTATACGATAACTTCTTTTACGCCGAACGCGAAGGTTCCTGAATCTACTTTTACGTTCAACGCTAAAAACTATCCTGGTGTTGAAATTGTAGATTTAAGGTAACCAGCATAGCAACGTATTTTGAAAATCACCTTTTTAGGAACAGGAACTTCACAAGGCATACCCGTTATTACTTGCAGGTGTGCAGTTTGTACTTCAACAGATTTTAGAGACAAGCGATTAAGAACGTCAGTTTTGATTGAAACTGAGGATAAAACGATCGTGATAGACAGCGGCCCGGATTTTCGGTACCAAATGTTACGTGCAGAGGCTACCGATCTGGATGCTATTCTTTTTACACACGAGCATAAGGATCATGTAGCGGGCATGGATGATATCAGGCCCTTCAATTACATGCTGCATAAAAACATTGATGTTTATGCAGCACCCCGAGTACAGGAAGCGTTGAAGCGTGAATTTTCTTATATTTTCTCGAACCTACAATATCTTGGTTTACCAAGGATCAATCTGAATACGATTACAGATGTGCCTTTTCAAATTGGTGCGAGTGAGGTAATTCCACTTAAGGTAATGCACTATAAGCTACCCATCTACGGTTTTAGAATCGGCGACTTTAGCTACATCACAGATGCCAAGACCATTCCAGATGAAACACTGGTACAGCTTAAAGGCACTCGTGTTCTGGTCGTCAATGCATTGCAGCGCAGCGACCATATTTCACATTTCAGTTTGCAGGAGGCGCTTGAGTTTGCCAGCAAAGTGGGCGCTGAAAAAACATATTTGACGCACATTAGCCACAATCTGGGCCGCCATCAGGAGGTAGAGCAGGAGTTGCCTCCCGGCATTTCCCTTGCCTATGATACCTTAAGTATCTTTATTTAAAACAATGAATATATTGCCATTGTTAAAAGTTTTAAACGAAACTTACTATGGCATATTCTGAAAACAAACCCACGAGAAGTAACTGGCTGCTGATACTGATTGTATTGGTCATCGTAGCCCTGATTGCGTTCTATTTCCTAAGAGGTAAAAGCAATCCCGAAGTTGTTGCGGAAGCAGCAAGTGACTCCAGCACTGTAGAAAGTGTAATTAACGCGAATTGGAGCGGCNNGTGATCAGGCTTCAAATAAAGAACTTGCTGAAGCACGCGCAGAAGCAGTGAAGTCGTGGTTAACCGGAAAAGGTAACGTTAAAGCGGAGCGGATTTCCATTAACCCGGTTGGCGAATCGAAACCCGCTGCAACAAATGCGACTGCCGAAGGCAGGGAGCAAAACCGCCGTGTAGAGATTGCAATAAAAAAGAAGTAAATCGAATTAATCTGGTAGGTGCTCTTGCACCACCTCCATTAATATTTTAGGCATCAGAGGCTTTTTCAGCAGTTTAACGACGTATGGATTAGCCTTTGCTCGCTGAATATCACTGAAATCTAAGGTTGAAGAAAGCATTGCTATAACACAAACGTCTATCAAAGAAGCTGGTAATTTTTTATACTGCTCCAGAAACTCGAAGCCGCTCATCTCTGGCATTTGTATATCCAGTAAAATGAAATCGGGAAGTGACTCGGGCGTAGTAAGATTAGATTTCAGGTAATTTAATGCCTCCTCACCGGATCTGCAGACGATCACTTGACTGAATAACTTGGTTATTCCGACGACCTTTTCATTGATCTTTAAATCAATGTCGTTGTCGTCGATTAGCATTACGATTTTTTGAGCGTTAACTGGTTTTACCATTAGGGATCGTTATTTTAAATGTTGTACCTACAGCTAGATCTGAGATAACTTCAATCTTTCCATTGATCTTGTTTAAAGCCTCTTTTACAATGAACAAGCCTAAACCACTTCCATGATGATTTTTGCTCTTGAAGAATTGGTTGAATATCTTCTCAAGATGTTCATTTAAAATACCTATGCCGTTGTCGCTGATGGTGATCTCTGCACGTTGCTGGTCCACATCAATTTCAATATTTACATATTTGTTAGGCTCTGTCGATTTCTGGTATTTTATAGCATTATTGATGAGATTACCTAAGACGACTTCAATTCGGAAAGCATCGTTGTAAAAAGGAACCGGCTGGTTGATGTTAATATTGAACTCTGTTTCTTTATCCGAGTAGGAGTATAGATTTATGAGTTCAGTAACGAGGCTTTTAAACTCAACAGGACTGTGTTCAGCTACGTTTTTATTGTTTTTATAATATTGCAGGGTTTTCTGAATGTAAAAGTCCAGCTTATTCGAGCAAATTTCTATCAGGTTCCAATATTCGCCGCTTGAGTTAAAGAGCCCTTCCATTTTCACCAGATTTACAATTCCGATAACGGAGACAAGGGGTGCCCGAAGCTCGTGAGATATACTGTAGATAAACCTGTTCAATTCATCATTGGTCTTCTCCAGNNCAGATCAATTTTACTCTTATAAGCGTCATAAGCGTTTTTGATGGAGTTATGTAGTTCAAGATCACTCCAGGGTTTGGTGATGTAACGATATACATCACCGTGATTTATGGCGTCGGCAAGTGCTTCAATGTCAGTATAGCCAGTCAGTAAGATTCGGATGGGATCCGGAAATGAATCTTTGATGCTCTTGAAGAATTGAACACCAGTTGTTTCCGGCATCTTTTGATCGGCAATGATTACGTTGACCTCTATGTTTTGCAGAATCTTCAGTCCTTCAGCTGCCGAGAGGGCTGTATATATTTCATACTGCCGCCTGAAGCTTGCTTTAAAGGCTTGTAGATTGTGTTCTTCATCATCAATGTAAAGAACCTTGACAGACGGAGTATCCATGATAAATCCCTTTTCTAATTTACAGGCAATGTAATAATAAATTCAGTACCCTCGCCAACATTCGATAAAACATCAATGTTGCCCTGGTGACTTTCAATGATTCTAAACACGATTGATAGCCCTAATCCAGTACCTTCACCAACATCTTTGGTGGTGAAGAATGGTTCAAATATTTTCTGCTTGGTTTCCTCGGTCATACCCGAACCAGAATCTTTAATGCTGACCTTCACAACATTACCTTCCTGCCAGGTACGTACTATAATTTGTTCTTCATCCCGTTGCTCTGGCTTATTCTTAATGGCATGAATGCCATTCGAAATAATGTTCATGAAAACCTGGTTAATTTTTCCTGGTAAGCACTCCACGAGTGGTATATCTCCATAATCTTTTACCACTTTAAGATTTGATGGAAAGGTACTACGAAGTAGTACAAAGGTGGAATCAATGCCTTCATTCAGGTTAATCGGCTTGGTATCACTTTCATCCAGTCGACTGAAATTCTTGAGACTTCGGATGATCTCAGCAGTTCTTTTTGCACCTTCATCAATTCCGGACAGCAGTCCTTTAATCTCCGTTTGTACGAAGTCAAGGTCGATCTGCTTCTTAAACTTGTCGATACTATTTAGCTGCTCTTTAATGTCTGCATCTGGATCCAGGTTTTCGTACTTGGTGATGATTTCATTCAGATCGTCTATATCCAACTGCAGCGGCTTGATGTTGGCTGTAACGAAGTTAATGGGATTGTTGATTTCGTGGGCAATTCCAGCTGTGAGCTGACCAAGTCCGGCCATCTTTTCAGATTCTACAAGTTGCGATTGTGCATCCTTAAGTTCATTCAGGGTTTTTTCTAAAGCGTCGTTGGACTGCTGTAATTCCAACGTTCGTTCGTTAACCTTTTTCTCTAACTCGAAGTTCTGTTCTAAAATGAGCTTCTCGTTCTCCAAAGAAATTCTCAGGGCCTCTTCCTGTGAGGCTTCCTTTTCTTTCTTTAGAATGTTGATTTTATCGGCCAAGGCAAAAGATAGCAAGATCACCTCTAATGCTGACCCAAAAGGCATCATGTTATAAGTGACGGTGTTGTATGGAAGAATATTGTAATCTTTTAACACAAAGATGCAAAGGCCAAGAAGAAACACAATCCAGGCGCGGATAAAGAACTTTGCAGACTTATAACCATTATTGTAAGTCTTAAATGCAATTACCAGCATNNATCACCATGGCTGTAATTTGCAGCAGTTGGTAAGAATACATTAATTCACCCACAACCATGAGCAACAACGCAATACCGTATGGAACATAAAAGAAATTTAGAATTCTATTATGCTTTGGCAAGAGCTCCTTCGTGTGTAAAAACTTACGCATGAATTCAAGTGCGGTAAGGGCGCCAAGCGGGGTGAGGATGTAAACTGCATGGGTGGATAACCACAGGTTTCCGTGCCACAGGTATTTAAAAGGGAAGCCTTGGAAATTGGCCTGCAACAGACCAATAAAAAAGAGATAAACGATATAATATAGATATGTTTCGTCTCTGGTGGATAAGTAAAGAAAAAGGTTGTAGACAAACATCACACAGATAATTCCTGCGTATACACCAAACACGATGTAAGCATCCGAATTCTTTTGCTGCAGTCTTTCTTGGGTTGACAGGGTTAGCGGTACCTGCAGTTGTTCTGATCCAGCTATCCTGATGTAAACGGTAGTTTGTTCCTTGGGACTTGTGCTAAACAGAAAAGTACTGAAAGGATTGTCGAATTCGCGGTCGTAGTATGGTCTCCTGTCACCGATTTTCTCTTCCTTGATAACTTTACCGTTTGAGGCAACCTGATAAAAATCGACATAATCCAACGTTGGAAGACGGATCTGTAATGCCAGCTGCTCAGCGGCAGTAAGATTTTGAATATGCAATCTGAGCCAGTAGGCATTGTGGTTAATGCCCAGATTTGGGACATCCGACTCCAATACTTTAAAGTCATCTTCTTTTATGACATCTGATATGGTAAGTCTTTGTTCCGGATCAGTAAGAAGATAAATCTTTTTGCCGAAATTGTTGAGCGTAATATTTTCATTTAATGGAATGGTTTCCTGTCCGCTGGCCGACCAAATAAAGGCAACCATCAGAAAAATAAATGAAAATAGCTTTTTGCTATTCATAATTAGGTATTACAAGATGATAGTCAACTTCAATGTCACCCCTTGGACCAGTTTCTATAGCGATTTGAGTAGGGGTATTTCTCAAGTCAAAGATCCGGTTTCTGTCGTATTCATCCGCCGTTTCTAGTGTCTCCGCATTCATTTTACGAAGCACGCGTGCAATGTAGTTTTCATTCGGGTAGATGAACTCACCTCCATTTCCCAAGGTATCTTCAACTATAAAGCCTACCTTTTTCACCATAGGTAATGTGTAGTCGGCACATATGGTAAACAAAGAGGATAGGTTGATTTGGTTAACGATTGCAATCCCCGCCCGAACAAGTAATATGCTGAGGCCTATGCCTGCAACGCTTTTGGCGTTCCAGAGTCCACAAAGTTCGCCTGTGCCATTTTCAGCGTAGGCATTAATTACCTTTTCAACATTTGGATCCATATAACCCACGGCAGTTTCTACAGGTAGCCTATGAACGCCGTCGGCGATATGAACCCTAACGCCGCCTACAATTACGCCATTTTCATCTTCAGCAACTACGCCATGAACGGTCGGTAAAATCATCCAATCGCGATTATTTGTCGTGATGTTGGTAATACCATAGTCTACGAGCACCTGTACGTGCTCTTTCAAGTATTCTTCACAGGTTGCGGGGTCGTCGATTGCAGTGAAGGATCTAAATTTAATTTTTCTCATTTTAGCTAAAGTGCAAGATTTTATTTACAGGTCTTCTGCCGGTTCTAATTGTTGCTTCATCTGCATAAGATAGTCGGAACATAAACACGCCTTTGCTGGCCGACAGAGAGGGGAAGATTGTATTTATTTGTTTTTCAAGCTCTGTTAATTCCTGCTTCATTTTGTCTGGCATACCTTCACCATTGGTGTTATTTAGGATGGAGAACATGAAGAATGGTGCTGTAAGAGGCTGGAAAGATAATCCTTGNNCGTTGTAGTGCCTGGCCGCCGTTTAGGTAGTTAAGTGCTGAATATTCTGGCAAGGTAATCAGTCCGATAGCCGACGATGATGCAATTGGGCCTTTGGAGATCTTTTCAAAGGCTGCGCCACCGCCCCAGGTGTTTAACAGTTTAATTACTTCAGGGCTGGCTGCAACTCTAAGACCTACTTTGTCGCTTTCTGCAAGCTCAAGTGTTTTAATGTCCATGCCTTCTTGTACCGGACCGTCTTTGTCTGTCGTCCATTTAAGTTCTTTAGAGTAGAAATCATGATGTCCTTGCGGGAACATGAAGCGAATTCTCTCTACTGCAGAGACGATGTCGGCGATCTTTTTGATTTGTTGCTGATCTTCTAGGATTAACAAATCTGCCTGTTCGGTGTGACGAACCGTGTTTACTAGTTTGTTCAGCACGTCATCACTGATCTTCTCACCACTTCCTTTTTTTCGGTTCGTTAGGCGCAAATTCAAGGCGTTTACAAGCTCTGGGAAGTAAGCTTCTCCTGAAGCTGCAGGTTGAAAGTAGATGGAAGCAATAAGACGTTTGTAATCACCGGCAGGGAAGAGGGTCGCGTTTGCCTTGAACCCCATCGAGCCAGCTTTAATTTTAAGGTTTTCTATTGCAGCTCCTAGAGCGATATAGGAAGCGTTATTGTTATAGTTTATCCATGATGCGGCTTCTTTTTCATCATGAAAGAGGTATAGCCTGCCCTCACAATAAAGGAACCTCCAAGGTTGCGTGTTTCCACCAGAAGGCGCGAAGCCTGCAGCAGTGACAATCTCAGTTATCTGATCCTGTTCAAGTATGCTTATGTGGTCGCCACCAGGTAGAGGTTCTGCCTTTACCGCATTTTTCATTTCTTCCAGGGTAAGCTCATCTGCAGTAAGGTCTACCACTTTATAGTCCTGATCTTCTCTGGGTGTTTTATCTCCAATAAGTTCTTCAATATCTATCCAGTACCTTCCAGATTCATGGTATTGGTCAAGAATAATCCGACGGCAAACATCAGCACATAGAGCACCTCCCAAGGTTACGGCTGATGCCAATTGTGGCCATGTTGTTATAGATTGACCAACCTCGATCATCGATGCTTTAAGACGATTGGACAGTGTTTCCACGCCGATCATTGCCAATAGGAATGGTACTTTTTCTTCGTTTGTTTTTAAGTATTTAACCTGTGTATGATCAAGATGTTCAATTAAGCCATGCAGAATTGGGCGGTTAGGTTCCAGATCAAATCGTTCAACGTCTACTGTTCCGCGATCACTTGCATCCATAACCACGGGAATTCCTAGGGACTTTGCTTTATGACGTAGTAAGATCTTTATGTCAAGCCCATCACATTCGTCTACAATCACATTCAGCTTACCGCCTTCGGTAAAAAAGCGATCCATATTTTCTTCCGTAAGTCCATCATTGAAACAGGTTACTTTTAAGAACGGATCAATCTCTTTTATTTCTCTCGCTACAATAATCACCTTTGGAAGACCCAGACTTTGAACGCCGGTTCGTATGCGATTCAGGTTAGACA
The DNA here is from genome assembly GCA_002333205.1 of Pedobacter sp. UBA2067. Taxonomy (GTDB): domain Bacteria; phylum Bacteroidota; class Bacteroidia; order Sphingobacteriales; family Sphingobacteriaceae; genus Pedobacter. Next base: position 26,752 of record DDAD01000073.1, read on the forward strand.
GTTCCAATAAGTCGAAATCAGCAAGTCTGATTTCACCAAATCCTCTTTCCATTGCCATGGTAACCGACACGGATTGTCCCACGGAAAGCCCCACAACACCTACCACCTGTTTGCCTAATATATCCCGCTCTTGCGGTGTAATCTTGTAAACATTGCGGTTGGTTCGCATGTTGACGAACTCTTCTTCATCAAGAAGATGGACCAAACGTTCTGACCAAGGATAGTATACCCATACGCCGTAATCTTCCTTGCTTAAATTCCCTAAGTGCAACAGCTTCAGAGCTTCAAGTTGATCAGGTTCTGGCTTTTTCTTAGGATATTTTGATTTGATCAACTCCTCAAGCTGCGAGTCCAGTTGGTCATGAATCTTAATGTAGGGTTTGGCATTCAACAGTGCTTCAAGAGCATCTCGATCTTTCGAGTTATAGATTCTGAAGAATTCTGGTTCGTAGCTGAGGTCGAGCTCGACGGAGCGGTTAGCGAGTGTTAACATTTTGACAAATAGATTACGGCTTGAAATTTCTTATTTATGCTCACAAAAATAGTTTAATTTACTAGAGAATTAGCAATTATAGATGTAATTACTCACTTTTGCTTCACACTAAATCACATGAATACAAAAGAGATTAANNTATATAGATGATGAGGTTCACAATTTAAATGCGTTTAAAGCTTCCTTTCGAAGGACCTTCAACGTATTTACTGCAGAATCTGGTAAAGATGCGCTTCCGATCCTGGAATCTGAAGATATACACATCATTTTAACGGATCAAAGGATGCCAAACATGACTGGTGTTGAGTTCTTAGCATCAATCCTGGATAAGTATCCTGATCCCATCCGAATTCTTTTAACTGGTTACTCAGATCTAACTGCGGTTGTGGATGCGATCAACAAAGGACAAGTCTACTTGTATATTACGAAGCCTTGGCAGGAAGAAGAACTCAGACAAAACCTGGAGAAGGCGTTTGAAGTCTTTGATCTTAGAAGACAGAATAAACTGCTAACTGAAAACTTACTTGTGGTAAATAGCCAGTTGGAGTTCATGCTACGTCAAAAATTAATTTCCTAATCTAACATTTCAATTTTCTCCTGAGTGTTATGCCCAGGTAGAAGTTTAAAATACAATTTTCACAAATACGAAATGAGCGCCACTCCAATTAATGTTCTGTACATAGACGATGAGTTACATAACCTGAATGCTTTTAGAGCAGGTTTCAGACGCCTGTTTAACATCTTTCTTGCTGAATCTGCTATAGAAGGCCGCAAGGTTCTGGAAACAGAGGATATCCACGTGATTTTAACCGATCAACGGATGCCAGTAATGACAGGAATCGAATTCTTGGAATCTATTCTCGATGAGTTCCCTGATCCTATACGTATCTTAATGACTGGCTTCGCGGATATCAATGCAGTGATTGATGCCATCAACAAGGGTAAGGTTTACAAGTATATTCAGAAACCTTGGATGGAGGATGACTTGAGAATCCACATTCAAAAGGCCTATGATATTTATTCCTTAAGAAAAGAGAAAAGAGATCTGACACAAAAGATTTTGGAAACAAACAAGAAAATCGAAGAGCTGCTACAGCAGGATCTTCTCCCATAAACAATTCGCAGCGTCTGAAATGATATAAAAGTGGCGGCCATAAAATATGTTTATCGCCGCCACTTGTTTATAAACGGGTACGGAATACCCATGTATGGAGTACTTTAAAGTTCCTTACGCAGTCTGGCGACAGGAATGTTCATCTGTTCACGGTATTTCGCCACCGTACGACGGGCTATATTATAACCTCTCTCTTTAAGGATGTCGGTAAGCTTTTCGTCAGCCAATGGTTTACGTTTGTCTTCGTTGCTAATACAATCCTCCAGGATTTTTTTAACTTCTTTGTTTGATACCTCTTCGCCACTTTCAGTCTGTATTGCTTCTGAGAAAAAGGACTTAAGTAAAAATGTTCCAAACTCAGTTTGCACATATTTGGAGTTCGCCACCCTAGAGACAGTTGAAATATCCATATCAATCTTATCCGCGATATCTTTAAGGATCATTGGACGCATTTTGCGTTCATCACCAGTTAATAGATATTCATACTGATATTGCATGATGGCATTCATGGTTTTCAGCAGGGTTTGCTGTCTTTGTTTGATGGCGTCAATAAACCACTTGGCAGAATCCAGCTTTTGCTTTACAAACTGCACGGCTTCTTTCAGCTTTTTATCCTTTTGCGCAGATTTATCGTAGTGCTCGAACATATCGATGTATGATCTGCTTACTCTAAGTTCCGGTGCATTTTTGGAGTTCAATGTCAGAATCAGGACACCATCATTATTGCTGATGTGAAAGTCTGGGATGACTTGTAATTGCTTCGTCGTTACTTGATTAGAATCCCCAGGTTTTGGGTTTAATCTTAAAATTTCGTTGATAACCTCTTTCAGATCTTCGCTGCTCAACCCTAATGATTTCTCAAGTTTGTCGTAGTGTTTACGGGTAAACTCATCCAGGTAGTTTTCTACAATGATAATAGCTTTTTGGATGATCGGATTTGAAGCATCCTTACGTCTAAGTTGCAAGGTAAGGCACTCCTGCAGATCTCTTGCTGCGATTCCCGGAGGATCAAAGCTTTGTATCACTTTAAGCATTTCCAAAACGTCTTCTTCTTCAACAATCACGTTCTGAGAGAACGCAAGGTCGTCGATCATGGAGGTTATCGGTCTGCGCAAATAACCATCATCATCTAAACTGCCGATAATCTGCTTGCCAATAATGAAGTCGTTGTTAGATAGTGGTACAAGGTCTAATTGTTCCTGAAGGCTTTCGAAAAAAGTACTCTCTATAGCAATCGGAGTTTCTTTTTTGTCTTCGTCATCGTCACCATTATTATAGGAAGTGCTGTAGTCATTCAAGTTATCATCTTGAAGATAATCATCAACATTGAACTCATCTGTGTTCTCTTCTTTTGCGCTTGCATCGTAATCATCTGGGCTATCGTTCAGATCATCGTATTCGTTAACAGGCTCATCGGCAACCATCAAACTTGGATCTTCAAGTGCCGGGTTTTCTTCAAGTTCTTCTTTTATTCGAGTATCTAATGCAACTGTAGGTACCTGCAGTAACTTTATAAATTGTATCTGTTGGGGAGATAGTTTCTGAAGTAATTTTTGTTGTA
>DDAD01000053.1:0-7037 GCA_002333205.1 Pedobacter sp. UBA2067
TACCCTCAATTGTTTAACGCTATAGAATTCAATATTACTTACGCTGTAATCATTGCCCTCAGTAGATGAATTATTTAATGTTACCGTTGACAACTCTTTATGGCCAGTGTAAAACAGTGAAAGTGCAATAATTTTAACAACTTTTTCAAAAAAGACATTTTCATGCTCTTTGATTAATTTTCTCAAAGTTCTGCCGTCATTTACCACATCCGTAACGATCATTACGGTTTTAAAGGTACCATCGTCATTACTAAAATTCAGTTTTTTCTCATAATCATGATGATCACTGTATCTGTATGAATATGGTAGAGACGTGTAAGGAATATTGTACTTAATCGATGCCTTGCTTGAGATTATATTTCCTTCATAACCCAAACCAATAATAAGGTCACAACTTTCTTCAAGATGAAAGGTGTCAATTACATCTATAATCGCATTCTGAACAAAGTAGAGGTCTTTACTGTTCTCCAAAAGCTTCGAGACATCGATCCAATTATGTGCTCTTGAACTTTCACTCCAGTGAAAGTGTCCGGAATGAAAAAGTTTTTTTTCTCGAACTAGAGTATAAAGCTTTTCAGAAAATGCGGGATTGTCGTATCGAATTAACTCTCTTACATGTTCCTGACTTACATCCTTATCGTTGTTAATTTCAGTCACCTCGGGCTCAGAGGGAATATCCTTAATGTCTTGAATAACTTGGTTATTCGCTTTATATAACACAAAACTATCTAATTGCTTAGCGTTTGAATTATTTCTTGCATCCCAAAAATATTTTAAGTCGTTGCCACTATTCGTCTGTAAGGCAAACATCTTATTTTCAAGTATTATTTCATCTCCTGTGCTCAATATATAAGCCTTAAAGGATGCTTCATATTCAACGGTAGAAAATGTACCGCNNATATGCTCATTTCCAGAAATAATAAGCTTTATTTCTTGACGCTCGATTTCAGCTAAAAGATGTTGTCGATTTTTTATTTCCCACTGTCCGTTATTAGTATTATCATAGCCAGCAGTTAGGTTATGATGCCAACATGCCACCCACTGTTTTCCACCACCAATTTTTTGTTTAAGTTGATAGATTTCTTCATTAAATTGTTCGGTGGGAATATATCCGAGGCCACCCCTTGCGTTGATTTTGTAGTTCGAATTGAAACCAACAAAGACAATAGAACCTACGATCAGATGGTCAATTATAACGGTCTCAAAAGGAAAATCTTTAGCGGTTATGTCCTTGTAAAATTCAGCAAAATTCTGGAACTTAATAGAATTTAAAAGGTGTGAGTTTCGGTTGGGACGCTCGGCAGTTTCATTTTCTAAAGATCTCCTATGAACGTCGTGATCGCCTGGAAGCAAAAGAAGCCTTTCAGTAGGAATATTTAGATCACTCATAATTTTCATTATCAGCCTTTTTGCTTCAGAAAATTGTTTCTTTTCGCCGGAATCTGAAATATCTCCTGTTATTAGAAGATAAAGCGTCTCATGGGGGAATTCTTTTTTTACAGTATCAATGAAAGTGGCAACATAATGGGTTGATGATGCTATATCGTCCGTTGTAAGGTAAGAATCCACTTTTTCATTTGTAATACCTGCACCATCAACTTGTGTGCTGACGTGCAGGTCTGAGATATGAAGAATAACGTTGCCCATTAAAATTGCTCTAAATCGGTTTTGATGTTGTACCCTAGTTCCCGGTTATTTGATTTATTGATTGAAAAAACAGCAATAGTTGCATCTTGTCTCAAAATGTCGGCTTTACCTAAGGTTTCAGTTTTTATGATTGAAACATTACCTAAATATTTCCCGCCAATGAATTGAATTAGACTCTTTACAATTTTCACTTCAGTCCCTAAGCAAACCAAATCAGATACTACTATATATTCCCTGTTTTGATCTATGGTTTTCTCCAGAGTATTGTAGATTTTGTAGATAGGGCCGATTTTATCGAGAATTAAAATATCCAATTTAAGCAAATTGGATAGTACAGAAACGATATAAGCACTATTCATACTTTGACACACAAGAATTGGTTTGTTTGCTAACTTCTCAGCCCATTCTTCTTGAATCTTCAATGCAAGCTTATAGATCGAGAAAAGCATAAACTCCTTTTCATAGCTGATAAATTTCTTTATATCAACGTATGACGTCAGATAAATATATGATGATGTATGTGGTTGCGTATGAGGGTTTATATAGTTTTTGATTTTCTCTTTAAAAGCATCTATGAATAATTCGTGAACATTAACTGCTTCGTCTGTAAAAGGGTCACTATCAGACTCAAAAAGAAAGAACTTCCTAAAAACGCACCCTTCCTGAACGTTCTTACTATTTTGAATTACTGATAATCCGGAGTCATCTACAATGTTCTTATTAATGTTTTTCAACTGAATGTTGTACCCGGCGCCCTTAAGGTCAATGAGTATTATGTGTAAATTTGGTTGGCAAGCACTTATTCCTTTGAAGTCTAGGACAATATCTCTTACATCATGGTTTTCGGGAATTTTCAGAAATTCAACTACCCTGTTTAGTGTAACTATTTGCAGCCTGTTTTCATGCATTCCAACATTGTCTTCAGCGATGAAGTTTGAACTTACTACTTCTTCGGCGTGCAAGTTAAAATATAGAAATTCCCTATGTTTAATCGCTGATATGATCATTTTCTATTGCATTAGGGATTTCTACTTCTATATGTACACCTCTAAATCTTACCGGAAAAAACCGCAAAGAAGAATATACAATGTCTTCACTGTATTTAGAAACAGACTTTTTACAGAAATCAAGGAATGACTGCTTAATTGCTTTCGATTCTTTGGTCAATTCCCGTTCGTATATTTCCTTGGTTATTTGCTTCAATTGAAAGGCTATGTGGCAAGAAAAGATCTTTTCCCTATAAAATTGCAAGTCATATAGCTCATCAGCCATTCTGGAGGAAACAATTATTTGTGTGTTTTCACTATGGATTCTAAAATATCCCTTGCTTTCGAGGACAACGGTAAGCATTAAATCAAAAAGCCCATGACGATCTTTTAGAGACGAATAAAACAACGTGTCGTAAATAGTATAAAGCCCACTTAGAATATTATCAGAAATATTATTTACAGTTATGTTTTTAAACAAAAGAGTCTTCAAACTATCAGGCTCATAGAAAGCTGTTTTTGGTTTTAGCTTCATCGATTCACTAAAACCTACGCCATTATCAGTGATAGAAAACTTGGTTTTAAATCTGTCTACAAACATTAGGGCAAATGCAATCGATTTACTATGAATAACAGAATTGGTAATTAATTCAGAAAGAATGTCAATGTAAGTGTTGTATTGTTCAGCAGTGTAATCATTATCAAAAAGTAGTTCCTGAAAGTGTTCTCGTACTTTATAAGTGAAATGGGAAATCAAAAAATCTCGTTGTTTTTCTCCAGAAGATAAATTTTGCAGTACCAATTTAAGTTCATCTTCATCCAGTGAATAAGCTCTTACCTTATGCTCAGGGCGCGTCTCTTTTCCGCTAAATGCCCCTAGATAAGATTTATCAAACTTTAGTATGTTTCGGCCCTTGGGAAAATTTGGATTTTGATTATCCCCTGCGATGTAAAAGAAGTCACATCTAAATAGAAATTCTAAAACATTTCTTGTTGCTCTATTATTGAAAAGCAAAAGGTCTAATGGTCTACGATGGAATTTGCTCAACTGTTCAATTAGACTAAGTAGCAATGGAATCGATATCGGATCAATTCTGTAACTCGAATCATGAATTTCTTCGTCCCCTTTTTCAAAAAGTTTCAAGACTACCTGTTCTCCGCTTTGGAAGTAATGGTTAGCCACGTCTTCCAAAAAACCACTATAAAATTTATAGGGAGTAAATGTCGTATTTGCCCGAAGTATTGTTTTAACAGTATCCATCGTTCGTAAAAATAGTGTAAAAATTAATTTGCTACAATAACTTTTTGTTGACTATGATAACCGACTATTTAAAGATTTGGATTGCCACCCTAAAAGCAATTGATTCCTAGCAATTAGCTATCGAATAATTTCGGGCCACTGAGGAGAGAAGAATTTTAATGGTGTAATGCAAAGTTTATCGCAGTAAATCAAGCAGAGACTGACTTTGCATTCGTTTTCTATTCAATTCTAACATTTCCTAATCACCTGGGCACGTACATGTTTTGTCAAGTATGACCGATGCAGATAAAAGGTCATCAACTAGCTGCTGTTAATATATATTGTACTTCATCCGGCTACAAATGTCCTCGGTTGGGCAACATCTCCCGAATGCGCTTTATCGAAGTTTGTGGTGTAAATAAATAACAAAAACCATGGCACAACAAGATTTTAATTCGAGTAAAACTAAAGTTTGGTTCATCACCGGTAGCTCTCGGGGATTTGGAAAAGTTTGGACCGAGGCAGCACTCAAGCGCGGTGACAAAGTAATAGCAACTGCACGTCGGCTAGAAAGCATTGCGCATCTGAAGGAAAGATACGGAGACCGCGTTTTAACCTTAGCGCTGGATGTAATCAACGCGGAACAGGTTAAAGCTGCGGTAGCACAATCGCATGCACATTTTGGGAGGCTAGACATCGTGCTGAATAATGCCGGCTATTCATTGATCGGGACGATAGAAGAAGCGTCTGCAGATGACATCAGGAAGTTGTATGAAACAAATGTTCTTGGACCAGTAGCCGTGATTCAGGCAGCTATGCCTTTCTTGTGCAAGCAGGGTGGAGGTCATATCCTGGGAACATCGAGTAATCTCGGCCACGTAACGCTACCCGTAATTGGTTATTATTGCTCTTCCAAATGGGCGTTCGAAGCGATTCACGAGAGCCTGGCGACAGAAGTGAAAGCATTCGGAATTAAGGTGACGATCATTGAACCAGGTGCTTATGCAACCGAATTCGGCAGCCAGGAATCTTTACAGTTTGCTGGGGGGATGGATGTCTACAAAGATTTTAAAGATGGATTCTTCAAAGAACTACGCAACAATGAAGGGGGAGACCCGAATGCCACGCCAGAAGCGATCTTTAAAGTTGTTGATGCTGAAAATCCACCCCTCCGCATTAATTTAGGCAGTCATAACCTTGCTGCAGTGAAGAAGGCCTATGAAGAAAGGATTACTATCTGGGAAGAATGGGATGCAGTTTCTGCCAGGGCTCAAGGTAGCACAAAATAATCTTCCTGTAAAAAGCTGATTGTGCTGGCTGATGAGGTACATTGGCCAGTTCAATTCATTAAATTTAATTAATAAACCTTCATTGTATAGCCTGATCTGGTTTCAGAGGCATCTTGAATGTATTGCGTTAACATAGAACTAAAACAATGTCTCATGAAAAAAGAAGTGCAGAATCCAGCTGGAATGGATTCACTATCTGATATACACGCAGCCGCTGGATTACCGGCACCTGCCCATCCACTCAACAGTCTGATTGATGCTGCGACCACCCAGATGATCACCTCAAAGTTGCCCAAGACGCACGTATTGAAGTTTTACAAGATCTCCTACAAGCCAAGTCTCAGCGGTAAACTTAGATATGGGCAGTCGTATTATGATTTCAATGAAGGGGGACTATTGTTTGCCGCACCGAACCAGATTATCGGTCCGCATAGTAGCAATGATGGAGACATCTGTTCTAGATACACTTTATTGATCCACCCCGACTTTCTATGGAACTATCCGCTGGCAAAAAAGATCAGGCAGTATGGCTTTTTCTCCTACTCGGCCAATGAAGGCTTGCATCTTTCAGACACTGAACGGGAAATAATCCTCTCCATTTTTAAGAATATTGAAGTTGAATTGAATAGCAGGATTGATGACTTCAGCCAGGATGTGATCATATCTCAAATGGAGTTGTTGCTGAATTATGCGAACCGTTTTTACAAACGGCAATTCATCACCAGAAAAGTTGTGAATCATACTTTGCTGCAAAAACTTGAAGATCTGCTAAACGAGTATTTCGATACGGAGCAAACGCTGAACTCCGGCATCCCTACGGTACATTACCTCTCTGAACGACTGAATATCTCTGCAAGTTACTTAAGCGATTTGCTTCGTTCATTAACCGGGCAGAATACGCAACAATTTATCCAGGATAAGGTCATCGAGAAAGCCAAAGAAAAGCTATCAACCACAACCTTGTCCGTTAGTGAGGTTGCTTATGCCTTAGGCTTCGGGCATCCACAATCGTTTAACAAACTATTTAAGGCTAAAACCAATGTTTCGCCTTTAGCATTCAGGCGCGCGTTCAATTGAAACTGACACCTTAACGCTCAGCTCAAAGCGATACGGAGATGGATCCCGTGCTGGCCACATTATCTGTTTTGCGTATTAAAGGAGAATCGTAGCTTTGTTTCCTCGGAATCAGACATTCCGAAAATTTCTTAATGCAATTATACGCTCGACACCTACTTGGCTTCCTCGGAATCCTTATCTTTCTATCTGCATGTAAAAAAAACGAAATAGCAGAAGCGCCAATTTCTTCGGTCCGCATGAATTTGGACAGTACCGTTTTGGCTAATGACGATTTTTGGGGTACCAGACTTTCGGTCGACCTTGTAAATTTTCCGGAAGGAACTTCAGATGCTGTACAATGGCATGTAGAAGACCCACGTATAGCGGAAGTCACCACGGAAGGAATTGTATGGCCTAAGGGCGCTGGAATTACATATGTGCATGCAAAACTCCTGAATGGAAAAGGTGAGGCGAAATGCAAGATCATCGTTACTGATGGTAATGATTATAAATTTCGGCTTGTATTAACCGACAAGGGCAAATCTGACCATTCAATCGCTAACCCTGAAGCCTTCCTCTCGGTAAAAGCTATCGAAAGGCGCCGTAAACGTAATATTCCCATTGATGAAAGCGACCTGCCCATATCGAAGGAATATCTCAAGTCCATAGCAGCGGTTGGGGGTACAATTGTAGCCCAAAGTAAGTGGTTGAATACGGTTAGTGTAAACGTACGGGATCAATTTCTAATTGATAAGTACAAAGCTTTGCCCTTCGTAAAAGAAGTGATACTTGTGTACGTGGGTAAAAGGAAATCAAGTT
>DDAD01000053.1:7066-11025 GCA_002333205.1 Pedobacter sp. UBA2067
AAGTTCAGCAGCGCACAAATATGTTGATCGTCCACAGGCTGGTAGTTCTATTGATCTAGGCAACACAATTGATTATGGATCGGCCACAACGAACATTAGTACGGTAAAAGGGGAAGCTCTACATCAGCAAGGCTTCAAAGGTGCAGGAATGGATATCGCTGTGATAGATGCCGGGTTCATACAGTTGAAAAACAATCCAGCCTTTAATAACATACGCATTAAGGGTGCGAAATCTTTTGTATATGAAAATGATGATCCATATAGTATAGACCCTCATGGCGTCTGGGTAACCTCATGTATGGCCACGAACAAACCCGGAACTTACGTGGGCACTGCGCCGGAAGCAAATTACTGGCTGCTTCGTACAGAAGATAGTGCAAGTGAATATCCGATCGAAGAGGATTACTGGACGAGTGCCATAGAATTTGCAGANNTTACGAGTTTTCAAAGCCCATCATGGCATATACAGCAGATCAAATGGATGGTAAAACTGCTCTGGCTAGCAGGGCTGCGAATGCAGCTTTCAAAAAGGGAATCTTCATTGTTAACTGTGCGGGGAACGAACAAAAATGGGTGGGTGCTCCTGCCGATTCACCGAACGTACTTACGCTCGGTTCCATAAATTCCAGAATCAACCCCGACTATTTTACCTCATGGGGATATACGGCCGACGGTCGAATTAAACCTGATGTAATGGCTTTAGGTGGAGGTGCTAGCGTAATCAATACTTCAGGCACAGCTGAATCTAGGAGCGGCACATCGTATGTCAGTCCGATCATGTGCGGTTTAGTCGCTTGTTTATGGCAAGCTTATCCCACACTAACAAATCAGGATCTCATGGAAATCATCCGTAAATCTGCTGATCGTGCCAACCATCCTGAACTGCCTTTTGGTTATGGCGTTGCAGATATGAGTAAGGCTATTGAACTGGCAAAAATAAGGTTGGGTTCAAAATGATAAATTAAAAAGTTATTTGGGTGTATGAAGTACTATCAACGAATGGTATATTCGATAAGCTTGCTGCCTTTGATCCCGTTGTTGTTGGAACAATTCCCATTGGAATAGATTTGCCTGACAGCGACATTGATGTCTGCTGCTGCTTTGAGGATGAGGAAAGCTTTGTAAATACGGTTACGGCTTGCTTTTGGGGACCAGCAAGGGTTCAGCATTCGTCCAGCTCGTAAATCGAAAGATCATGCCCTTGTGGCAAAAAACCGAACCAGCCTTTGCATTATTGCTTGGCCTGACCGGAGACCCTTATAACGCATTGCTTAGCCTGGAGTAGTGTAGGCTGACGTGCTACAGCTGAGACTTATATAAAGTGCGGTTAAGGCTTTACTTTCTCAATTTTGCTATGAATTTTCAGGGTTTCTTTCAACGCAGCGGAGCCGTACCAATTCAGATATTCTGCAGTCATCAGGTTGCTTTTAATTACAGGGTCTATTTCGACTAGTGCCTTAGCTTGTTCGATCTCTTCTACATCGAATATGAAAATACCTCTATAGTTTATCGCATTCTTATCCAGCGGTCCAGCAACAATTAATTTACCGGCATCAGCCAAGCGGTCATATTTACCATATGCCCCTGGAATATGCGGTCCCGGGTTGCTTTCGGAAAGTCTGATTTGCTCCCGGTTTTTAGGATAACAAGCACGTATTTTTTCATCCCATCATCTGCATTCAGCTCCTTAGCCAATTTTGCATCATAGTTTTTGTTTATTCCCGCTGTCTGTGCTTTTGCAGTTAATGATAGCAGGGCGAGGATCGCCAGGATAGATGTAATCTTCATATTACGGTTCTGTTAAGGCTAAAGGTAAATAATAATCAGGCTAAGAACCACTTATAATTGTGTGCGTATTTTCCTGTTATCATTAATAATTGTAATTTAATGTCGACCAAAGAACCTTAAATGAATATGCGAAAATTTACATGTACTTCCCTGGTACTGCTGGTACTAATAACCTGCAGTGCCTTCTTGCCTAAAGCAGATAAACCGAAATGGATAAAGCTCTTTAACGGTAAAGACATCAACGATTGGTTTGTGAAGATCCATCATCATGAGGTGGGGGAGAACTTCGGAAAGACCTTCCGGGTTGAAGATGGAATCATTAAGATCCGTTACGACCAATACGGAGATTTTAATGATCAGTTCGGCCACCTGTATTATAAGGTTCCATATTCCTATTATCATCTTAAATTAGAGTATCGTTTTGTAGGCGAGCTGCAGAAGGGGGCACCGGATTACACCTTACGTAATAGTGGTGTGATGTTTCATTCGCAGGATCCACGGACGATGCCGAAGGAACAGGATTGGCCAATTTCCGTAGAGTTCCAGTTTTTGGGTGGATTGGGAGATAGTAAACCGCGTCCGACAGGGAACATGTGTTCGCCGGGTACCAAGGTCGTGTACGATGGAAAACTAGATGAGCGGCACTGCATCAATTCCAGATCTAAAACCTATGAAGGGGATCAATGGGTAAAAGCAGAGCTCATTGTTTTAGGAGATTCGCTGATCACCCACATCATCAACGGTGATACCGTGATGAAATATTCAAAGCCACAGATCGGTGGTGATGTCGTTAATCGCTATGATCCTAAGATTAAGAAGGATGGCATGATGCTTAAAAGCGGCTTTATTGCCCTTCAAAGCGAAGGTCAACCGATAGATTTCAGGAACATAGAACTTATGGATTTGTCTAAAAAGTAGCTGACGCTACTGCTGCCTTTAACATCCATATGCCATCCAGCGAATCGGCGGGATGGCATAATGAATGATTCTTAATGTAAAAGGTTGCGCCAAGCTTCACTTTCCGGCAGGCCAGGTTTACGTTTGCCAAAAAACTGCACAATGGTGTTGCCTTGCGCATCAAATACTTCGATGCTGTNNAACCAGGCACTGGCAATGCCATCTAACCTTAAATGCAGGTTAAACTCCGGATCCAAAACATTAAACCAGGGGCCAGTTTCTACCAACTTGTTCACCTGCCCGGTGTGAATCTGAATACATCCTGGACTGCCAGTAAATACCATGATCTCTGTTTGCTTTTCAGAAGCTTTTTGCAAGATCTCCTTTACCGTGCTTACAGTTATTTCATCTGCATAGCCCTCTGGTGCAAGGCGCAACGCCCTGGTGCGTGAAAGCTTATGTTTCCGCAGCATGCCATGAAACTCATGGGTATCCTGAAGATTGATCCAGTCTTCATGGAAGGCTTTAAGATCCAGTTCATGATTGTCGGCTTCCGCTTCTTCAGCTGTTGATTTTTCTATGTCAAGCTCCTGTGCTTGTTCCTCCGCCCTGTATTTTTCAACCAGGCTGTGATAGGCTTCAACATTACTTTGCGCTACAAGGTATATCTTATGTACAGCATGGCCATGCCGGTCAAAGAACTGCAGGCTTAAACGCTCATTTTCATTAACTGCAAAGCCGAAAAACCACTGGGCCATAAATAGCCGTAAGTCAATATCTGGCGTGACAATTAATCCAACATGACCATTAAAGGCTACTTTTTTGTATATGCCTTTACGTTCATGAACGCAGTAATCGTTTCGTGTAAGTGCCATAACATAGCCTAGTGAAACTACTTCTTTCAGGATGTCCTTGAACTCGTCCCTTAGCCGCACAACATTGTCATCAATCCCGGTGTTAATCAACTGTGCTTCTGTTACGCCCAGTGATTTAGCTGCATCACGTATCCGTACTTTTGAGTGCTGTGTTTTAAATGCTGCCCATTGTTCTTTGATTGATGTGATTGTATTTTCCATTGTTTTTGATTTTAAATTTAAAATATCCCCTCTGGTACGACAAATGGTGATTTGCATCCCTTAGGGTTTAGTAGCTGAATTTGTATTTGAAATGCTTTCTTTATGTTTTGCACATTGATGATGTCCTTAGCCGGGCCGATAGCCAGCATTTTCCCTGTCTTTAAGATGAGTACCCGGTCGGAATATCGCGAGGCGTAA
>DDAD01000053.1:11062-14807 GCA_002333205.1 Pedobacter sp. UBA2067
CCGTTTCCTGCATGACGGCAGCTACAATGTCGAGATCCTGGTCCCCTGGTTTCACCTGAAAGTGTGGATACCGCCCCATGAGTACGAGCTCTTCAACCGGGAACGACACAGACAAGGTATTTTGCTGACTAAGTACCGCCCGCCGGGTTGCCAGAGAAGCAGTTGTCAGGCTTTGTATCCTGCTTTCATTGAACCAGATCTCACCAGTATGAGCCGGCTGATCGCCGCTCAACAGCTTCATTAAAGTGCTTTTACCGGCGCCATTTGCGCCAATGATGGCGAGCAACTCACCTTGCCGCACTTCGAAACTGATGTTGTCGAGTAGCGTTTTTTTACCTGCTTTGTAGCTCACATTTTTCACCCTGATCATAGTTGTGTCCTCCTTTTCTGATTTACGATGATGTAAATGAACATGGGCGACCCGAGTAATGCGGTAACAATGCCGAGGGGCAGCTCTGCCGGAGCCACAATCGTGCGGCTCACCAGATCTGCCAGAGTAAGTACTGCCGCGCCGAGTATTGCAGATGCGGGTAGCAACAGCCTGTGATCTGAACCAAATGCCATACGTATGATGTGCGGTATGATCAGCCCCACAAAACCAATGATGCCCGACACCGCCACTGAAGCACCAACCGCCATCGTGGCAAGCACGATAACCAGGCGTTTGATCATCGCGGTGTTTACACCCATGTGTCTTGCTTGTGATTCACCCAGCGCAAAGGCATTTAAAGATTTGCCCAGCATGGGTAAGAGCAAGACTGGAACACCAATAAAGGGGAGCAAGGTTGTAACGGATTTCCAACTTGCGCCACCCAGGCTTCCCAAGTTCCAGAAAGTAATGTTCCGCAATTGTTCATCTGTAGCCATGTAGGTCATCAATCCGATCAAAGCGCCGGAAAGTGCATTTATGGCGATGCCTCCAAGTAACAGCGTGGTGATGTCTGACTTACCTTGCTGCACAGATATCCTGTAGACGACAAACGTCGTGATGCAGGCACCAAAAAAAGCCGCGATGGAAAGGGCGTAATAGCCTAAAACATCTTGCAGTTGAATGAAAATAGTTGCCTCTAAGACGATCATCATCACAGCAAAGAGGGAGGCTCCTGAGGCAATACCGATCAGCCCGGAATCTGCAAGAGGATTCCGGAATAACCCCTGCAAGGATGCGCCGGAGATGCCTAAACCTGCACCCACCAGCACACCAAGCAATACCCTCGGAAAGCGTATCGCAAATAATACGGCTTCCTGCTGCGGCTGAAAGCCTGGTCCGGTTTGAAAACCTAACTGTGCCGCAATGATTGAAACTAACTCCGGAAGGCGGATCTGTACAGCCCCCAAACATGCTGAGATCAACATGACAGCCAGCAGCAGCACAAACAGCATGGTTAAAATGATACTATGATTCTTTAGCACTACGATCTTAGTTTTTGTGCCAGCTCGGCAATTGCTAATCCTAATCTGGGCCCAAAGCCCGTCAATAGTTCTCCGTCCATGGTGACAAAACGTTTGGCTTTACCAGCTTTGGTTTGATTGATCCCTTGTACGTCGAGCAGACCTGACGGGCCGCCCAAACTTTGCATGCCGCTGCTGAACAATAGTATTACATCCGGATTGGCCTGTACCAGGGATTCCGGGGTTAAAGGTCTGAAATCGCTGAAGCCTTTAACTGCATTCTGTCCACCTGCAAGCTGAATCATTTTCTCTAAGGGTGTTTGCTGACCGGCAACCATCATCGTTCCCGTTCCGCGGGCATAGATGAAGAGCACCTTCGGCTTTGCTGCTGCATTGCTGAACTTTGCTGCTGCAGCTAAATCCTGATCAAGCTTCTTCACGAGCATTTCGCCCTTGGCCTTGTTTCCAAAAGCATTTGATACTTCACGGATCAGTTTCTTGGTGCCTGCAGGTGTAAGCTCCTGGTTGAATAGCACAAGTTTCACACCCGCACTCTTCAGCTGCGTGGCAAGTTCGGGTTTGAGGTCGCTGGCTAATCCAGTGACCACACCTGGCTGCAAAGCCAAAATACCCTCAGCAGAAAGGTTGCGATTATGACCGATCTTAGGTTTGTTTTTTAGGCTGGCAGGGTAGGTACTGGTCACATCGACACCAACAATATGCTCCTCCAATCCGATACCAGCCAGTATTTCGCTGACGGTCCCGTTGATGGAGACAATTTTTTGTTTCGCAGGTGTTTGAGCACTTACCGGGCTTATGGCTGGACTCAGACCTATAAGCATCAAAATCAGTGTTAATCGTTTTAAGTTCATGATGATTTTATAATTAGTAGATACATTTATTGGACTTGCAGCAATCAGGCTTTTTTAACTAAGGCATAGCTTAAAACCGGATAGCCGCGCGTTCCGCCATCGGGTCCGAAGCTTATAAATTTCAGTTTGTAAACGTTGCCTGCAGCATCTTTCAGGACATAAAAACGATCGGTTTTTACGCCCACACTGCCTCCACTGGTCACCCGCCAGTTGGATGATATGGTGTTCCGGCTATTGGAGAAGGTCGTTGATGCGACATGACTTTCGCCATATGCATCATAGCCAACTGTACTGGTCAGGACCTCTGCCACTTCGGTTCCGGCCAGGTGATTACTGAACACGAGGTCAGAAAACGCATAGGGGATGTTTCCAGTATAATAGATGCTGTAACCCCACTGAATGTCCCAGTTAGCTTTGGCTGGCTCCACTTCAACTGCACCTTTTGCAAAGGAGATGTACCTGAAGTTGTGTTGATCATCTTTAGCTATGGTAAGGGTTTTGAACGTGGTTTCATTCAGCTTTGCGTACTGCAGCGTATAACCATTACTGCCATTGCGCAGAATTCGAATTTTCATCAATTCTGCAGCTGGCAAAACACTACCAGCACCGCCTGCACGGTTTAGCACATATACTTTGTTATCCGCATCGTTTGCCGAGATCTCTGCAATTGCTGTTTTACTTAAGTCGCCATTTACATCGTCAATGATGTCGAACGTTCCTTGTCCGAAGCCCAAAACAAGCTTGCTGGCATCTACATCGGCTACGGTTACCGTATTGATATCCGTTTTACTGGTTGGAAGTACCGATGCTGCAAGGCTGTTATTTAGAATTACCCGGTACGCAGTGCCACTGGCGAAACCAAGATCCCAGCTGTCGCGAGCTACGCTTGTTTGCTTGTTCGCGCTGAGGTCCACATAAACTGTGTTCACCGCGGAGGAGCCACCGCTGCCACCCTCGAGCGTTAACTGCGCACCTGTGGATACAATGGAGGAGAAGCTTAGCTGCAGCTGACTCGTTGAGCCGACTATAATTGGGCTGCTTGCGGAAGCGATTTTGAATTCAATTGACTCGGTGCCGCTTAGGAGTATATTTGCGGCTTTGATCACTTTGATGCTTGCTGAACTACTTCCTGCAGGGATGAGTAATTCGATTGAACCGTTGTTTGCTGCAGGTTCAGTGGTGAATTCAGTTCCATAGGTTAGGCCATTGGTCTGAAGACTGATCTTCAGCGGCACAGCCGCNNGCAGGCGGTAAGGAAGATGATTGTTGAACAAATAATAGATAGTAATTTTTTCATTTTATTGATTTTGGTTTTAAATGGTTAATTATTTCAGAAATTGATAGTTGAGACCGAGGAAGAATGATCTTCCATACCCGACCGGAACACTTCCGCCGGTGCTGTGTGCGCCACCGGTGTCAAGCGAAGTGTTGTTGATCTCCGTCACGTTGAACAGGTTGCGTAGCCCGCCCGTGAGGCTCAG
>DDAD01000003.1 GCA_002333205.1 Pedobacter sp. UBA2067
CTCAGTAATAAAAAGCCTGGCCGCAGTTTCAGCTTTCTGGTCATCAATGAAAATTCTTCCATCCAGCAGGTCAACATCTTTGAAAAGATGCTGTACGGACAGGAAGCAAACTTCAAAAGCATACCCATAAACAGCTATAAGATAAATGGCACAAAGGTCGAAGCAGAGGCTTACATCGGTGACGATGAACCTGGCGAACTCAAAGTGTACAACATCAAAGATATTTGCAGTAGCTGTGATCTTAGTCAGCCACGAGAAAAACTACAAGAACAGTTCATTCAGCGCAACATCTACGAGCAACGGTTCCTCTTGGGTACAGACATCTATGGCCGGGACCTGCTCAGCAGGCTGATCCTGGGCATCAGAGTTTCCCTTTCGGTGGGTCTGATGGCGGTAATCATCTCTTTGTTGATCGGTATTAGCCTGGGCGCAATCGCGGGGTACTTCGGCGGCAAAGTAGACGCTGCAATCAGCTGGTTTATGAACGTGATCTGGTCCTTGCCCTCCTTNNCTGGTCATTGCCATCTCTTTTGCCCTGGGTAAAGGCTTCTGGCAGATCTTTATTGCTGTAGGCTTATCCACCTGGGTAGACGTCGCAAGGCTTGTGCGTGGGCAAGTTATGGCGCTCAAGGAAGTGGAGTTCGTGGAAGCTTCCAAAGCGCTGGGTTTTTCCACCAGCCGCATCATCATCAAACACATCCTGCCGAATATCGCCGGACCGATCCTGGTAGTAGCCTCTGCAAACTTTGCTTCAGCAATCCTGCTGGAAACCGGCTTAAGCTTTCTGGGCTTTGGTGCACAACCACCAATGCCAAGCTGGGGAACCATGATCAAGGAGCATTACGGATATATCATCATGGATGCCGCTTACCTGGCTGTGCTACCCGGACTGGCCATTATGCTTACCGTATACGCATTCAACGTACTCGCCATTGGCCTGCGAGATGCCTTTGATGTGAAATCTCAGAACGTTACCGTTTAAAAATTACGTTTTCCGTTTATTTCTTCAGCTGCATTATCCTTAACTTTGCTGTATGTTAATCAATAGTTTCCAAAAAGAACTGATCGAAGCAGGCTGTGATGAAGCGGGCAGAGGATGCCTTGCCGGTCCGGTATATGCCGCTGCTGTCATTCTTCCACGGAAATTCAAATCCAAGATCCTGAACGACTCCAAGAAACTTACGCTTGAACAACGTTTAGAGATGCGGGAAGTGATCCAGAAAGAAGCCATCTGCTGGGCAGTAGGTGTCGTGGACAACAACGAGATTGATGAGATTAACATCTTAAATGCTTCATTTCTGGCAATGCACCGAGCCATCGACCAGCTTATGGTCATTCCGCAATACCTGGTTATCGACGGCAATCGCTTCAAGCCCTATTCCGATATCCCACATGCCTGCATCGTCAAAGGCGACGGCAAGTATCTGAACATTGCCGCGGCATCCATCCTTGCGAAGACCTACCGGGATGATTACATGGCCAACATTGCTCTGGAGCATCCGGAATATGAATGGCATCAGAATAAAGGCTATGCAACAGCTGCGCACCGCCTGGTATCTATAGAAAGAGGTTTAACACCATATCACCGAAGAACTTTCACGATCAGTCACCCGCAATTTGACGGTATGCCTGATCTTGTCGTATAAATTTGTACTTTCAGTAACTTGAAAACGCTTTTTATTACAAACCGGGTTCCTTTTCCGCCGAAGAGCGGATATCCTATAGTTGTTTATAACACAATTAAGGGCCTGCTTCGTATGGGCGTAGAAATTACTTTGTTTAGCATAAATCCCAACCAGCACGTGGTGGATGTAGAAGACATCTACGATCCCGTGTTTGATGCCATCAAGTTCCACCACTACAGCGTTAACACAGATGCCAGCCTGATTGGCGCCTTGTTTAACATCTTTTCAAATGAATCTTATAACGTATCCAGGTTTTATGATGATGAAGCGGCCAGGATGCTGGAAGATATCCTGCGCGAAACGGAGTTCGACATTATTCAGTTCGAAAGTCTCTTTGTTGTACCATATCTTGAGGTTGTAAAGGCCAATAGTAAAGCGAAGCTGATCTATCGGGCGCACAACATGCTGTTTGATGTCTGGGAACGCCTTTCACAAGGTGAAAAGTTCAGACCCAAACGACAGTATCTGGAGTTCCTCGCCAAGCGACTGAAAGCTTACGAGAGTGAACAGATTAACCGTTTCCACCGTGTGTTCGCCATTTCCGAACCCGACCGTCACCACATCATCAAGTTAGGCTGCGAAACCAGCGTGGATGTTTTTCCAGTATCACTGGATATTGAGCAGTATAAAGTAGATCCTTCCAGATCCAGCTTTCCAACCTTGTTCCACCTGGGCTCTATGGACTGGCTGCCAAACCGCGAGGGAATAGAATGGTTCCTGGACGAAGTCTGGCCCGACATTGAAGAGTTGAACAGTGAACTGCGTTTCTACATTGCCGGTCGTAACATGCCGAAGAAGTTCTTCGAGTACGATTCCGATAATGTACTGGTAGAAGGGGAGATCTTCGATGCGGTAGAATTTATGAACTCCAAAGCGATCATGATTGTGCCGCTGCTTTCCGGCAGTGGTATGCGGGTTAAAATACTGGAAGGTATGGCCATGGGTAAATGCATCATTGCAACCACCATTGCCGCAGAAGGTATTTCCTGCGAGCATGGCAAAGACATTCTGCTCGCCGATACCCCCGACGAGTTCTACCGCTACATCCTCCAGTGCCTTACTCAACCAAGAAAATGGAAGGAAATCGGCCAGCAGGCCAGGAAAACTGCTGAACGCGAATACGACATCTCCGGCGTATCGCAAAGGATGTTTCAGGTATATCTGCAACTACTTAATGCTTAAAAATTTGTGTACTTTTGCCCACAATTTTTAACAATAAAGCATGAATTCATCACACCGTGATGGATACCGTGCCAACCCAGAATCTAAACAGATGAAAGAGATCGCTTTAACCAACAAACACATTTCCTTAGGTGCTAAAATGGTTCCCTTTGCCGGATATAACATGCCGGTGCAATACGAAGGCATCAATGCCGAACACGCAACAGTAAGACAAGGTGTTGGCGTATTCGATGTATCGCACATGGGTGAGTTTATCTTAAAAGGCGAAAATGCTTTAGATCTCATTCAACGTGTTACCAGCAATGACGCCTCTAAATTGTACGATGGTAAAATCCAATATTCATGCCTTCCAAACGAAGACGGCGGTATTGTAGATGATTTATTGGTTTATCGCATTGATGAGAAAACCTATATGCTTGTTGTTAATGCTTCCAACATTGAGAAAGACTGGAACTGGATCCAGAAATACAATACCCAGGGGGTAGAGATGCATAACATCTCCGATAAGACCTCTTTACTTGCCGTACAAGGCCCTAAAGCTGCAGAAGCACTACAAAGCCTTACCGAGGTAGACCTTGCTTCTATGGAGTACTATACCTTTGTTAAAGGTCAGTTTGCAGGCGTGGATAACGTGTTGATCTCTGCAACCGGTTATACTGGTGCAGGTGGTTTCGAGATTTATTTTGACAATGAACACGCAGATAAGATCTGGGATGCAGTTTTTGCAGCTGGTGCTGATTTAGGCATTAAGCCAATCGGATTAGGCGCTCGCGATACCTTACGCCTTGAAATGGGCTTCTGCTTGTACGGAAATGATATTGACGATAACACTTCACCTATTGAAGCAGGCTTAGGTTGGATCACCAAGTTCACCAAGAACTTTACCAACAGTGAAGCAATAAAAGCACAAAAAGAAGCGGGTGTAAAAAGTAAACTGATCGGCTTTGAAATGATTGACCGTGGTATTCCCCGTCACGATTATGAGATTGTAGATGCAGAAGGCAATAAGATTGGAAGAGTAACCTCCGGAACGCAGTCGCCATCGCTTCAGAAGGCCATTGGAATGGGTTATGTCCAGAAAGAATTCGCAAAAGAGGGCAGCGAAATTTACATCAGCATTCGAAACAACAAAGTGAAAGCTAAGGTTGTAAAGTTCCCTTTTTATAAATAAGCCGTACCCATATATTACATGTCGAGAAAAATAGAAGTTTGTTTAACGCCCGCATTGTTGGGGCTTTATGATATAAAAAATAGTATAGTTGTTGTCATTGATATTCTAAGGGCAACCTCTTCCATGGTTTATGGTATTGATAATGGTGCAACATCCATTATTCCCGTTGCGCAGGTTGAAGATTGTTTAAAGTATGCCGATCATGGCTATCTGCTAGCTGCTGAGCGTAACGGCGAAGTGGTAACCGGGTACAATTTCGGGAACTCTCCCTTTTCGTATACAGCCGAGCATGTTGCCGGTAAGACGGTTGTATTAACAACCACAAACGGCACGAAGGCATTGCACATGGCACGTGCAACTGCACACCAGGTCGTTATTGGTTCATTTTTAAACCTGAAAGCACTATGCGAATGGTTGAAAGAACAGCCGCAGGATGTGTTGCTATTGTGTGCAGGCTGGAAAGATTCTGCAAATCTGGAAGATACTCTGTTTGCAGGTGCAGTCGTGAAAGAGCTACATGATGAATTCAGCGTGTTTGATGATTCATCTGTGATGGCGGAAGATCTTTATGGACTTGCTGAACATGATTTGGGTGCTTACATGACCAAATCTTCGCATAGTCACCGCCTGGCTGCGTTAAACATTGGCGAAGACGTTAAGTTTTGCCTGCAGTTGAACATTTGCCAGGCTATTCCCGTACTGGTGGGCGATGCACTCATTGCCTTGAACAAAGATTAATAAACACGTTTTACTCCATAAATAACGAGGCCCTGCGCATTTACTGCGTGGGGCCTTTTGCTTGGGGCAGGGCCATCAGCAGATTTGGCGTTGTAAGCTGCAAGGCTCGTTAAACCGTGGTTTAACCGAGCAGCTGTTTCAGCTTCTCGTTGCTGTGGATGGCGCGAAGGGTTTCCTCATAGGCCAGCCAGTAAATGGTTTCCGCCTTTGCGGTATCAAAGGTTTTGATTTCCCCCATACCTTTAGGCTCAATCAGCACATCGCATAAAGGTGATTTCTCTTCCATATCCTTGTTTATCGACATCAGGAAAGCCCTGCCCATAAGTGCTCTGATCTTGGTGATTTTCTCCACCGGATTAAGGTGGTTACAGGAAGAACCAATAATAAAATCGCAGTTGCCTACCAACGGTTCAATGGGAAAGTTGTTTAGGATGCCACCATCTACATACATCTGGTTGTTGATCATCACCGGACTGAAAATGCCGGGAATGCAGCTGGAGGCCTGTACCGTCCGAATGAGCGGTCCCTGGTTAAAGTACTCAATCTTGCCCTCGCTGAAGTTTGTGGCTGCAATGGTCAAAGGAATCTTCAGGCTTTCAAAGCGGTCGTCGGGGAAGTAGGTTTGGAACAGCGCCGTGGTGCGCTCAATATTGATCAATCCCAAGCCTTGCAATGCAGGACGGATGAAGCGCAGCAGCTTGGTTTTGAGGAAGATCTTAAGCCCTTCTTCCGGGTCTACACCCGAAGCGTAAAAGGCCCCGGCAATAGAACCTGCGCTGGTACCACTGATATGACTGAATTGTACACCGGCATTTGAAAATGCTTTAAGCACGCCTAAATGCGCAATGCCTCTAATGCCGCCGCCGGATAGTACAATACCTACTTTTGTCATTTCTGCCTTGGTTTATATTTCGAAGCATGCAGGATCTGCTCTGCATCTCTTTCTGCCATCAGCTCCTGTAAAGTCACATCCGGATTTTCCTTCATGTACTTCCTTACGATCTGCCAACCCATCCATACACCCAATTTTGGTGCCGATTGGTTCTTTTCACCCAGTCCGGGTGTAAAAGGACCTTCACTCAGGTACACCTGGATTTTTTGGTAGTCCGTTTTGAACAGCAGTTCGTGCTCCATAAAGTAGCCCCAGATATTGCCTTCGTAGGTTGTACACCAGCCCAGTTGTTTGTCGGTGTAGCCAATCTTCACCGAATCGGGCACCTTTTCATCGAGCACCTGATCCATAAAATACAGGATTTTCCCGTTGTGGATCATTTTCGAAAGTAGGGTACGGTCTTCATCACGTTCCGGAAATAGTTCTTCCCGGGCAAAGGTTTCCGCCAATCGCGGAACAACATACTCCGGCGTAAATCTTCTGGAAAGGTACATCGGAACGCTTTGTGCAATGGCTGGATAAAAGCGGCTGTCCTTCCCCAAGAACATGTCTAGCCCTATGCCCATATAGCCATCGCCGATAGGCGCTTGTACTTCAAAGCCGGATACAAAAGAGATGAACTTAGGAACGTGGACCTGCGGATAGTAGTGTTTGATGTATTTGAAAGTTGTCGTCAGGTCTTTTTCAATTGGTGCCATGTTTTTGAACACGCTGTCGGCATCATGGTTCAGGTCTTTGAACGCCTGATCCTGATACAGGACATCCAAAATTTCCGGGCCCGAATAGGCGCCATTTCCAACAATGCGGGTGACATAATCCTGGTAAAAATTACCATACTTCTTGGCAAGCGCGGCATCCGTTTGCTGCGGTCCTTTAGCCATGCCCGCTACGATATCCCGGTCGAAACGTGCTATGGAAATATCCAAATTAATAGCTTCTACATCAGGGCGCTTGTTCTGCTTGCAGGAAAATAGTATCAGCAGAGCGGCAAAAAAAAGATAGATTTGGGAAAACTTAACCGTATTGTTCATGTTGAACAAATATAGACAGATCAGGGCTTAATCCTGCATCGACGGTGCTGTCAATTGAAATGTATAATCCTGGCTGCTGAGGCCTATTTTTAAATTGTATGAAAAAAATCTTATTTACTCTTTTCTTATTTTGTTTAACAGGAAGCGCATTTGCGCAATGGCAGAATGGCCCTTTAGGTAACGACTTTAAACTCGGCTTAACCGCACATCCAACCTTCGGCTGGTTAAAACCTGAAGATGGCAAAGGTGATGGTACCAGTTTAGGCTTCTCTTATGGTTTACTGGGCGACTTCAACTTCGCGGAAAATTACAGCTTCTCTACCGGGTTAACCATCACAACCATCAATGGGAAAAGTACAGAGATCAACCCGGCACCTTACCACGATGTAAATGACCCAAACAAGCTGGCTTACGGTTTGAAATACAAATTGCAGTACATTGAGATACCATTGACCATCAAACTTCGCACATCCAAAGTGGGCGAAATGGTGTGGTACGGACAATTTGGACTATCTAATGATTTTAACATTGGTGCTAAACAGGATGTTTCTTTATCGGGCAGGACCATCGTTGAAGATAAGAACATCAAAGATTTAACCAACTTCTACAGAGCGGGACTGATTCTTGGTGCCGGCGGTGAGTTCGATCTGGATTCGCACACCAGTGTTGCAGTTGGTTTAACTTTCAACAATGGATTTACCGATATCAGCGATGATAAGAATCGTAGTGTTCGTAACCATTACGTAGGATTAAACCTTGCCGTATTCTTTTAAGACCTTATTTGTGGCAGCCTTCTCAGGACTGCCTTTTTTAATGAATTATATTCTTGACTAATGAAGATAGCCCTTGCTCAGCTAAATTACCAGATCGGTAATTTTGAATTGAATACGAAGAAGATTATTGAAAGCCTGGAGAAAGGAAAGGCCGAGGGTGCCGACCTGGTGGTGTTTGCGGAACTGGCCCTTTGCGGTTATCCACCACGCGATTTCCTGGAGTTTGATGAGTTTATTGAGCTTTGTGAAAAATCGGCACAGGAAATCGCAGCACATACACAGGATATCGCCTGCATTATTGGTTTGCCGGTAAAGAACCCTCAGGTTGCTGGAAAAGAT
Organism: Pedobacter sp. UBA2067; assembly: GCA_002333205.1. Taxonomy (GTDB): domain Bacteria; phylum Bacteroidota; class Bacteroidia; order Sphingobacteriales; family Sphingobacteriaceae; genus Pedobacter. Next base: position 7,812 of record DDAD01000003.1, read on the forward strand.
CTTTTTAATGCCGCATACTTTATAGAAAAAGGGGAGGTGAAGGCTGTGATCAAAAAGGCCCTGCTTCCGAACTATGATATCTTTGATGAATACCGCTATTTTGAGCCTGCACTTACGTTCGATTGTGTCGAATTTATGGGACACAAAATTGCGGTGACCATCTGTGAGGACTTGTGGAACATCAATGACAACCCGCTTTATGTGTCTAATCCGATGGATGAGCTGATTAAACAGCAGCCAGCCCTGATGATTAACATTGCCGCTTCGCCCTTCTCTTACCTGCATGATGATGAAAGAGTTGAGATCCTGGCTGGTAATGCAAAACAGTACCAGCTGCCATTGCTATACGTGAACCAGGTTGGTGCCCAAACAGAGATCATCTTTGATGGTGGCTCACTGGCCTTTGATCAGCAGGGCAAGCTGCTCGATGAGATGGCTTACTTTAAAGAGGATTTCAAGGTATATGAGTTTGATGGCACAAGCCTTACAGGACTGCAGCCTATTGAACACCAGGCGCTACCAGATGTGGCACAGATCCATGATGCCCTAATCCTGGGTATACAGGATTATTTCAAGAAGTCTGGCTTCAGCAAGGCTGTATTGGGCTTATCTGGCGGCATCGACTCGGCTATTGTCTGTGCATTGGCTTGTCGTGCTTTAGGGCCGGAGAATGTGATGGCGGTATTGATGCCTTCTAAGTATTCTACCGATCACTCGATCGATGATGCCATGGATTTGGTGAACAACATTGGCTGTATGCATGAGGTTATTCCGATTAAGGATGCGGCAGATGCTTTTGATAAAATGATGGCGCCGGTGTTTAAGGACCTGCCTTTTAACGTAACAGAGGAGAACATTCAGGCGCGCTGCCGTGGTATCATCGTGATGGCGATGTCTAATAAGTTTGGTTACATTGTATTGAACACTTCGAACAAAAGTGAATGCGCCGTAGGTTATGGCACCTTGTACGGTGATATGTGCGGCGCAATAGGGGTGATTGGAGATGTATATAAAACGCAGATCTTCCATTTGGCAAGATACATTAACAAGGACCGGGAGATCATTCCGGAGAATACCATTGTAAAACCGCCTTCGGCAGAGCTTCGACCAGATCAGAAAGACTCGGATTCTCTTCCGGACTACGATCAGCTGGACAGGATCCTGCAGTTGTATATCGAGCAGCGACAGTCGTCCAGAGCAATTATTGCACAGGGTTTTGATGAAGCGCTGGTTCGAAAGGTGATCAAGATGGTCAATAATGCCGAGTTTAAGCGTTACCAGACACCGCCAATTCTGCGGGTATCGCCTAAAGCTTTTGGTATGGGCAGAAGAATGCCGCTCACTGGTAAATATTTGTCCTAAAATCTTGGGAACATCATATTAAAAAAGGATAAGCGATTGCTTATCCTTTTTATTTATAGGCCTTTTTACCTAGGCTGTTTTGCTTTCAAAGCCCTTTTACGCCTGTAATCCTGTACGGGAATGATAAAGATCATTACAATGCCGATGAAGCTTCCCAATACGGCTATGATGTCTCCATTTTTGGTGTAGAAGGTAATGTCGCTGTTCAGGTTGATATCTGCCTTAAGCGCAGTTGCTACCCACCACTCGCTGCGTTTGATGATATCGCCACGCTGATCAATGAAAGCGGAAATACCGGTGTTTGCGGAACGCACCACCCATCTTCTGTTTTCGATGGCTCTTAACTTCGCGTACAAGAGGTGCTGGTCTTTACCGGAGGTATTGCCCCACCAGGCATCGTTGGTGATCACACCGATAAACTGCGCGCCATTTTTAACCGAACGGCGTACCCAATCACCCCAGATGGACTCATAGCAAATCACCGGATCTACACCCACACCATTCTGCGAGTAGAAAACACCTGGTTCTTCCTGCCAGCCATACCCGCCTACGCTACCGCCAAGTTCGGAGAAGATCGGCGCCAGAAAGGCCAGTGCAGTAGGGAAAGGCATTTGTTCTACACCCGGTACAAGTTTCGATTTATGGTAAAACTGTACGTTAGAAGAGTTTTCGACCTGTATGGCGGCGTTGTAGTTATCGTAATAAATATCGCTATTGTAGTCCTTCTTAGCGCTTATGGTGCGTTTGTCGTTGTATTTGTTTAAGGTTTCAATCCCTGTGATCAGGTTGCCGTTTTTGTATTTCGAGATGAACTCGAGCATGGTGGCATATTCCCGGCTGTCGCGGATGGTTTCTTCCTCGCTGTATTGCGCAACGGCAGTTTCCGGCCAAAGGAAGTATTCTGTATTGGGCTGTGCAACGGAATCTGAAAGGTGTGTCAGAATACGCATTTGTGCTGCTACGGGAAGATCGCCAAGCTTTTTATATGGATCTATGTTCGGCTGCACAGTCACAACGTTTACCGGCATGCTTTTCTCCTCATAGCTAAAATACCGCTTCAGCGATATTGCTATAGGCACCATGATCAGGATTAGACAGAAAACTGCTAGCCGGTAGCCTGGATAACCTTTGTAGGTTCTAAATGCTTTATAGGCTTCGAACGCCAGTATGTTGCTGAGCAGGATCCACAAGGAGCCGCCGTAAACACCGGTATATTCATACCATTGCACCAGCTGGTGCATGCCGGCAAAGCCGTTACCCAGGGTCATCCAGGGAAAGGCTAGGTCCCAGCTTTGGTGCAGGTACTCCATGCCGATATAGAAACAGATCAGTCCGAGGTAGGCGATCTTGCTGCTGGTAACCTGCGATAGGCGGAAGTACAGCCAAAAGGCGGTGGTCATGAGCAGTGCGCCAAGTCCGAAAGGGATCAGGCTAACCAGAAATGCCGTGATCGGGTCATTGTACGCAACGATGGCATTGTACACCCAGTAGATGCTCGCAGTATTCCAAAGCAGGAAGGTTAATCCTGCCGTTCTGAAGATGCGTTTACTGGTATTGGGTTGACCATCTGTGCGAATTGCCTGTAAGGCAATAAAAAGGGGCACCAGGCCAATAAGTAAGAGTGCGGCGGTAAATGGCATGGGTGGCCATGCAAGCCACAGCAGAAAAGCGCTGAGCAATGCCAGCAGATACGTTTGTTTTTGCGTCATTTATCTTAAAAGCTATCCAGAATACTCGCTTTTTTTGCTTCGTATTCTTCCAGGGTAATCAGCTGTTTATCGTACAGGGATTTGAGTTTTCGCAGTTTCAGGGTGGTTTCGTCTTCAGGTTCTTCAACAGGTGCTACGGCAGGGGCAGGGGCCTGGTTCTGGGTGGCACTTGTTACCGGCGGTGTTGATTGTTCCGGCTGCGCCTCAGTATGAAACCCGGTACTCGTGTTACCCGCAGCAGGCAATTCTGCATTGTCAACAATTATAGCTTCTTCAAACTGCTCCGTGTCCTGGAACAAGTTGCCTTTTGCAGGTTCCTTAATGCCCTGGGTTTCGCGTGCCAGCAGTAACTGCTGTTCTTTGTACAGCTCCAGCTGTTCGAAAGNNTAAAGTCGGTTACCAATGGTACACCCTGAATAGGGGTGCAGGTGAACTTAGCGCCAAATAACTCTTCTTTGAAGGATACCTCATGGATACTTTTCCAGGAGATGTCTTTGAAGTTCATGGTGATACCAAGGTTCCCCGGTTCGCAGTAGAAAATGCGTTTGTTGGTCACCGCGATACAGTCGGGCAACAAGTTCACCGCAGGCTTCTTCTGTACGGCAATGTACAGCAGTTCTTCGTTGCTGCTCAGCATGTCCGTTAGCTTTCCAAGGACTTTATCTATAGCTTTCGGGTCTTGTTCATCAAGCAGAAATTTATCAGGTATCATCATGGTGTTTATTTGTAGTCTTTATCCTTTGATTTATTCTTTTTTTCTTCGGGTTTGCCTGCTACACAAATTACGAATTCTCCTTTCAGGATATTGTTAGTAAAGTGTGATTTTATTTCAGCAATGCTGCCACGAACGGTTTCTTCGTACATCTTGGTGAGCTCGCGACTGACCGAAGCCAGGCGGTCTTCGCCGAAGTATTCTTCGAATTCTTCAAGCGTTTTCAGCAGGCGGTGCGGACTCTCGTAGAGCACGATGGTACGTTCCTCTTCGGCCAGTTTCTTCAGGCGGGTCTGGCGACCTTTTTTCACCGGCAGGAAACCTTCAAACACAAAGGCGTCTGTGGGTAGGCCAGAGTTCACCAGTGCAGGGACGAAAGCAGTGGCACCCGGTAAACACTCCACTTCTATACCTTCCTTCAGGACCTCCCTCGATAGGAAGAACCCGGGATCAGAAATGGCTGGCGTGCCCGCATCTGAGATCAGCGCAACCACCTTGCCTTCTTTTAAAAAGCGGATGATCTCTGAAGTAGCTTTGTGCTCATTATGCTGGTGGTGGGAGTAGGCCTTTTTGTCTATGCCAAAGTGCTTTAGTAATGGGGCACTGGTGCGGGTATCTTCAGCTAAAATTACATCAGCTTCCTTTAAAACGCGGACGGCCCTGAAGGTCATATCTTCCAGGTTGCCGATGGGTGTAGGCACCAGAAATAGCTTACCAAACGTATTATTCTCCAAACTCTTGTTATCTTTGGTAAAAAAATAATTAATAATGCTGCAAGTTAACTATATCCGTGATAATAGAGAGAAAGTTTTAGAACGCTTAAGTGTACGTAATTTCAAACAGACTGAAGTGGTGGATCAAATCATTCAGCTGGATGAATCGCGTAAGCAAATCCAAACTTCCCTGGATCAGATATCGGCTATAGCAAACTCCAGCGCACGCCAGATTGGTGAGCTGATGCGTACCGGTAAAAAAGAAGAGGCGGAGGCCTTGAAAGCACAGACCGGCAGCAACAAAGAGCAGATCAAGAGCCTGTCTGAGCAACTGACGGACATTGAAGCACGTTTATTCAATCTGATCGTACAGGTACCTAACCTGCCGAATGAGCTGGTGAAAGCAGGTATAACCGCTGATGATAACGAAGTGGTGTTGCTACATGGTGAACCTGCTGCTTTGCCTGAAGGTGCTTTGCCACACTGGGAGCTTGCTGCAAAGTACGACATCATCGACTTCGAATTGGGCGTGAAGATCACAGGTGCTGGTTTCCCGGTTTACAAGGGGAAGGGTGCACGTTTACAACGCGCGTTGATTAACTTCTTTCTGGACCATGCTACTGCTGCGGAATACCGCGAAGTGCAGGTGCCGCACATGGTGAATGAAGCGTCTGGTTTTGGAACAGGACAGCTGCCGGATAAAGAAGGACAGATGTATCATGCAGGTATGGATAACCTTTACCTGATCCCAACTGCAGAAGTTCCTGTAACTAACCTCTACCGTGATGTGATCCTTAAAGAAGAGGAATTACCGGTTAAGCATACGGCATATACACCTTGTTTCCGCCGCGAAGCGGGTTCTTATGGTGCCCACGTGCGTGGTTTAAACCGCTTGCACCAGTTTGATAAGGTAGAAGTCGTACAAATCGTACATCCGTCTAAATCTTACGAGGTGTTGGAAGAGATGAGCAGTTATGTTCAGAGCCTGCTACAGGAGCTTGGACTCCATTACCGCGTACTACGTTTATGTGGTGGCGATATGGGCTTTACCTCTGCAATGACCTACGATATGGAAGTTTGGAGTGCAGCACAGCAACGCTGGTTAGAAGTGTCTTCTGTGTCTAACTTTGAAACCTATCAGGCAAACCGTTTGAAACTACGTTTCAAAGGCCAGGGGGGGAAAACGCAACTTGCACATACGTTAAATGGTAGCGCTTTGGCACTGCCGCGGATTGTGGCTTCCATCCTTGAAAATAATCAAACAGAAAAAGGTATTAAGATCCCGGAAGCCTTGGTTAAATACACTGGTTTCGAATACATCGACTAAATCTATCGATCATAAAAAAGCCCCTGCTGAATATTTCAACAGGGGCTTTTTATTTTGAAGTTGATTATAAAATCAAGATAAGTACCAGAACGATGATGATAATTGCACCTACAGAAAGGTAAACACCTCCACCCATTGCGCGGGCTTGGTTTTTCATCTCTTTAAGTTCTTTACGTAATGCTTTTCTTTCTGATTTAGAAAGGTCCGACTTGTCCATGTTTTTAATCTCTTCCACACGGTCGGTGATTCTTTTTAACTGCACTTGCTGTTCAGCAGTAAGCTCAACTTTGTCCTTACGGTCTGCAGCCATGGTTGGGTTTGCACTAAATCCTAAGATAAATACAAGCGCTAAAGCGTAAACTAATTTTTTCATATGATTTCGTTTTAATTAACTCGTCAAGAACAAAAAACCTACCAAAAATGATTAAATCCAAAAACACGCGGGGAGCTTTACAGCCTCAAAGGCTTAAAAGCCGCGTAAATGCAAAAGGCAGTGTACACTGCCTTTTATAATTTGGTTTCCTAAAGATTAACAACGCCCATGAATATGCTGCGTCTAAGTGTCTACTCTTCTAAACAGCTTATTTGATTTCAAAAACCACGTTGACGGTGTAGCTTAGTTTGATTTGTTTAAAGTCAATCTCTGCAGATGATTCTGCCATGTCTGCTGCGGAAGATTTCATCATCATGGTGTTTGCGCGATATGCCTGTGGATACACTTCATTGTTGATCTCCTGAATGTCTAGTGCACTACCCAGCTTATCACCTATAGATTCTACCATAAAGTTTGCCTTCTGCTTCGCATTTTGCAGGGCCTTCACTTTAAGTTCCAACTTCAGTCGATCAATTTTCGAATAGTCATAGCTTTCAATGTTGGTGTAAGCAATGCCTTTTGGATCAATAGCAGCAATGATGTCATTGTACCGGTTCAGGTCATTTACCTTCAGGCGGTATTGTTTGCTGGCCAGAAATTCAGGGTTCTTTTTCTTGTCGCGTGTAGCGTAGGAAGAAAGGCTGTTTACCGTAAGGCTTTCCTTGGAAAGGCCGGCCTGCTGCACGGCACGGAACAGTTGATTTTCAAGGGTAGTGATGTCAATCCTGTTCTTGTTGTTGTTATCCTTGAAGTATTCCTTCAGGGAAATGCCGACGTAGATGATATCTGGAGTAACTTCAGCTTCTGCAACGCCGCTTACGGTGATCTTCTTACGAAGGTCTACTTGTTGTGCAAAGCTGCTAAGGGAAAATAAGGCAACAAAGGCCAGGGCAAATAGCTTTTTCATATGTGTGTGTTTATCAGTTAAACGAAACAAGATAAGAAAATGCTACATGCCCGGCTTTATTAGTCTTCGACGATCTCGTTATTGATGCCGATTTCTTCAACAACTTCCTCTTTGAAGTAATGGCTTTGGAATATCATGATCAGCACAACACCTACAGATATCGCTGCATCTGCAATGTTGAATACTGGTCTGAAGAAGATGTAATCTTCTCCGCCCCAGATGGGCACCCAATTGGGGAATACACCTTCCAATATCGGAAAGTATAACATATCAACCACACGGCCATGGAACAGGCTGGCGTAGTTCCAGATCACACCGTAAAATACCGAATCAATAATATTTCCCAGTGCGCCGGCAAAGATGAGGGCCACATTTAGAATGAGCCCTCTATGGTACTTGTGACGGATTAAATAGTGCAGGCCGTAACCAATTCCGCCTACCGCTGCAATTCTGAATAAGGATAAAGCCAGTTTACCGAACTCCCCGCCAAACTCCAACCCAAAGGCCATTCCATTATTTTCAGTGTAATGAATGATGAACCATTCTCCAAGGATGTTGAACTCCTGACCCATAGACATATTGGTCTTGATCCAAATCTTTGAAGCCTGGTCGATAAATAATACTAAAAATATAATTAATAAAGGTTTAGTATAGCCTTTCATTACGCCTGCTTCAGTTTTGCTTCCATGCTAAGCGTTGCATGTGGTACAGCCATTAAACGCTCTTTCTGGATTAACTTACCAGTTTCACGACAAATGCCGTAGGTTTTATTTTCAATACGTACCAGTGCATTCTCCAGGTTATCAATAAATTTCTTCTGGCGTGCTGCTAACTGGTTTAATTGTTCTTTCTCCAGGGTTGCAGAACCGTCTTCCAGTGTCTTGTAAGTACCTGATGTATCTTCGGTTCCGTTAGAATTCGGGCTGCTTAGCGAGTTGCTTAGTGACAAGAATTCCTCTCTAGCCATACGTAACTTCTCCTGAATCAATGTTTTGAATTCCTGAAGTTCGCTGTCTGAATACCTTGTCTTCGTAGTCTTTTCCATTATTTTATTTTTTAATTAACAAAATTTGTAGTTCAACGTCATCTATTACTGTTTTGTTTCCATCAACCAGGTTATCTGCTAATATAAGATCATCTGCCAGAATTTCCGAACAAATGTATTCCTTATTTTGCGTCAGCGCTGTTGCTATCAAATCGTGTTTTTGTACTTCCACACGAATCCGGTCGGTAACTTCAAATCCAAGTTCCTTCCGCAGGTTCTGAATTCTATTGATAAGCTCTCTCGATAAACCTTCCTGTTTCAGCGCTGGCGTAATGGTCACGTCTAATGCTACGGTTAGTTTACCCATGTTGGATACCTGCCATCCAGGAATATCCTCTGCAATGATCTCCAGATCGGCAGTAGAAATCATCAAAGTCTTATCCTGAACCTTGATTTCAATCTCGCCATTTGCTTCAAGTGTATTGATGCTTTCCTGATCAAGACTGGTAATTGCTTCAGCAACTTGCTTCATGCTCTTGCCAACCTTAGGACCTAAAGCCTTGAAGTTCGGCTTGATCTTTTTGGTTATAAAACCAACAGTATCGGTAATGTACTCAATATCCTTGATGTTGGTTTCCGAAAGGATTAAATCTTTTACCAGGTCTATACGTGCAGCAAGCTGCTGATCCAGTACCGGGATTAAGATCTTTGCCAGCGGCTGGCGAACGTTGATCGCCGACTTCTTCCTTAGTCCAAGGACCATTGAAGAGATGTTCTGTGCCAGCTCCATACGGGCGTTCAGTTCCAGGTCGATCATAGACTCATCGGCAGCTTTCCACAGCGTCAGGTGCACAGATTCTGCAGCCTGATCTTCTGAAACCGTCAGGTTCTGGTACAACCAATCTGCGAAGAACGGCGCAATAGGCGACATCATTTGCGCAATGCTGGTTAAACAGGTATATAAAGTTTCGTAAGCTGCCTTTTTATCTGCGGTCATCTCACCTTTCCAGAAGCGGCGGCGCGATAAACGGATGTACCAGTTGCTCAGGTGTTCATCCACGAAAGTCTGGATTGCTCTTGCAGCTCTTGTAGGTTCGTAAGTGTTAAAACTTTCGTCTACCTCTGCAACAAGCGTTTGTAAAAGCGAAAGGATCCAGCGGTCAAGCTCACTGCGTTCCGCTACTGGTGTCTGGTTATCCTTGTCCAGTACAAACTTGTCTATGTTAGCATATAGCGCGAAGAACGAGTAAGTGTTGTATAATGTACCAAAGAACTTCCGGCGTACCTCATCCAGGCCGTCCAGGTTAAACTTCAGGTTATCCCAAGGGGATGCATTGCTGATCATGTACCAGCGGGTCGCATCAGCACTGTAAGTGGAAATGGTGCTGAATGGGTCGACACCGTTGCCAAGACGTTTAGACATCTTGTTACCATTCTTGTCCAATACCAGCCCGTTAGAAACCACGCTTTTGAATGCAACACCAGGGTTGCCTACACGTTCGTTAATGGCTTTTATCTCGTCGCTGGTTTCGCTTAACATCACCGCAATGGCGTGTAAGGTAAAGAACCAGCCACGGGTTTGATCCACACCTTCCGCGATGAAATCAGCAGGGTAGGCGTTCTCAAACGCTTCTTTATTTTCAAATGGGAAGTGCCATTGTGCATATGGCATTGCGCCGCTGTCGAACCATACGTCAATCAGATCGGTTTCCCGTTTCATCTTGCGACCAGTAGGTGATACCAGCACCACGTCATCCACATACGGACGGTGCATGTCTTTAAGCTCGAAAGCAGCATCCATAAAACCTGCTTCAACAGATTTTTTGATCTCCTCATTCAGCTCTGCGATTGAACCGATACAAAGTTCTTCCTGCCCGTCTTCTGTACGCCAGATCGGCAATGGGGTACCCCAATATCTGGAGCGCGAAAGGTTCCAGTCTACCAGGTTCTCCAGCCAGTTTCCAAAACGACCGGTTCCGGTAGCTTCTGGTTTCCAGTTAATCCCTTTATTCAGTTCAACAAGTTTATCCTTAACCGCTGTGGTTTTGATGAACCAGCTATCCAAAGGATAATACAATACCGGTTTATCAGTTCTCCAGCAGTGCGGATAACTGTGTTCGTATTTCTTTACATCAAATGCTTTGTTGTCTTCCTTCAGCTTGATCGCGATCAGCACGTCGGTTGATTTGAAATCTGCTGCATGACGTTCTTCATCGCTGTAGAACTCTTCCTTCACAAAACGACCAGCAAAGTCCGTCACTTCATCCACAAACTTGCCCTGCTTGTTCACCAAAGGCAGTTCATTACCGTAAGCATCTTTTACCATAACCGCAGGCACGCCACTTTCACGGGCAACCCGGAAATCGTCCGCACCAAATGCGGATGCAATATGCACGATACCGGTACCATCTTCCGTGGTTACGTAATCCGCAGGAATTACGCGGAAAGCTTTCTCCTTCAGTTCATCCGAAGTCACATATTCCAGTAGCTGATGATAACGCAAGCCAACGAGCTCCTTACCCGTAAATTCCGCTGCTATTTGCCAAGGGATCAGCTTGTCGCCACCTTTATAGTTTTCAAAGGATAAACCTTGTGCATCTTTTTTGAAATGTTTGCCAACAAGATCTTTAGCCACTACCACACTTACCGGCAGGTAGGTGTAAGGATTGAAAGTTTTCACTTTCACATAGCTGATCTTTTCTCCAACAGCTAAGGCGCCGTTAGATGGTAAAGTCCAGGGCGTAGTTGTCCAGGCAATAATTGCAGTTTCTTCTGCATCATCCTCGAACAACACCGGCATCAAAGGATGTTCCTGATCTTTCTTCAGGAAGAACTGTGCGGTGATGGAAGTATCCTTAAGCATCTTGTAGGTGCCAGGCTGGTTCAGCTCATGCGAGCTAAGGCCGGTACCTGCAGCAGGTGAATAAGGTTGTATGGTATAGCCCTTGTAGATCAAACCTTTCTCATAGAAAGATTTTAAGATCCACCAAAGTGACTCAATGTACTCGTTCTGGTAAGTGATATACGGATTTTCAAGGTCTACCCAGTAGCCCATTTTTTCGGTCAGGTCATTCCATACATCGGTGTACTTCATAACCTCTTCCTTACAGGCCGCATTGTATTCCTCAACGGTAATTTTCTTACCGATATCTTCCTTGGTGATGCCAAGCTTTTTCTCTACAGCAAGCTCAATTGGTAAACCGTGCGTATCCCAGCCACCTTTACGTTTTACTTGAAATCCCTTAAGGGTTTTGTAGCGANNAAAATGTCTTTTATGGCGCGGCCCATAACGTGGTGTATACCAGGCATGCCGTTCGCCGAAGGAGGCCCTTCAAAAAAGGTAAAAGGCTGCGTCTCGGGTCTGGTTGAAATGCTCTTCTCGAAGATTTGTTCCTTCTTCCAAAACGCCAGTATTTCTTCTCCTATTTTAGCTAGTTCTAGTTGTTTAAATTCCCTATACATCAATCCAGTATCTCCAAAAAATTAAGGATGCAAAGTTAAGCTTTTGTATTTAAAAACGGTATCATTACCGTTAAATATCAAGCATTTTACGCGTTGGATTGATTTTTGCAATAACAGTTTAACACGATTTAATAATTTTATACCCGAAACAACATGATTAGAGTTCTCAAACTTCAAAAAGCTGTTATTGCGATCATTCTTGGAATCATTTCGCTGGTCGTTTACCTCCTGCTTAGAGAACAAAAGGAAGATGTTGCGGTGTACTTTTTGGAAGCTTCAGGACTGCTGTTTATTCTTGGTGCATTAATGTTTCTTTATCCAATCTTATTCGCCAAAAAAGATGGCAATGGGGATGTACAACTGAACCCCGAAATAGATCCGAACCTACCCGACCCTGATGCTCCGGCAAACGAGCAGATTCGTCCGTGAAAAAGTGAGAAAATCCGCTTTTTATTACTCGCTTTTGAAACAATATGCGCCTCAAAAACTAAGTAGTCACCTCCCTGACCTAACTTTGCATTACATCAACCAACATCTATATGAAATTTAATTTTAAAACAGGCCTAACTATGGCTTTGTTGTGCGCTTCTGCATTGTTTTCCTGTAAAAAGGATCAGGCTGAATTTATCCCAGGCCCGGGTAAACAAGCCCTTATATTAAGCGGCGAAATTACAAGCAATACAACCCTTTCTCCAGACAATGAATATGTATTAAAAGGCCGGGTATTCGTCAAAGGCAATGTAACCTTAACCATCCAGCCTGGTACAACCGTTTGGGTTGATCCTGCAGAAAAGATGGAAGACAAAGGTGCTTTGATCATTGGCCGCGGTGCTAAGATCGATGTAAAAGGAACCAATGAGAATCCTGTGGTGTTTACTTCGGCTGCGGAAAATAAAGCTCCAGGCGACTGGGTAGGCCTTATCGTACTAGGTAAAGCGGCTACAAATGGTCTGGGTGGCGTAATGCATATTGCCGGAATGGAAGAAACACCAGATACGGAGTTTGGTGGAACAGTGGATGATGATAATTCTGGTTCACTTAAATATCTTCGCCTGGAATACACCGGTGCATTAAACCCTGAAAACGAAGAAGAGTGGGCTATAGACTATGCCAGCGGACTAATGCTTGGCGGGGTTGGTTCTGGAACTACACTTGAAAATGTGATGGTTAAACATTCCAGAGATGATGGATTCCAGTTTGTAGGTGGGACCGTTAAGGGTAAATATCTTATTGCCTATGACAATGGTGATGACAACTTCGATTTCGATCGTGGCTACACCGGACAACTTCAGTTTGTTATCTCTTACAGACCTTCTGCTTCAAAAGCTGGTATTCGCGCCAATGGTGTGGAAAGCTTAAACGATAAAGATGCAACAGCGATATTACCTTACACGCATCCGGTAATCTCCAATATGACCATTATCGGCCCCGGTGAAAACCAACCTGAAAGTGACCAAAGCCAGGGTGTCTATATTCGCAAAAACACAAGATTCAGTATCCAGAACTCAATTATTGCCGGATATAGCTATGGAGGACTAATGCTTTGTCCTAAAACGCGCCCATATGTTGTTGATAATGCAGCGGATATTATTGGCTCCGAATTCAGGTACAATCTGGTTCATGCGGATAATGCACCTTGGGCATTCAACTATGACAGCGGTCCTACTGGCGTGGTTATTAATCCTGACGCCGACGTGGCGAAGTGGGCTGTTCAAACTGGAAGCACGTTTGACAAAGCTAAGCTGAACAATAACGACCACATCACAGACTTTTCGAAGTTTATGTTTGTATCGGTGTATGGTAGTGAGGCGCCCGATTTTACACCAGCAGCGGGTTCTCCTGCATTTAAAGCCACCAACTTTACGTCGCGTGTATTCAATGGAACCGAAAGAGTCCAGTCCTTTAAGGATATGGAAAGGGTAAATTTCCGCGGTGCGGTTGATATAGATCGGCCATGGGCAAAAGCGAGTGCCTGGGCAAACTGGGACTAGGGGAAAAATACTGATTTAGAGGTATTTGTACTTAATTTTTGGGGTTTCAGATGATTATGTTAAACATTTTGAAGTGTTTTTTGGTACTGGATAATGGAAATATAATAACCTGAAAAACAAACCAATATTAACCGAAAACCTAGAAAACAATGAAATTTAAAGCCTTAATGACTCTTGCATTTACCGGGATGGTCTTTGCAGCATGTAGTTCGAACAACAACGGTGAAGGAAGTGGTGACTCAACATCAATGGATACTTCCATGATGGATACCACCATGTCCGATACTAGTATGATGGACACTTCAAATACCGGAACTATGGGCTCTGGTGGTGCATCAGGAACAGGAACAAGTACCAGTGGATCAAGTAGTGGTGCTACTGGCTCCGGTACTGGTGGAACAGGTACAACTGGCGCTGGTACAGGTGGCGCTGGTACAAGCACTGGCTCTGGATCGGGTTCTGGCTCAGGCACCGGCGGTGCAGGAACTGGTACAGGATCTGGTACTGGCAGCGGAACCTCTACAGGTGGAACTACCGGTGGATCTGGTTCTGGAACAACAACCCCTCCGGGACAATAAGAAACCTAAAAGCCTATATAAAAAAGCCTGCACATTTTCAGTGCAGGCTTTTTTCTTTTTAATAAACCGCAATAGCTTAGCTTAATAGCGGTATGTTATATCTTAAAGTTCTGGATCCTTACTGCATTTAAGATCGCCAGCAAAGCAACCCCTACGTCTGCAATCACGGCCTCCCACAGCGTTGCAAGACCCCCTGCGCCCAAGATCAGCACCAATACTTTCACACCCATGGCCAGGCAGATATTCTGCCAGACGATATTCCGGGTAATGTAGCCGACTCTAATCAAGGCGGGGATCTTTGAAGGCTGGTCATTCTGGATCACGATATCTGCGGTTTCAATGGCCGCATCACTGCCCAGGCCACCCATGGCAATACCTGCATCAGCAAGCGCAATAACCGGTGCATCATTTAAGCCATCTCCAACAAAGGCCACGCGGTGTCCCGCGGCCTTCAAAGCGGTCAGCCGTTCTACTTTCTGTTCTGGCATCAAATCTCCTGCAAAGTTCTTAATTCCAAGCTTCCCAGCTACGCTTTCTACCACGCCCTGGCGGTCACCACTAAGCATCACCACCTGAAGTCCTGCTCGCTGGAGCAACTGTACAGCCTGCTGCGCATCTGGTTTCAACTCATCCGCGATCAGCAGGTAACCTGCATAAATACCATCTATGGCTACTACCACAACGGTTTCAGCAATCTCGTCAATGGCCACATCGTAGCTGATGTTAAACTTGCGAAGCAATCTTACATTCCCAACCAACAGCGAACGTCCACTAACCTGCGCTTGTAGCCCAAGCCCTGCCAGTTCTTCCACTTCCAGGGCTTCAGGCTGGTCCTGAACGCCAAACGCATTCCTGTTTGCTGCGTAGCTGGTAATCGCAATGGCAATCGGGTGGCTGGACTTACTTTCAACTGCGGCCACATACTGCAGGAAGGTTAATTCATCCATGTCAACGGATTTAAGTTCCTGCACTTCAAATACCCCCCGGGTTAGTGTGCCCGTTTTATCCATCACCACCGTATCAACCTTTGTCATCACATCAAGGAAGTTGGAGCCTTTAAACAAGATCCCGTTTTTAGAAGCCAACCCGATGCCGCCAAAATAGCCCAGAGGTATCGAAACCACCAGGGCGCATGGGCAGCTGATCACCAGAAATACCAATCCCCGATACAGCCAATCCCGGAAAACATAGTCTTCAACAATAAAATAGGGGAGTACCACAAGAATCAAGGCCAACATAAAGACAATTGGCGTATATACTGCCGCAAAGCGGGATATAAACAGCTGTGTCCGTGATTTTCGGGTGGTGGCATCCTGTACCATTTCCAGGATCTTACTCAACTTACTATCCTTAAACAAGGCTTTAACCTGCACCTTTATCAGTTGGTTCAGGTTAATCATGCCGGCATACACCTGTTCACCTGCAACCTTGTTGTCAGGCTTAGATTCGCCGGTAAGTGCTGCGGTATTGAACGAAGCACGGTCGCTACGTAAAATGCCATCTAAGGCGACCTTTTCGCCAGCTTTAACCTCGATCATTTCGTCGAGTAGTACGTCTTGTGGTTTCAGCGACTGGACTCGCCCATTACGGCGTACATCCACCCGGTCGGGACGGATGTCGAGCAAGGCTTTGATGTTGCGTTTAGCTTTATCCACTGCAGCATCCTGAAACCATTCACCTATGGAATAGAACACCATTACGGCCACACCCTCGCTGTATGCACCGATGGTAAAAGCACCAATGGTGGCTACGCTCATCAGTACAAATTCATTGAAGAAGTCGAGGTGTGAAGCTTTTTTAAAAGCTAATTTAAAAACTGGAGCACCGGCCATTAGCAGTGCTGCAGCATATATGAATAGACTCAGTGCTGGATTAAGCTCCATTTTAAAGCCGAGTTCCAGCACCTGCATCACTACCAGAATGAGCAGTGCCGTAAGCAGCGGCCATTTGCTTAGCCAGCTGTTCTGCGCATGATCGTGTTGGTGATCATGGCCATGGTCCTGCACATGGTTGTGGTCAGTCATCTGTATTGTCTTTTACCGGAAGACTGAACCAGAAGGTCGAGCCCTTCCCGGATTCACTGTCTACGCCAATCTCACCTTTATGGCGTCTAATGATTTCTGCCGCGATGAACAAGCCGAGCCCCAATCCGGGGTAGTTTACATTTTGCCCATCTACACGGTAGAAACGGTCGAATATCAATGGAACCTTTCTCTTTTCCACACCAATTCCAAAATCTGTGACATGCACGCTTGCTATACCATCATGCTCCATAACCCGTATTTGCACCAGATTGCTGTCAGGCGAATATTTCATCGCGTTGTTGATCAGGTTGATTAATACTTGTTCCAACCTGTTCCGGTCGGCATACACGATAATATCGGCCGAACCGGATACCTCAATACGTACAACCTCCCGCTGTTCAATGGCATATTGCGTGCAGGTTTGCACCAGTCCCAAAAGCGAGAAATGCGTTTTCTGTAACCTAAGCTCACCTGCCTGAATATTGGTGCCATCTAACAGTTGGTCTACCAGGATGTTGAACTTGTCAACCTGTGCTGCGGCTTTTCCAGTCAGCTCTTTTAATCTTTCAATTTCACCCCTCGAAGCTGAGCGTTCGAGGATTTGGATGATCCCTTTAATACTTGTGAGTGGCGTTTTTAACTCGTGACTTGCGATCGCTATAAATTCATCTTTTTTACGCACGAGTTCCCGGGTCTGGCGTTCCACCTGTTTTTCTACACTGATGTCAAGGACAGTTCCGATAAAGCGGGTGGCGATTTTCTCTTTATTAAAATACGCTTTACCTTTTGACTTGATCCATCGTTCTTTGCCATCACCAAGATCAACCAGGCGGTATTCAACATTGAAGTTGCCATTGTTATCTCCAATAAGACTTTTATGTGTCGCGAAGGCAACCATATCCCGGTCTTCAGCAAGAATCTGGTTCAGGTATCTGGAGTAATCAACATGTTCACCTGAGCTAAAGCCGTGTAAAATCTTGCATTTCTGATCCCAGATCAACTCACCCGACATTGGGTTGAAATCCCAGGAGCCCACACCGGCAGACTCCATTGCAAAATGCAGGCGTTCCTGACTTTCAGCAAGCATGCGCTCGGCATCCAGCAAACCTTCTTCCACTCTACGTCGATCCGTAATGTCGTGAATGGCCAGAATGATCACTTTATCCTGGTTGTGTGGTGTAAACAGCCGGGCAGAAAGCATTAATATGCGTCGCCCAATGCTGAAATTATAGTCAAACTCAAAGTCTTTTACAAAGCCCTGTTTCGGCAATACCGATAGTAGCTGGTTTTTAAGTGAAGGAATTTTCCAGTGCCGGTTTCCAAGATCATAAATATACTTCCCTTCAACTTCGTCCTCCTGTAATCTGAAGAGCCTGTAAAAGCCGTCCGTTGCGCGAAGGACTTTTAGTTCCGAATCCAGGATTAACAAGGGGTCATGAATGGTGTTAAAGATCTCTTCATTGTAACGCCTGGCATTGTTCAGCTGTTCATTACGGTCCAGCAGCTCGGTATTGATGATGGTGATTTCTTCATTGGTGCTTTGCAACTCCTCTTTGGAGCTCTCGAGCTCTTCATTTAAACTCTGTAGTTCTTCATTGCCGGAGAGCAGTTCTTCATTTGCACTTCGCAATTCTTCATTGGCGGCTTCCTGTACTTCAGTGATGGCGCGCATATCTTCTCTGGTTTGCGATAGCTCCTTTTCCAGCTGTGCATTGCGTTCAATCAACGTCTTAATGCTGGCATTGTCCAACTCAGAGGGCTCCGAAGAAAGCGTTATGGCTACAGGCTGTATGCTGGTTCGAAAAAGGATCAGGAAATGCGTCTCTTCCATTTCGGTAATTGGAATTACGTCAATGTCTGCATATTGTTGTTGATCATTTATTTTGAAGAAAACTTGTTCTTTACGTACCGGCACCTGATTGGTTTTCGCCATATGCAGTAAGTTCCGGAGTTCAAATGCCAGGCCTTCCCGCGCAAGTTTCAATACGTTAAAACTCGGTTTACCGGGTGCAACAACGAGCCATTGGTCTGTTTTACCACGGAATTCCAGCACATCAAAACTGGGGTTCACCAACACGCCCGAAGGTGTAAATTGCGACAGTAGTATATTGTCAGCCAGGCTGTGAACGTCTTTGGCCCGGGTGCTTAGTTCAGTTTCCTGATCAAAATCACGTAATGCCCGCTCTGTGATATTAGTGGTGATGTTCCGGTAACGTCCTTTAGGGCCCTTGGTCTGGTAAATCTTTTCGTGCGCGAAGGCTGGTGCGAACAGGTCAGCACTGCCGCCCACACTTTCCGACTTCCCAAGCATCAGATAGCCATACTCGTTTAAGCCATAATGGAATGTAGAAAGGGCTCTTTTTTGCAGTATGGGATCCAGGTAGATGAGTACATTACGGCAGCTCACCAGGTCAAGGTTTGAAAATGGCGGATCCTTTAGCAAGTTATGATGTGCGAAAACACACATGTCGCGCAGGGCTTTGTTGACCTGATAGTTACCCTCTACTTTATTAAAGAACTGGAGGATCTGCTGTGTAGAGAGCCCGCCAAGTTCACTTTGTCTGTATATTCCAGATCTTGCCTTTGCAATTGCAGTTTCGGAAATGTCGGTTGCAAAGATCTGGATCTTGCGACTATAAGCACTATCACCCAAATGTTCGTGGATGCAAATTGCCAGGGTATAGGCCTCCTCTCCACTCGCGCAACCTGCCACCCAGATACGCAGTGGATCAAATGCACTCTTTCTGCTTAAAATGCCAGGTAATACATCGGTACAAATTACTTCAAAGCTCTTGGTATCTCTGAAAAAGCTCGTAACCGAGATCAGCATGTCGTTATAAAGGAAATCCTGTTCCGTTTTATTGTCTCTTAAAAAGCGCAGATACTCCTCCGCACGATCAATTTTATTGAGCGCCATTCTGCGGATGATCCGGCGTTTGATGGTACTCTGTTTATAATTTGAAAAATCCACACCACGGCGGATCCGAAGCACGGTAAGCAGCTGTTTAAAAACTTCTTCATCTGCTTCGGGTGTATGTTTGTGAATTTCTTCTGGGGTATAATCTGTATGAAATAGTTCGTTGATCTGTAGCAGTTTAGGTACGATCTCTGAAGCTGGAAGTACAAAATCTACCGCGCCGGAGTTTATTGCACTTTGCGGCATGCTGCCATGTGAGGCAGAATCAATTTCCTGCGCAAAAGTGATGCCTCCACTGGCTTTGATGACCTGTAGTCCTAAGGTGCCGTCGTCCATGGTGCCAGAAAGGATAACACCAACTGCAAAACTCTGGTGTACGATACCAAGGGAAGAGAAGAACCGGTCGATCAGCTTAATGCGGCGGTTCTTAACAGGTTCAAGGCTCAGTTTGCCATCTACCGTGGTCAGCATCCGGTTAGGAGGAACAACGTATACCCGGTTAGGTTCAAGCTTCACATCATCGGTAATAAAGAGTACAGGAATGGCGCAAAATTGAGACAAGAGGTCGGGCAGGGTACTTTCGTGTTTGGGACTCATGTGCTGCAGCAACACATAAGCCATATTGGAGTTTTTCGGTATGCCTTGTAAAAATTCTCTAAACGCTGTAAGCCCACCCGCAGAAGCACCGACACCTACAACCGGGAAAGTCTGTGTGGAGGTGTCATCCATCTTTTTATCCTGTTCTGAAGCTGATTTCATTTGTAACCCCTAAAATTATTTAACGTAAGTGGCTAAAGATAGTTTTAAAATACATAATGGGAGACCAAAGGTTTTAGATTGACAAAGGGGTTGGCAGGCCTTGGTAAAGGGTTAACAAGTTCGTAGCCTTGTGAACACCTTGCTAACCCCATGCCAAGCCCCTGCCAAAGTCTTGCTAACGCGCGGGCTAAGCTATTTGTGTGGAGGATTCATCTGGTGGATGTCAAACCGCTCGCCTTCAGGCAAAATGGAAATCTTGAGGTTGCGGATGCTGACCGCCTGATGTTTGTCGAACTCGGTGATGTTATTACCGAAGCTTTCCTTGCCATCTAATATCAGGACCACGCCTTTACCGACCACGCGTGCTTCGGTGCCGTTTTCAACAATCACAGCAGTATCTTCTTCAATACCCCATCCAATAGTGGAAAGGTTCGTTGCCACCACTTGCGCAAGGCGGGTAACCCGGCCCCGGGCTACAAAGTGTGTGTCTATGCAAACATCCCTTAAAAACTCGAATCCTGTGGTAATCTTCACCTCGCCGGCAATCATCTCGTCGGCTCCGTTACCGGCGAAGATCATGGGGGTGGATAACACCATGGCACCGGCACTGGTACCACCAACCAACAAGCCATCGTAAATATAGCGGTGTTTTAGCAGGAACAGGAAACCCGTCCCCCCGTAAATTGAGGTCAGTTTTAGCTGGTCACCACCGGCAACGAATACCGCATCTGCAGCTTTAATGCGCTGTTCAACTTCATCTGCCTGGATGTCTTCGCGCCGGTCATGATGAAGTTGATTCACGGTGCAGGAGATGTGTTTTTCGAAGATCTCCCGATACTCCCGATAGGTATCCTCTACATCAACCGAACCTGCAGAGGTAACCAGTTCAATAACCGGATTATCAACTTTAATCAGGTCAACATAATGTTTTAAAATCGCTTCACGCTCTTTGCCCCCGCCAATAATCATCAGTTTGCCACTGGGGGTAGGACAATCATTTTCTTGCTGGTACTTTCTTAATTCTTCAACTTCCATCTGTATTAGATTAGATGTAACGACAAGGTTAACCGCTGGTGCTTATTGTATTGTTTTTTGACAGCTCAAAACGCGTAAATGCTGAAGCTTTTTACAGGTAGTTATTTCCGGTTTTGAGGTAGATATCCTTCAAACGTCTGAGACCCTCAGTTTGTTGGGTAATTCCAGATTTAAAGATCATGCAAGTTATACACACCAACGTTATGCGCGGCCCCAACTACTGGTGCCCTAACAGACATAAATTAATCGTCATGTCCATTGCTTTGGACGAATCTGAATTCCTGAGTACTGATGCAATTAACTGGATTCTGGCAGGCAAAACAGCGATGTTCCCATATTCACGACGCTGCCAGCCATTTACTACGCTGGTGGAACTTACGGGGCAACTGGTGCTGGAACTCCAGGCATTAGTGGGTATGGACTGCGCTTATTTTAAAGTGCATGGTACCTGTAATCCGAATCGCTTTTACCTGGTTTATTCTTATGGAGCGGAAGTTTCAGGGCTTTATGCCGGAGATTTAGCTGTTCGTATTGCAGCAGCCCTGAAAAACCAGCAGCCTTTTAGCTTGGCGCCTGAACTGGAGGAGCTGAAAAGATTGTATCAAAATGCGCAGCTTGGTCCAAGTACCCGCGCAATTGTAGCAGAAGCACAAAAAAGAAGTATTCCCTTCCGGCAGCTGGATAAACATTCCCTGATCCAGCTTGGTCATGGTTGTAATCAGCGGACCTTTAGGGCCACAGTGGCAAGTACCACGAACAGTTTGGCGGTGGAGCAGGTGAGCGACAAGGATGGAACCAAGCGTATTCTGGCTGAAAATCATATTCCGGTGCCTAAAGGAACAGTAATCACCAAGAAAACATCCATCGTACACTGTATGGACACCCTGAAGTTTCCATTGGTGGTAAAGCCACTGGATGGAAATCATGGCAGAGGCATCACGACCTACATCACCAATCAAGCGCAACTGGAAGAGGCTTTCGATTATGCTAAGAAATATTCGGAGGAGGTCATTGTCGAACAGCACATCAACGGTTGCGACTATCGCTTTCTGCTGGTTGATTTCAAGCTTGTTGCCGTGGCCAAGCGTTTACCTGCCCGCGTGGTGGGCGATGGACGTTCCAGTATTCGTACGTTGGTAGAGCAGGTAAATAAAGATCCCAGAAGGGGGCTGGGACATGAAAAAGAACTAACGATCATCCGGCTTGATGATGCGACGCTGAGCCGTTTAGCGAACTTGGGTTATACCGCAGAAGATGTGCTGCCGGCAAAGCAGGTGCTTAACCTGAAAGATACCGCCAACATTTCTACCGGTGGAACGGCTGAAGATGTAACCGATCTGGTTCATCCGGATAATGTTTTCCTTGCGGAACGCGTTGCCCGCCTGATGAACCTGGATATCTGTGGTATTGATATCATGACGCCGGATGTTGCCCAGCCCATTGCTGCCACTAAAGGGGCTGTGCTTGAGGTAAATGCCGGCCCTGGCTTAAGGATGCACCTGGCACCTACTGCAGGCAAGGGGAGAAATGTTGCGGCGCCCATTCTCGATATGCTTTATCCGCCGGAAAGTACCTCCAGAATTCCGATTGTAGCGGTAACCGGAACAAATGGTAAAACGACAACGACCAGGTTAATTGCGCACCTGGTGAAAGCTGCAGGATTAAAAGTGGGCTTTACCACGACCGAAGGGATTTACATTGACGGACATTTGGTAACTGCGGGCGACTGTAGCGGACCCTCCAGTGCGGTAGCCGTGCTGCGAGATCCCTTAGTCGAGTTTGCGGTGCTGGAATGTGCCAGAGGCGGGATCCTGAGAAGTGGTTTGGGCTTTGATGAATGCAGTGTAAGCATTGTGACGAACGTCTCAAGTGATCACCTGGGCTTGAAGGACATTGAAACGGTAGAACAGCTTGCCAAGGTTAAACGGGTGGTGCCGGCAAGTACAAGTACGAAGGGTTGTGCCATTTTAAATGCAGATGATGACCTGGTATTCCAAATGCGGGAAGGCTTGCAATGCAAAGTGGCACTCTTCAGTCTGGATATCAATAATCCGAGGATTGTGGACCATGTGCGGACAGGTGGTTTAGCTGCGAGCATCGAAGACGGTCATTTTGTGATCATTGATCAGCAGCAGCATATCCCAATTGCCAGGGTGTCTGAGGTGCCACTTAGCCACGATGGGCGATCTGNNATGATGAACATCATGCCCGCTTTACTGACTGCACATATGCACAAGTTCCCCATCACCATCATCAAGGATGCACTTGCTGCATTTACACCCTCTGCGGAGCATACGCCAGGCAGAATGAATGTCTTCAAAATTCGCGAAATCACCTTGCTGGTTGACTATGCCCATAATGAAAGTGGCTATCTGGAGCTGAAAAAATATGCTGCACACGTTACCGCTTCTAGGAAAACAGGAATCATTGCCTGTCCGGGTGATCGGCGCAGGGAAGATATTGTAGCAATGGGCAGGTGTGCTGCCGAGATCTTTGATCAGCTAATTATACGGCATGATGAGGAATACCGGGGGCGCGCTACTGAAGAAATCACGGCGCTGTTGATGGAAGGGATACAGTCAGTAGATCCCGGTAAACCTGTTAAGGTCATTTCGAATGAGTTAGATGCCTTGGATGATTCGCTTGAACATGCCATTGCAAAGGAATGGATTTTCTTTAACCCGGAGCATGTGATGGATACACTGCAGTATGTAAAAGAAATTAATGCTCAGTATGCCATATCGTAGTTGTGATTGTAAGTATTTTTACTTATATTCTATTTTTAAACAAACAGGTATAACTACTAGCGTGTATTTTGGTGAATTTATCCTTGGCAAGCAACATGAAATGGTTTCGAAATTTGAAATGTTTTAAGGGTATGATGTAGATGACAAACAAAACCTTAGCAGATTGATATGTTTTTGTGCTGTCGTAAATAATTTTGAATATCTAATTAAGTAAATTAATGTTATGTTTTATCTGGGTTCTTGAAAGGCAATTTGTTAATTTTTGACTTACTTGTTTATGTATGTGTGAGATACAGTATATACCATTAAAAACGACGCTGTCGGGAGCGCATTTCAAATAAGTACTATTACTTCTTTTTGAGGCAAATGTACGTGTAGATTTAGAATTTGAACTTTTGTAGATTTGCTTTCCGATCATTGATAAACGGTACTTCCGGGTTATACTTTGGTTAGAAAAAAGTAATACCTGTAGCCATGGAAGGTAAAATTCTAATAATAGATGATGAGGAATCCATTCTGGATGTATTGACAGAATGTTTTACAGAAGAAAATTTTTAGGTGAAAACGCTACTTGCGGTAAACGATGTTATTGACGTGGTTAATGAGTTTGCTCCAGATGTGGTAATTGTTGATTATTTACTTCGGGGGCTAAATGGTGGTGAGTTGTGTCATGAGATTAAGATGAGCAATCGACTGCGACTTATTTATTGCTAAGCCCTTTGATATTTTTGACCTCGTTGAGCAGGTTAAATTGTTTAAAATTAACAGTAAATTAGATAGTTACGAAAACTCTTTGCATAAACTTAAATTAAAATAAAAACATAAGAAAGATGAATGTGATTTTAGCTGAAGATGATAATTTGGTTAGAGATGGCATAAGGTTATTGTTGGAGACACATGAAGGTTTCAATGTTACAGGGGAAGCCCATAACGGGCTAGAGGCAATTGAGTTGTTAAAAAACGGAAATAAACCTGATGTAATCCTTGCAGACATAAATATGCCGGATATGGATGGAATTGAGCTGATCAAAGCCGTGAAGGATTATGACCCAAAAATCCAGGTGGTGATGCTCTCTATGCTGGACAATGAAAAGTACATGATCCAGTCCTTCTCCGAAGGCGCTTCTGGTTACCTTTTAAAGACGGTAAGTCCGGATGAGCTGATCTTCTCTTTGAGGCAGGTTGTTTCCGGGGAAAGGTACATCAGCTCAGATCTGTCCTTTGGACTACTGGAGCGATCTTCAAAACGCCCACCAGTTTTACCAGCAGAACCGATTAACTTACATTTGAATAGTCGGGAGCTGGAAATTTTGAAGCTTATAGGTGAGGGCCTAACCAACAGCGAAATGGGTGAGAAGCTGTTCATTAGTCGCAGGACGGTTGAAGGACACCGCCAGAACCTTATTGATAAAACAGGGTGTAAGAACACCGCTACACTCATTAAATATGCCGTGTTAAACCGGCTCATCTAAAAAGATTTACCAGGGGTTGTAGTTGCAGCCCCTTTCTACCTTTTTCATAGGCATCTTTGCTTTCTAATCATGTCAGATCCAGCGAAACTTCTTCTTGATTTAGCGAACCACGACACACGTATATACTGTGCATTTGACATCAGTAATAATACTTATCTATACTTTAATCCTGCATTTCACGCCTTTTTTCATCTTACACCTGAGGAAGCTACGCCACGGTTGCTATTTCAAATGGTCCATCCGGAAGATCAGAACTACCTAAAAACTGTTTTTAAATCAATGAAACCTGGAGATTTCCGGGACAGTCTGGAGTTCCGATTTCTGCTTCGGGGACAATTGCATTATTTGCGACTTAGTATGGTATTGACCGAATGTGAAATCAAGGGGCGGGTGATCACGGGGTATATAGACGATTTAACAGGCTTTCGGGAAAGTTTAGACACCATGGAGGCGCTTTCCAGTAAGAAAAATGCTGTGTTAAACATTCTTTCGCACGACTTGGCTGGTCCTTTAGGCTCCATATCGAATTATAGCTACCTGCTGTCTCAAAAGGCTGATCCTAATGATACATTGGCGNNTCAATTCAATTCAAAGTATCACCAAAAGATGCATCCGGTTGATACAGGAGTTTGTGAAGCTCGAATTTATAGAAGCCTCTGGAACGGATCTTGTTAAAATGCGCTACAATTTGGTCGATCGGATTTCGGCCTTTATGGAAGATTACCTGCAGCATGAAGTGGAACTTAAAAAGAACTTTAAGTTTAACTTCGACGAGCCGGCCATATATGCAGAGATTGATGAATATAAATTTATGCAGGTTATCAATAATTTAATATCTAACGCGCTGAAATTTACACCCGATAACGGCACGATTGAAGTTGGATTAAGCAAGGTCAATAATGCGGTTCGCATTGAAGTCACAGATACGGGTATTGGTATACCTGAAGAGTTTCATGAGACCTTATTTGATAAGTTTAGCAAAGCGCGACGCTCCGGGATTAAAGGTGAAACATCTGTCGGGCTCGGCATGTCCCTCATCAAAACCATTGTAGAGTGGCATAAGGGTAAGATCTGGTTTACGAGCAAGGTTGGTGAGGGCACGACTTTCTATATTGAGATTCCTGGCTGCGATTAATGGCTTAATTCAATCCATTCCCGTGCCAGTGCGATATCTGTAAAGAAGCGGGTTATTACGGTGCCATAAGCAACATCGGCAGCTTTTTGGGCGGAGAGCTGGCTAAATGCTGCCGGTGAGTAAATCCATGCAAACTGCCGTAATCCAGCCTTTTCCATCATAGGGAACCACACGCCACCCACCCAGTCGGATGCATCAGACCAGGTACCCAGCACATGACTATTGTCGTTAATTACTTTACTTATTTTATGCCGGGTTAGCATTTCCAGCATCTTGAGACAGCCATGCTGTACGGTTTTAAGGTCCTGAAATCCCGTCCAGTCCACATCTAAACGATGGGTACCTTCATTGTATGCGATGGTGAGTGCTTGATTTTTAAAGAAGTTTTCCCGGTTTATTTCATGTTGATTACTTTCAGTGAGTTCCAGGGGTAGGCGAAAGTAAAAGGTGGAGCCTTTATCTTCTTCACTTTCTATCCAAAAACTACCCTGATGGCGCTTTAAAATCTCGGATGAAATATATAAACCTAAACCAAGTCCTTCAAAGCGCATTGCCGAGTTGTCTACCCGGTAGTAACGATCAAAAAGGCGGTTGAAATCCTTTTGCGCAATGCCTATCCCGAAATCCTGCACCGATACAACGATGTTGCCCCTTTCCGTTTTATAACTCACAACCACCCGGTCTGCCTTAGGAGAATATTTAATCGCGTTGGACAAAAAGTTTTGGATGACCTGCTCCAGGCGGAAGTGGTCGCCTGAATAGGTAATTTCCTCCTGGCCATTAAGTAGGATCTGGTGCGTATTAGTGGTTTGCTGGATCGTGTCAATACTGTTCAGGAGTAGGTTCCTGAAGTTCAGCGGCTGCATGTTGTACACCATCTTACCGGCATTTATTTTAGTCACATCCAGCAGATCGTTTATAAGCCATTCTAGTTTATTGATATGCTCGGCAGATTTGCTTGAAAAGTGATGTATTTTGTTATCCTCATGCGTTTTAGAGATGAGCTGGTTGAAGGCTTTAATGCTGGTAAGCGGGGTTTTCAATTCATGACTGGCGATAGAAAGAAACTCATCTTTCTTCTGTTCGTTGGCTTTTTGAAGCTCAATGTTCGTGTTGGTGCCGATCCAAAGGGTGATTTCACCATTTTCAATCATTGGAACAGCTTTGGCCATGTGCCAGTAGTACTTACCGTCTTTAAACCGGATCCGGTATTCTCCAGCCATTGGCTGTAAAGTTTGTAGTGCAATGGTCCATTTCTCTACCGCGCCTAATAGATCGTCCGGATGTATAAATTGCCTCCAGCCTTGCTGTATTAAGCCTTCCATATCCTGTCCAAGCTCCTCACACATTACTTGGTTCACGTAATTAAGTCTGCCATCGGCAGATGAGGTCCAAACTTGCTGCGGAATGGCGTTAAACATGAATTTAAGACTAGCCTCGCTCTTTTGCAGGATCGTCTGTGAACCGGATAAGGCTTCATTTGTAGCGGCCAGTTCTTCATTGGAAGAAGATAATTCTTCGTTGATGGCACTAAGCTCTTCAGATAGATGCTGCTCCCGGATTCGCGCAAGGCTTCGCTCGGTAACGTCATCTGCATGAACCAGGATCCGGTCAACTTCTTTTTTCGAGTTGAACAATGGCGTATAGGAGAAGTCCAGGTAAATGGTTTTCTGAGCGCCATCGCTCAGGATGTCCAGCCTTGCATCTCTTTCAATATAGCGTTCTCCGGTGTTGTATACGCGTTCCAATAAAGCTGGAAATGCCTGTTGCTTTAGTTCAGGCATGAAATCAAGCAGTTTAGTGCCAAGGATACGCATGTCTTTTCCCCAAATGCGCAACATGCCCTTATTTACATCTTCAAGTATGAAGTCCTTACCTTTAAGGATGCAAACGCCTGCAGGTAGATTTGCAATGATGTTGCTAAGTCTTTTTCTTTCTTCCTGGATAATGGAAAGCGAGTTTTGGAGTTCTATGGTTCGTGCTCTTACACGTTGCTCTAAGATCTCGTTTGTGTGTCTAAGGTGTTCCTGTGCCTCGTTTAAAGCTTCAACGGTAATGGTTAGCTCCTCATTACTTGCAGACAGTTCTTCATTGGTGGCATCTAATTCCTCAGAAAGGCTCTGTTGCTTGAAGAAGGTCTCCCGGGCACGCTCCGTGCTGGATTGCGCAATAGGCAGGTTGATCAGGTTTAGCAGAAAATGGCAGATCTCCTGTTCTTCGGTTTTAACGGGCAAGATCTCCACCTGAAGCCAGTTCTGGTCATCCATTTCCTCGTTTTCATCCAGGGCGTTACCTGAAAAATAAAGTCTTACAGGTTCCTGCTGCTGCTGGGCGGTCTTCAGCGCCCCAGTTATGGCTTTGTTCGTATCTTTGTTCCAGTATTTTGGCTCAATGAGTTGAGCAAGCCTGATGTCCGAAGTGTATTTATTATTAAGCAATGCCCGGGCGGCAGCATTATAGCTGATGATCTTGAAATCGTCTTGTTCTGGGACGACCACAACCCGTGGATAAGGCGCATGGAGTGCCGCCTGAAATAAAGGATCATTTACTAAGGTCATCAACAAGATTAATTTGTGTGTAGCTTTCGTTATCAAAACTAAAGCCATAATTGTGCGGAAAATTAAATTGTATACCCTTCAAAATCGATTGGCCCGTAACCCCGACGTGCTTTAATTGAGGTTATAGTCTTTGTGCTGCGGTACAGGCAGCAGTGGCTTACCCTGCATCTCGCGTAAGGTGTTTTCGATCATTGCGCAGAGTGCGTTGAGTGCCAGGTCATTTGGCTCCAGCCCGAAAGGGTCTTCTAGTTCATCGGCTANNTCGCCTCCAGCGCCACAAAGGTATACGCGATGAAAGTAACGATCAGTGGCATTATCCAGCCGAGGCTGTCTACAAAGCCGAAGGGCAGCATAAAACAGTAGATATAAACCGTTCGGTGTAGTAGCACTTTGTAGGTGTAGGGAATTGGGGTGCTGGCAATTCGCTCACAACCGCCAATGATGTTCGAAAGTTCATTTAAGTTATGGTCTATGTTTGCTGCCAGCAAGGGATCGATCTGGTTGCTGGTACGGATGTGCTTTAGCCAGGCGCCCATCTCAAGTACCAGAAGATTAGGAATGTATCGGGCTGTTTTCAGTTTTTCGCAATCGGCATCACCAAGCAATCGGCGGAGGTCCTCAGCAGCATCGGTATTTCGCAGCTGATGCTTGCAGCAATACGTGAAAGCGATCAGTAGATTGACGAAACGGTCGATGGCAGTGCTTTGCGCAGGAAGGTCGCTGAGGGTTTGTGCCTGGCGGGCAAGGGATCTGGTGGTGTTTAGCAATGCACCCCAAAGCTTGCGGCCTTCCCAGAAGCGGTCGAAGCTTACATTGTTGCGGAAGCCCAGGAATATTGCCAACGCAATGCCGAAGAGTGTGAAAGGCGCAGGGTTAAGCTGGATCTTATAGTTAAAAAGGGCACCGTTGAAATACAGCACCAGCACGCTCAGGGCGAAGAGTAAAAACAGCCTGTAAAGCAAGCGTGGAAGCACGGAACCGTGCCAGATGAAGAGCATTCTAAACCAGTTTTCTTGTTTTCTGATAATCATAAAAATAAAAATGCTTTTGGCACGTTGCCGCTGGTGGCATAGGCTTTGTGAAACAATGAGAAATATCAACCTAAACCTATATCCTATGAAAAAGTTTTTCTTAACATTGCTTGCTGTTGCAGGCTTCACCGGGCTAACTGCGCAGGCACAAATTCAAAAAGGTAACGTCATGGTCGGCGGTAACCTTGCCGGAATTAACTTCGGAATCGATGATCCACATGTCTTCGAATTTAACATCTCGCCAAAAGCAGCCTGGTTTGTGCAAGACAACATTGCCCTTGGTGCGTATGCGAACTTTGGATTACAAACTGCAAAGAACTCCGCAACCACGATTAGCTATGGCGTTGGACCTTTAGCGCGTTATTACTCCGGATCAGATGTAGAGGTACTTAATCATGGCCGTATCTTCGGAGAGGTTGCCGCAGGACTTGGTGGACTTAACGTTAGTCAGGGTGGTGGTAATACCAACGGCTTCGATTTTAGCTTTGGTCCAGGCTTCGCATACTTCATTACACCGAACATTGGTTTGGAAACACTTGTGAAGTACAACGGGCTAACCGGATTTGGAAACGAGGGTTACCAGCACAGACTTAACCTGTCTTTCGGACTCCAGATTTATTTGCCTGGCAGAGGTACTGCAGCAAAGGTTTCTCGTGATGTAAGATAGTTTATCCATTACAGGAGAGCCGGTTTGTAGCACCTGTTGCAACAAACCGGCTTTTTTTGTGGCCTGAAGTATGGAATGGTGCGAAATCTTTATAAATTAATGTCCTTAACCACATATCTGTATGCCCGCTAGCGAACCTCTCGTAAATACCTATAAATCATCTGCTACGCCCTGTCTCTTTTTGCTGCCCGACTCTCCGAAATTTACGGTGATCGATGCCAACGATTCCTATCTGCAGGCGACGGCTAAGCAGCTTAGGCAGGTGATTGGGCTTAAAATGTTCGACATTTTTCCTGAAGCTGGCGGAGATGAGAATCAGAAGCGTGTGAAAGCATTTCGATCTGCCCTGGAGAATGCCTTTCGGCTAAAAAAGCCAAGCAAAATTCGCTTACAGCGGTATGATGTCATCATAGATGGTAAATCTGGTGCACAAACCAGGTTCTGGAATACGGATACCATCCCAATCCTGGATGTAAATGGTGAGGTCTTGTACCTGGTACATTCCATTGTTGATGTCACCGATTTCGTGACGCAGCAGGCGCGATCGGAAAAGGAAAACCCGTCATTTCATGATAACTTCGCGCATCCCTTGTTTAATGACTACCCGGAAGCGATGGCCACGCTGGATCTCTATGGGAACTTCCTGGATGTGAACAAGATTTTCGCCGACCTGAGTGCTTACAAGCGGGAGGACCTGCTGACCATGTCCTTCATCCCCTTAATCCCGGAAGCGGATTTCCAGCCGGTATTTGATGCTTTTCAGAAGGCTATCAAAGGTGAGATACAAAACTTAGAAAGCAGGGTACTCGATGCCACAGGGAAGGCACTAACCTTGAATTTGACCTTTATTCCCATTATTATTAATAATGAGGTGCTTGGGGTATATATGATCACCAAGGATCTTACACAGCTACGCGAAGCAGAGGCACAGGCCGAGATCAAGCAAAAACAGCTCCTCGCGATGATGGAGAGTATCCAGGACGGCTTTTTTGCGATGGACAAGGATTGGACGGTGACTTACTGGAATAAAGAGGCTGAAAATATCCTGAACACCCCGCGCTCAGAAATTATCGGGAAAAACCTTCGGGATTTCTTTCCAGGTGCGGATGAACGCTCGTTTATAGATGCTTATCGAAAGGTGCTTAGCACAAAGGAGCCCGAGCGTTTTGATGAGTACCTGCCTTCGGCGAAGATGTGGCTGGAGGTATCTGTTTACCCGAATAATGACGGACTGAGTGTTTACTTTCGCGATGCCACGGTTCGCGTTAAAGCCGAGCAGGAGTTGCAGAATGCGAAAGAGCGTTACCAGATGCTTTTTGACTTCAGTCCTTTCCCCATCTGGGTTTATGATATTAACACGCTGAGATTTTTGGCTGTTAATGCGGCAGCGATGGAGGTTTATGGATACACGAAAGCGGAGTACCTGGAGATGGACGTCCGGAATATGTATCCGCCGGAGGAACAGCATGTGCTGGAGCGGATGCTGCAGGAAAAGGTATCATCACGAGAGGTGAATAAGGCGCAGGTACGCCTGGCAAGGAAGTCAGGTGAAATTCTGACCGCCGAACTTATGAGCCAACCGCTGACCAGCTGGAATGAATCTGCCAGGATCATTGTGGCGCAGGATATCACGGATCGCATAAAGGCGGAGGAAGCATTAAGAGCCAGTGAGCAGCGTTTCAAGGCACTGGTGCAGGATGGATCTGACCTCACCGCGATACTTGACCTATCGGGTACTTTCAAGTATGTGAGTCCATCCACCAAACGTGTGTTAGGCATTGAGTCGGAAATGCTGATGCACAAGAATATCTTTGAATTTATTCATCCGGAAGACAAGGCAAGAGTAGTAGAAGGGTTCAGTAGCTTGAAGCTGTTCAAGTCAAAGCATCTGGAGCCGTTTCGAGTTGCGCTTGGTGCTAAACAGTATCGCTGGATTGAAACGTTCATTACTGATCTTAGTGAAGAGCCTGCTGTGGGCGGCATTGTAATTAATGGACGTGACGTGACGCAGCGGATTAACAATGAACGGAAGATCAGAGCTAATCTGGAACACTATAACCGCATTTCGAGAGCTACTGTAGATGCGATTTACGACTGGGATCTCCAAACGAACCAATTAACCTGGAGCAAGGGCTTTCAGGAGATTTTCGGATATCGTTCCGGTGATGGTCAGCGGCAGGAAAGCCGCTGGCTGGATCTGATTCATCCGGAGGATCAGCAGCATGTGATTGATCAGATTTTCATACACCTGCGTGATAAAAAAACGAGATGGAAACAGCAGTATCGTTTCCTGGCAGCAGGGGGTATCTACAAGGCGGTAATTGATCGTGGATTTTTTGTGTTTAATGGTTCCGGGGAGCCCGAACGTATGATCGGGGCAGTGCAGGATGCAACAGAAAGGCTGACGTATATCAGTAACATGGAACAGGAGCATAAGTATTTAAAGGAGATCTCCTGGATGCAAAGCCATGTGGTGCGTGCGCCGCTTGCCAGAATCATGGGACTTTCTGAGCTGCTTACTTATAATGAAGGAAAAATGACCAATAAAGAGCTGTTGGCCCATCTAACAGATTCGGCTCGTGAGTTGGATCAAATCATCACCTCGATACTCGCTGAGACAGATAAGAAGACCGAGCACGGCTCTTAAGGCTCTATTTAAAAGCAGAAAGGATCTAAGTGGTGTGCTTAGATCCTTTCTTTTTGTATCTGCAGGCAGTTTTATATTAGCCCTTTGCAGTATTTGTCCCAATATTTGATCAGAAGTTTTTNNTTTTTCCGAACCTGGTATGTCCTCTGCCCAGTGCAGGAGTAGGGGTGAATTCACCAAATACCGCACCGCGGTTTGTTGCGTAAAAGTCTAATCTTACAAAGATGCCGTAGGCTTTACTTAAGCTTTTCGCCTGGCGAACCATATCTGGGAAGCACTTCGGTGCCGGGCCTTTTTCTTTCGGCGGATAGAAAACATGGACTTCATCAATCTGATTCCAGTTCTCATCGTAGAAGGTCGCAAAACCCGTCTTAGGACCTAAACGTTTGATCTCCCAAACCACTGCGATCTCTCCGTTGAAACAAAAGAATTTATAATCGGTTAAGACGTTGTATTCACCTTCTTCATTCTGAAGAAACTCTTCGATCAGGAATTCCTGATCTGCTTTCTTATCTACCGCTTCTTTAAGTTCTGCAACAATCTGTTCCGGGGTGTATTTGTTTCCGTTGAATAGGTTGGTCCCATGATCCATAACAAAAACCATCTTCGAAGAGTGGCCGGTTGTAGGGCGGATCACGTAATATGCAGGCAGCTTGCTGAAGTCAATGTTTTCAACGTCTGATCCACGCCAGTATAAGTCAGGAACCTGGCAGCCTTGCATCAAGGCGAATTCGCGTGCATTTGCTTTATTGCTTAGTTTACGCTGCCAGTAAGGATCATCCTTCCATTTTTCTATTGGATCGGTATGGGACATACGGACGTTTCTGATGTTCTCAGAAGCTGGGTCACCCCAGAATGCTGCATGTCGTTTAACAATTCTATCAGAGAACTCTCCACTGTTCAAGATTCTCCGCTTTATATCTTTAAGCATAAGTGCGTAATATGTTTTTAATTGTTTCAATATAATACCAGCTTAGTAGTGCTTGAAACTAACAAGGGGTTAAATTTAAAGCTAAATAAATTCGAGGCCAAATCTTTAATGGCACATTTTGGTGTACAAAAAAATATTAATGGGTTATTCTACTTGTTTTATCAAATTATTCTTGCCTTAATACGGTCGATGCCTTTAGGGTTATCGCATGGATAGAAAAGATCATTTTAAACATCATAAATAAAATCGGCTCATGCGTTCCGATATTCTTGCCTGGGATAAAAAATAATTTAAAAAAAGATAGTCTCTGATAAATGGTTGATTGTCTTACTTTTAAACCTAAAAATATGGCTTTTTGAGCATTTAAATGGGCTTTTGTACAAGATTATTTAAGAAAAAACTGAAAAAACTTTTGCAGAATTAAAACTTGAGTGTATATTTGCACACCGAACAACGAAAAAGACTTCTAAAAAAGCTTAAATGTTGAAGAGGTAACCAAAAGGGAGATTAGCTCAGCTGGTTCAGAGCACCTGCCTTACAAGCAGGGGGTCACTGGTTCGAACCCAGTATCTCCCACCAAAGAAAAGCCTTTCAGTGAGAACTGAAAGGCTTTTTTATTTTACCATCAAATTTTGTTTATCTTGTCATACAGCATCCCAGCCGATTCCCATGGAGAATAAAGATGAGCAGATTAACTCCCTTATCGAACTAAACGATGAGCTCGAGAATTATTTCGGTAATACCATCATCCCACAGCTCTTCGTAGATGCAGACCTTATTCTGCGCAAATTT
The DNA here is from genome assembly GCA_002333205.1 of Pedobacter sp. UBA2067. GTDB lineage: Bacteria > Bacteroidota > Bacteroidia > Sphingobacteriales > Sphingobacteriaceae > Pedobacter. The sequence continues at coordinate 42,646 of DDAD01000003.1, forward strand.
ACACCCCCAGCCATGAAGCAGTTTAAATTGGCTAAAACAGATGTGGGGCGTCCACTTGCGGAGGTAGAAGAACATTTCAGGTTCCCGGCGTTTATGGATAACATCCGGCATGTTATCGAAACGGGTGAGATTCTTGAAAAAGAAATTCAGACCACAGATATGCGCTGGTACCAGATGAACATCCTTCCTTATGTGATAAGAAAGTTAAGCCGCACAAATGGCGTCATTATCACCTTTGTGGAAATCACGATGCGCATTAAAGACCTGAAAGAACAGGAAAAGCTGATTGCTGAGCATGAAATGCTGCTGGATACGATTGCGCACGATATTAAATCACCACTCACCAGCTTAGGTCTTACGATTGAATTGCTAAAGCAAGTGCCCGAAAAAGGAATGGAGCGTTTTCCTGTATTACTGGCGAAGGTCCAAAGCAGTATGGCGAANNTAGATGCCAGAAGGCAGCAGCATAGCTATCAGGCGCAGGAGGAACTATTAAGTTTTGAACATATCATCGAAGATGTCCGCCTTACCCTTGCAGAGCAGATTGAAGCGTCTGGTGCTAAAATAAGCAGCGAGATTGGCATTTCGCAGGTTTTGTTCGTTCGAAGGAAGTTGCGCAGCGTTGTTTATAACCTTGTTAATAACGCAATAAAGTACCGGTCCAAAGACCGTCGCCCTGAGGTTGCCATTAAAACTACGGTCGAAGATGGATTTATGGTGATCAGTGTTGCAGACAACGGCAGAGGTATACCAGCCGCTGACTTCAAGAGCATCTTTCAAAAGTATGAGCGTTTGGTTGATGATGTTGAAGGTACCGGAATAGGACTATACCTGGTAAAAGAAATCATCACCAACGCAGGCGGCAGGATTACTGTAGCTAGTGAACCTGAAAAGGGCTCGGTATTTAGTGTGTACCTAAAACTGCAGGAGGATTAAATTGAGGAGCAGCTAAACCTTAAAAGTTTAGCTGTGCCTGAATGCGGAGCAGATTGCCCCTTTGATCGTTGTCTCGCAGTTCGAAGTCTTCATATCGCCTGTGCGAGAAGTTGTAGCTACCTACAAGTTCAAATTGTTCTACCGGTTGCCATTCTAAACCAAACTCGAAATCATTCACCTTATAGCTTCTGGCATCAAGCTCATGCTTTTTGCCGCCGTCGTAGTATTGTGCCCGTAGAAAAGGTATAAAGGTTTGCTTACCCTTGTTAATTAGATACGACATGGTAACATATCCACCTTTGAGGTTCTGCACTTCAATAGAGTCCGTTTGTTTGTTGAATTCAGGGCCTTTACCAACATTGAACTCTGCTTGGATACCAAATGGTTTTGGATATAGGACAAACGTAGCTGCAAGGCGTTGGTCAAGATAATTACGGTCTGCAGTATACTTTACATTTTTCGAAATTTCGTTCGTAGGCACCACGAATTTCCCGGTGTATCCCTGAATTGCAGATTCAATAATTTGATTGCCAATTGCAAATGGCCAGGTCACCCTGGCAACAATGTGCGGTTCATTGTTTTGATCCAGCTGGTTTGGAGTCTGTCCGTTAAATACACCCAAGGCAAAGATCCCGTAATCGCCACTGCCCTTAAGTCCGTCACGTACCAGGCTTTTCAGTAAAGCACGTTTCTCTTTCGGTGCCCAGTAAAAGAATACACCCAGGTCACGTTCGTTCGTAAACGCACTGTTTAGCGCATCCGCACGATCCAAAGGGATTCGCACCGAGCTGGATTGCATATTCTCAAACCCGAAAGGGATCTTCGTCTGCCCGATTCGGATGCGGTATTCATTGTCGGAATCTAATCCAAGATCGAAATAGGCATCCTTGATCTGTCCGTAGTTTAATCCGGAAGATGTTGAGCTTGCAAAATCAGGCTGAAAGTAGAAATACACCTGTTTACCGATCTGACCGGAAAAAACCAGACGTGCACGCCGAATGAAAAAGCTGCTGTTACCATTCCAGCTTTTGTCGCACTGCTCGCAACCAAGGTTGGAATTGGACTGAAAAGCGTTGTACCGGGCCTGTATGTAACCCCTCAATGAAAAAGTATCGTACCATTTCGGTTGTTCCTTATCGCTTTGCGCACGAAGCGTATTGGTGAGTGCAATTAAAAATACAACAGCAAGTATTCGTTTTAATCTCATTATGAAATGGTTGTTAAGAAATTGCAAAGAAAGGATCCTAGTATTAACACAATGTTAATTCTGATAATAAACTCACTGGGAACAGAAAGCAGTTTGAGTTTAGGATAGTACCTCTTCAAGTACCTGATGTGCCCGGATTTCACCGAAGGAAGCCGTGTGCAAAGTGTAGAAAACAAGGATTTTGTTCAGGATGGAACGACGGGTGGACTTCGTAAGGCTAACCTGATCCAGCTTATCCATAGGTGTTGTAAATAGTGCGATGAAGATTTCAGCATCTTCTTTATCCATATAATATGGATGTAATGGAGGCCGGCTACAGAAGGCTCCTTCCTGCAGATCAAAGTAATGTTGATGGCTTTGAACGTCTGTACTCGGTGCAAAACCCAGATATCTGGAAAGTTTTAGTAGAAAAGCGAGGTGGAAATTAATACTGGCATCCTGTGCTTCGTCAAACCAGGCAATACTATTGTATATAAAATCGAACAGATGTTCGTCGGTATGTTGCTGTCTGATGCTTTTATAAAGCACTTCGTTCAGGAACATGACGATGGTGCTTTTGATGATATCGTATGGAATGCTGCGGAAGATGGGGGAGGACTGTACTTCTTTTACGCGCTGAATGCCGGTATTTGCTTTAAAATAAACCACCAAATCCAGTAAATGTAGCGGCTGCAACATGTTTAGATTCACCTTGGCCTTGGGTTTTCTTACCCCGTTGATCAGGTAAGACTGGATGCCGAATTTCTCCGTAAAAATCTGGACCACCACACCTGTGTCGCCATAAAAGGTGGTTTTCAGTACAATTCCACGGGTCTTGTGCAGCATAAGATGTTTTAAACAAAGATAGTTAAATTGCCTTAACTGAAATTTATCAAGTACTTTTGCCGCAAGAATTCACCGATATGAGCGAAGCAAAGCAAGAAAAGACTAATCTGCACCCACGGAACAAACATCGTTCCCGCTATGATTTTGCCGCTTTAGTTAAAGCAACACCTGCGCTGCGCGATTATATCAAGATTAACCCATACGGGGATGAGTCTGTTGATTTTGCAGATCCACATGCGGTGAAGACCTTAAACGCAGCCTTATTGAGCCATTTTTATGGCGTTGCTCATTGGGACATCCCTGAAGGATACCTTTGTCCACCGGTACCCGGCCGGGCAGATTATATCCATTATCTGGCAGATCTGCTTGCAGAAAGCCACAATGGTGTTGTCCCTAAAGGACGGTCCGTGCGTGTGCTCGACATCGGTGTAGGTGCCAATTGCATCTATCCGATCATTGGACATCAGGAGTACGGCTGGACCTTTGTGGGATCGGATGTAGACCGCACTGCAGTGAAATCAGCTCAGAACATTGTGGCTGCGAACCCCGAACTGCAAGGTGCGGTGCAAATCAGACAGCAAGAAAATAAACATCAGATCCTAAAGGGCATTATCAAACCTGGAGAAACCTTCACGCTCACCATGTGCAATCCGCCTTTTCATGCTTCTGCCGAAGAGGCTGCAGCGGGCTCTGGCCGCAAATTGCGGAACCTGGGGAAGCAAAGTAAGGTGTTGAATTTTGGTGGCCAGCAGGTAGAGCTTTGGGTTGAAGGGGGCGAACAGGCATTCATCCGTAAGATGGTGTTTGAAAGTGCCGAACTGCCGAGGGCGAAAACCTGGTACACCAGTCTGGTGTCAAAAAGCAGTAACCTGCCCGGGATATACAACGCGCTGGAAAAAGCAAAGGCCACTTCGGTGCGTAGCATCGAAATGGCCCAAGGTCAAAAGATCAGCAGGTTTGTGGCCTGGAACTTCGGTATTTAAGCTACCTGATCCTGGTCTTCTGCAAGTTTAGAATAAATTCTAAGTTGTTTCTTTAAGATCTGTCTGGCCACGTGAATTCTGGTTTTAACAGTTCCAATCGGAATGTTTAGCTCATCAGCAATCTCGTGGTATTTGTAGCCTTCAAAGTATTTAATGAAGGGCGTATAGTATTCAGGCTGTAGTCTCTCCAGTGCTTTGTAGATGTCATCCATCACAAACTTGCCTTCACTGCCATTCATAGAAGCACTCAAGAATAATTTATCGGAAGTCAGGTCGTCTGTTACCGTCATGATGCGATCGGTTTTAGAGCTTTTCCTGTAGTTGTTGATAAAGGTGTTTCTCATAATGGTGTATAACCATGCTTTCAAATTTGTTCCTTCCTTAAACTGACTGGAATAGTTGATGGCCTTCAGCATTGTTTCCTGAAACAGGTCGTTCGCATCGTCGGTATCTTTAGTGAATGAGAACGCAAAAGAGAATAAAGAATCTTTATGACTAAAAATGTTTAAGTTAAATGCTTTAGTGTCCATTGTTTAATAAATTTGGTTGATAGATGAACAAATAATAACAATTGACATACCAATTTTTTTTATTTTAACTTTATCCCATGAAATATCAAATCACGTATCAAGCGGCGCGGGTTATTGCTTCTCAGGTTGAGTCGATCTTTAATGAACACCTGCGTTTGGCTAAAGATCGTGGCGAGATAGATCTGGCACCCTTACCAGAAGCGCCCATTGTTGAGATGATCATCGATGCGGCATTTTGGGCTAGTCTCCGGAAGGAAGAAGGTCATTCTCCAAAGATATCACTGGCCTTTGTGGCGCCAGCACAGGCTGGAAACCCTTTAATATTCAAGCAACGACTAGCGCTTAGCTCCACTGCATTGGCCAAGATTGCGCCCGGTGTGGAGCGTGCGGGTATACACCTTGGCGTGTGGCATGAGGACGGTGAGATTTACATATGGGGGACCACCACCAGTATCCCTAATTTCTGTTTTGTACTTGATGTTTCTGAACCCAGTTTGCTGGTTATCAAACATCGCCGCTTTTCCGGCTTTGGCAAGTTTACCAACGTTGCTGTACTAAAAGGAGAGCAGATTAAGATCGTGGACTCGACCAGTGGGGCCATGCCAGATACACCACAACTCGTATTATCGTTGTTAGATTTAACAGCACCTTCATACTGGAATGATGCCGTTAACGTGATGATCCAGCTGGCGGTATCCATGCGTGCGCATCAACGTGGAGGAACGTTATTGATCGTGTCGTCGAAGAATAACAATTGGTTGCACTCGATCATCAAGCCATTTCAATATGGCGTGCAGCCAGCTTTCTCCGGGCTTTCCAAATTGCTGAACCAGGACCGGAAAGAAGCAAGTCAGATTTTCTGGCAAACGGCGTTGCGTCGTGAAGTAGAACATATGGCCGGACTTACGGCCGTTGATGGTGCAACCATCGTCAACGAAAACTATGATTTACTCGCATTCGGCGCCAAGATCGGTCGTGCAAAAGGGAAAGAAACGGTAGACGATATCATCCTGATTGAACCTGTATATGGCGGCGGTGCAGTGACCATGCCGGCGGCGAAGATGGGTGGCACCCGCCATTTATCGGCTGCGCAGTTTGTGAATGATCAGCACGATGCACTGGCATTGGTAGCCTCTCAGGATGGGCACTATACCCTGTTCAGCTGGTCTGAAACACGGAACATGGTACAGGCACATCGTATTGACACGCTGTTGCTCTAAAAGCTCAAAAAAGCNNATAAATCTATAAAAGCATAGAGCCGAAAAAAAAGGCATAAAAAATCCCGGTGGGCAGCACCGGGATAAAAATTAATTAATGTTTTTCAACTCCTATGAAAATACAATGGCTCCTGAAATCACGGCCAGGAACATAATCAGCATTACAATGCGATCTGCGTAAATCCACTGTCGCTTGGTTAATGCTTTCTCAATCTTTTCCTCGCTATGCCTCGCATAGGTCGGAAAAACAGGATTTAATTTGATTAACATAGGTAGATGATTAAAGATGTACTTATCGCGATACAAAGTGTGCGCCAAAGTATTGTCTTTCTGGTAAATCATGCTAAGTTTTAGTTTGCCTAAACAAGCTTAACTAAACTGTTAATGTTGTGCCTTTTATAAAATCTTTTCAGTCGTTTAAAGCTCGGTTTTCTGTTCCTCCAGACTTTTTCTGAGTACACTGTGCTTTTTACCGTATCCAAAATAAATCGCCAATCCAATGGCCAGCCAAACCACGAGTCTGATCCAGGTATCGGCAGGTAAAAACAGCATCATGCCAAGGCATACCAAAATCCCCAGGATCGGAATCAATGGAACAAAAGGAACCCTAAACGGCCTTACCGCATCCGGATTGGTTTTCCTCAAGATCAGGATACCAACACAAACCATTAAAAACGCCAGCAGTGTTCCAATGCTGGTCATCTCGCCAACAACCCGCATGGGTACAAAAGCGGCGAAGGTGGCGATGAAAGCACAAAGCAGGATGTTTGATTTATATGGTGTTTTAAACTTCGTATGCACCTCAGAAAATACCTTTGGCAACAAGCCATCCCGGCTAATGGAATAGAACATTCTGGATTGTGCCATAAGGTCAACCAGAATTACAGAAGTGTAACNNCCTACAAGAATCGCCAAAATTACGGCCTGACTGATCCAATTGATAGGTGTATTCTGTAATGCAATGGCCACTGGCGCACCACTGTTTGCAAATTCCTTGTAGTTAGCCAGTCCGGTAAGCACATGAGCGAAAACACCGAAGAGCACGGTACAAACCAGTAAGGAGCCTAAGATCCCAATAGGGAGGTCCCTGGCGGGTTTTTTAGTTTCCTGTGCAGAAGCAGCTACAGCATCAAAACCGATAAATACAAAGAATACCAATGCCGCACCGCGGAGGATACCCGACCAGCCATATTCACCGAAAACACCTGTGTTCTGCGGGATATAGGGTTGATAGTTCTCCGGATTAATGTATTTCCAGCCCATCGCAATAAACACGACCACCACACCTACCTTCAGGAAAACGATGATTGCGTTTACAATAGCGGAACCTTTTGCACCACGAATCACAACCATGGTCATGATGACCACAATCAGGGCAGCCGGAATATTTACCCAGCCGCTAACCATACGGCCATCCGCAAGTTGGGCCGTCTCAAAGGGCGACATGGTGAGCTGTGCCGGAAGATAAATGTTAAATGAAGACAAGAACCTGGTGAGGTATTGCGACCAGCTCACCGCAACGGTGGCACATCCTACAGAATACTCCAAAACCAAATCCCATCCAATAATCCAGGCGAAAAACTCGCCCATGGTAGCATAAGAGTAAGTGTATGCACTACCAGCTACCGGGATCATGGAAGCAAACTCTGCATAACATAATGCAGCTAGGCCACATCCAAGTGCAGCGATGAAAAATGATATGGTAACAGCAGGTCCTGCATAGGTTGCTGCGGCAAGACCAGTAATGGAGAATAGTCCCGCGCCGAGGGTTAGGCCAACTCCGATGAGTATAAGGTTAAAAGGGCCGAGTGATCTCTTTAAAGAATGTTCGTTGTTCTCATTTGCTTCAACGAGAATCTGATCAATGGATTTCTTTAGCATAAAGAATATAGAAATAGTCGACAAAAGTAGTCGATGATGAGTTATTAACAATGTAAAGTTCTTGTTTTAATTTTATTATGCTGTATATCAACGCATTACAGTTAAATGAATGTTTAATACAGTACTATGTATTGCATATTACTGTATTAAACATATATCTTTGTTATATGATAGCAGAAAATACGCAAACACAAATGCGCAAGGGCATACTCGAATACTGTGTGCTTCTGATAATATCAAAANNGATATTATTGCGGAACTAAAGAAAGCCAAATTGCTGGTGGTGGAGGGTACATTGTACCCCTTATTAACCCGTTTAAAGAACAACGGTTTGTTGAGCTACAACTGGGTCGAATCGACCTCCGGGCCCCCGAGAAAGTACTATCTGCTAACTGCTGAAGGAAAAGAAATACTGAATAAACTGGACATCACCTGGATGGAGTTGTCTTACGCTATAGAAACATCAAAACAAACGAAATCATGAAAAAGACGCTCAACATAAATATTGGAAATTCAATCATCTTGATTGAAGAAGACGCTTATGAAATGTTAACAGCATATTTGAATGAGATCAAGTTACACTTTTCAAAGAATGCCGATCATTTCGAAATTGTCACGGATATCGAAAACCGTATTGCGGAGATGTTTCGCGAGATGCTTGCACAACAGCAAAAGCAAGTGATCGGCATTGATGATGTACATGCTGTCATTGCACAGATGGGTTCTGTGAAGGACTTTGAGTCGGCAGACGAAGCAGAAGAAAGTGGTTATGAAGACACCATTAGTGGGGTTAAGAAACTGTACCGCGATACTGATGAGGCGTATATCGCTGGTGTTTGTTCTGGCTTAAGCCATTATGCAAATGTCGACGCCAAGTGGTTCCGCCTGCTATTTGTAGTTTCCTTGTTCTTTGCCGGTTCCGGTATTCTTGCCTATCTGATCATGTGGATCCTGATTCCACGTGCTGTTACACGTTCTCAGCGGATGTATATGAAAGGCCAGCCCGTAAATCTGCACGGCTTTATCCGCAACTTTGAAGAGGAGCTTGCCGGAAATCAACTGATCAACCGTTCTCGTGGTTTCTTTGTAGAGCTTGCTGAAGCTTCAGGACGAATCTTTAGAACGCTGGGAAAGACCTTTTTCAAGATTATTGCAGCTTTCATCATCATCTTTGGTACCTGCTTTTTCCTCGGCTTACTGGTTGGCCTTGCCGTGTTCTTTGGCTTCTGGGATGCCAATCCAAGTGATTACTATCCATTGAATATCGTAAATGATAACTACTTGTCCTCCATGGTGGTTGCATTTTTTGTTGCCCTGGCTGTTCCGGTAATCGCACTTGTGCTTTTTGCAATTCGTGTTGCTTTTAACACCAGAGCTATAAACCGTACCGTATCCTTTGCCTTGCTTGTCATTTGGTTGGGTGGTGTAATGCTTAGCATATTTTACATCACTAAAACCGTCTCCGAGTTTAAAGAAGAAGCAGCATTTACACAGGTTAAAGAGTTGAAGAGATACGATGCCTATACTTTAACACTGGATCGCTCCAGGTTCTTTTCTAAAGAGGATAGCGTGAAGTACCAGATCAATACCGACAAATACAGGGGTAAGGTGATCCTGAATGATATGGATGATCCTTTTAATCTGCCGAGGAATGTGCGTTTAAATATCGAAAAAAGCGACAATGACCGTGTGACGCTAACCCAAAATAACAGTTCACATGGACGGAACTTCGAGGTAGCATTAAGCCATGCACAAAACATCCGTTACGACTTCAGTCAGCAGGATTCTTTGTTAAACTTCAGTCCTTTTCTGCAGCTTAACCGCAATACCAACTGGAGAGATCAGGAGGTGGAGCTGACGCTTAAAGTTCCTGTAGGGGTTAAGTTGTTCCTGAAGGACGATATGGACCGCCTGAACTTCAGCTTTGATTACTGGTCGTGTGATGGTGAAGAAGCCCGTAAGGTTTGGGTAATGACAGAAGAAGGCTTAAAATGTGGAGTGCCTAACTAGGTTCAGCTACTAAATAAAAAAAGGGAAGGTGTCTAAAACCTTCCCTTTTTTTATTGTATTGAAATTACCTTAACGTGGAATTACTTTACGGTGTAACGTAAAATAAACCGGCCGGGGTTACCATTTACATCAAGTCCTTCAACAATAGCCTTGTAAGTGCCTTTACCATCGGCATTATAAAACTCGAACGAGCTGGTGCCAGTGGTTGCATCGGTTACAACTTTAGGATTCCAGAATATCGTGCTTCTTAAATCAGTGGTGTTATAGGTTTTTCCAGGCAGATATTTCGGTGCATAGAACTCCCGATCTTTGCTGAATCCTTTTGGTGTAAACTTCAAGGTGTTGCTTTCCGGAATCATCTTTTTCAGATCAGCAATGCTCATTTTGGTTTTCTCTACCTTCTTCATGTTGATGGAGATCACCCCGTTGCCGCCGTAGGTTCTGGTTACCGTTCCAATTTCATCCTTAAGGAAGATTTCAACAGACTCGATCTCCGCTGGATTTACGCCATTAATGGAAAACAAATCTACTGGCGAGCCAGCAAGGAACACTTGTACAGGCACCCGTCTACCCGCGTTATAGTCCCGGGGGATGTAGAAATTGTTTTCGTAGAAAGTTAAGCCGGTGGCCATTGTTTTCAGGCAGTTGATCAGATCGCGGCAGTTCCCTAGGCGCTCGCCATCAATCTGGTGATCCGCAATCATACTTAAAGTAGATAGTGCAGAGTAATCGTTGTGCGTAACCTTTTTCACAGGCGCACCCTTAATCACAACCTCCTTCAGGTTGTTCAGGAAACGGTATTGTCGTTTGCTGTTCGCCAGGTAATTGTTCAGGGTACTGTCAATGTTCTGCAGCTCATCTGGCGCATTCACGTTTTTGGTAATTGCGGCCGCAGGCGATTGATCCAGCATGATCATCATGTTATTGGAGTTCGCGTTGTACTTTGCGCTGATCACCACTTCTGAAGAATCCGGAATGTTCAGGTTTTTGAAGGTGAACAGTCCTGAAGGGCTGGTAAGAATTTCCTGGGATATTGGCTTGTTGGTTACCGTTAGCCTTAAAGCACCCTTCTTCACTGGCATACCGGTGCGATCCCGGAGTGTGCCTGAAATGTCCATCCCTTGCTCCGGATAGTAGGAGATCGGGTTGTATTTATTAGCCAGGATGTCTTTATACACGAACCTGCGATAGCCTTGAGTCAGTAACAGCACATCGAGATCAGCCACTTTCTTGTCGTTCATTTTATTGAAGTAATAGTTTGGCTTTTCGATATAGCCCTGAAGGTCGGACGTTAAAAGTAGTGAGCTCAAGATGGTGGTCTCCGCATCATCATTGAACGGCACTTTCTGCTCATCAATAACGGTTACGGAGAAATTACCTGCTAATTTCTTTGTGGAATCTTGTGCGGTCACCGTCATCTTAACCTTCTGACGTGGCTTGTAGGTCGCCAGGTCAGTGCTGATTTTCAAGTTCAATGCATCTTTATGCAATACAAATGCGAGGCGTTCTGACACGGGTTCGCCGCTCGCAGAGAAAAGCGTTAGCTGCACAATACCCGATGGAAACTTGTCTTTCGGAATTTTGGCAGATGTTACCTGATTCTGAAGCATTGTTTGTGCTGCATAATAAACCACGTTGTTATGCTGGGCAACCAGGTATAGTGGTTTGCCTTTGTTCGCCTGGAAGTACGGTTCGTTTGCGACAATCTTGACGCCAATTACATCAGCAAGGTTGTTGGCTACCTGAAGGTTCACACCAGCTGCCTTGGCTGTCGGAATCTGGAACACCTGTTTACTACCATCTTTGAAGGTGATATTTGCTTTGTAGGTTTTTGAAGGCTCTGGATTCAGATAAAAGGCACCCATGCCCAGATGGCCCGAGGTAATCGCTGTGACTTGATTGCCATCATTGTCGGTTACATTTCCCGTAAAATCAATACCAAGACCATTAGGCTTTACGGCTTTAACCGCAATCTGGCTTGGTAAGCCGATGTATAGCTCACCACCTTCCGGGAAGAACTGAAGGTCAATGTTCCCTACTTGCGTTTTAATGTTGAAGCTTGAGCTCAATATTTCCTTGTCGGCCAATACGAGGTCCGTATACAGCTCGCCCGATTTGATAAAGTTTTCTTTCTTGGTGCTGATCTCTACGTTGAGGAAGCCGTTCTGGTCTGTGGTGCCACGGCCTTTAGCCACAACATCGTAGGAGGAGACCATGCGCCAGTTAACCACTTTGTTGCTCAGCGGTACTTTTTCGTCATTCCTGAATTGAATGCGCGCAGTAATGGTCTGTGCTTTATCAGACTGGGTGGTGTTATATTTAATATTGGTGAATAGTCGTTTGTCTATGGCATCACCAATGGCAATCGTCTTCGTGAAATAGTAATCCTGCGGAAAGTTTAACATCCATACGGTGTAAGCCTTCACGTAATAGTTACCCTGCTTATAGAGCGTCATATCGAGTGGGATGTGACCGGTAGCAACACTATTGTTTACTGGCAGCTTTAAAGAAGTGACCAGGGAATCTTTTTCGTTTAACACATCAACGTACACGATCTTGCTCAGGGACGAGGCCAGGTTTTGCTCTGAGGTGAGGTAAGCCTTAAACCAGATGGTGTCTGCAACGCTGTAGTATGGTTTGTCAAAATGGAGATAGACCTTTTCTATAGGTTGCGTCTGGGAGAGCCTTTTGGTCTTTTCAAGGATGTTTTGCAGAACAGCAGTGTCTTGTTGTGGACTTGTTTGTGCAGTCACTGAAAAATGTAAGCCCAGGGTTAGAAAAGTGAGGGCAAATACAATTTTGATATACTTCATGGATTCGTTTTAACCTTTTATTCTGGCTAATATATTGATTTATAAAAGGTGTAGCCTAATTCGGACGCTTAGTTTAACATAATTTGACAATTTCTCATCCGCGTTTACAGAAATCGAACATTTTTATACGATACTTACCATTTTTAAAACAGTGCTCAGCGGGTAAGTTTCAATAACATAATTTCGCGGCTTATTTTAAAATAATTAACGTTTATGAAGGTAAATTACCTAAAATCATTGTTCGTTGCGGTCCTGGCTGTAACAATCTCCTCCTGCGAAAAAAAGGCTGAAACCATCGAGAACTCCGCTGATCGCCTCGCTGCAAGTATCACAAACATTGTTTATCCGCTTAACGGAAATGATATGTCAATGAACATTCTTCCGAAGAAAGAAAATTTACCAGATGCAAAACTGACGAAAGATGCCAGTTACCTGAAGAACAAGGTTAAGCTAATTGACCTTATCTGTGAAGAGTATCTGGAAGGCACTAAAAAGCTTGATATTTCAAAGTTGAAGGAAGGTGAATTTAGTAAGCGCATTCGGGCAAATGATCTCACAATAAACTTTTCGCAAGAAATCGGTACTGGCGGGGACGGATTTGTAAAGCTTGATCATGGGCCTAACAGATGGTGGGCACATTGGAATTATACTCCTTATACGGAATCTGAATATCCTAGCGTTTTGTTCGCTGCAAATAGGAATGGTTCTGTTAATAATACATTTGACTTGACCTTTGACAGAAAGCTTACAACATTTGGCTTTGAGGTTGCGCCAAATGGACTCGGTGAAGAATTTGAGGTTTGGGTGAACTATCAGGAAGAATCCTGGTATCGTCAGCCCAACATGATAGAAGTGAGACAAACAATCAGTTCACCTTCAGGTGCAAGATTGATCGCCGTGAAATCTCAAATACCTTTTCAGCGTGTTGCCATTCAAGTAAGAGCTACAACTGGTAAGGCTGGTGTTGCCATTGCCAACATCAGATATGCAGTAGCTAAATAGACCAAATAATTTTTTGACATACAGGGAGCGTTTCAACAGCGCTCCTTTTTTTTTCTAAAGAATCGGGAGTTACATGCATGGTACTTCCCAGTTACTTTCCCAATTATACAACTCCCTGCACAATGCTAACCAATTTTAAACTTCCCTGAGTTAGCTCCCCTCTTAATATTAATTTTATACTTAACCAAAGTAAATCAGTTTAGTATGAAGAAGTATCATCTAAATTTCCTGTTGGCATCGGCTTTAACCCTAAGCTTTTCTGCTTGCCAGAAAGATGCAGAAAACCCCATCATAAAATCTGAAAAGAAGATTGCAGCAGTTTCTAATGTTGTCTTTCCGCTCGACGATAACGAAATGTCGACGAATATCCTTCCCAAGAAGAATAAATTGCCGGATGCAGAACTTGAACTCATTCAGATTGATGAAGATGCCAGCGTTAAGGTGATTAACGAGGTATGTGATGAGTATGTAAAACAAACTAAGAAGCTCGATATTTCTAAGGTGGAAGAAGGTGTATTCGGTAAACAGATCGTCAATGATGATTTTACAGTATTCTTCTCCAGGCGGTTTGGCTCTTCAGGTGAGGGCTTTTTGAAGTTAAACAATGGTCCAAAGGGTTGGTGGACCCATTGGAATTACATGCCATATACGGAATCTGAGTACCCGAACGTTCTTTTTGCTTCAGATGCTTCAGGTAGGCCCCTGAATGAATTTGACTTAGCATTTGACGAAGACCTCACCATGTTTGGGTTTGAAGTTGCCCCAAATGCTACTGGTAAAGACATCAAAATTTATCTAACCTTTCATCAATTTGAAGAATATAGGGATCCTCCATTGTTCTTTGTGTATCAAACGGTGAGCTCACCTTCAGGTGCAAGATTAATCGCGGTAAAATCAGATGCCCCATTCCGGAGAGTCACTATGGGTGTAAGTACCCAGGATATTGAGCCCGGGATTGCTATTGCGAATATCAGATATAAACTGGCCAAGTAGGGAAGGCAAATTGCTTTGAATTAAATGCAGTTCAAACACTGATAACACGCACACCAAACCCAGACTAAACACACATGCTATGTGCGCTTGGTCTGGGTTTGGTGTGCGTTTGGTGTGGGTCAGGTGTGCGTTTGACCTGAAGCTGTCTTGTCCTTGTCTTGTCCTAATCCTTATCACGGGCTTCTGAAGCAGCGACTTAGCTGTAACTTTTGTTTTACGGTTTGAACGATACGCTGCTGCAAACCCTTATATTGCATTGGTGAGCCATACAAGTCCTTAATCTTAGCCAAATAAGCCCATGGGTGTTAAAAAGATCTTCTTTTTGCTTTTCGTAATCTCTACAGCAGCAGCAGCACAACAAACAAATCGGCCAGAAGATGCATCTGGTAAATATGAGACCATTCTAGACTCAACCGCTTTCAGTAGCGCCAAATCTTTTGAAGAAAAATGGAATAACTTTTACCCTTGGGGAACAGAACATAACGGTTCCGCCAGGATGTATAAAAAGCAGATTACGCTCCAAGATGGTGTACTCCAGCTTAAAGCCTCGCCAGTGGCAAAAGCAGAAGGTAAAAGCAAGCACGAGCCCTTCCTGGCCATTAAGTATCACTCGGGAGCTGTACATGCCAGGCAGCATATCACGATCAGCGAAGAACATCCGGAGTACATTGTTTCCGGCGAGTTTAAAGCGCCCACTGCTGCAGGAACCTGGCCGGCCTTCTGGCTCACCGCTGTAAACGGTTGGCCACCTGAAACTGATATCCTGGAGTTCAAAGGAGATGATGTCAATTGGCAGAACACTTTCATTACGCCGAAAGCGGTAACTACCATTAAAAAAAGGGTTCCAGATGCACATGAACAATGGCACACCTATACTGCTGTACTCCAACGTGTAGATGATGAAAAAACGCTGATCACCTACTACATCGATGGGGAGAAGCTGGGTACACACGATAGCAATTTTACAAACAAGCCGCTTTGGCTTATCGTTAATTTACAAATGGAAGGATCTTCCGGCCTTGAAGGACCTGAAAATGAAACAAGTTACTTCGCAAGAAAGATCACTGTAAAACGCACCAATGCGACCATAAATTAGAATACGATCGTAAATCCATATGTTAAAAAAGAGAAAATACCTGTTCATCTTAATTGTGGCGGCTAGCCTAATATCCTGTAAACAGCCTAAACAAGAGGAGCAAGCGGAAAACCTGGACCAGAAAGTTGCAGCTACCCTGAAGCTCGCATCCATCCAATACGCGTATCTGGGTAGCCGAACCCCCTTAGGTCGTTTTCCAAAAGCCTACGATGAAAAGACAGACTCGCTTGAAACGAGTGACTCCGGCTGGTGGTGCAGTGGTTTCTACCCTGGTACATTATTGTATCTGAATGAGGCGGATCCCAATCCAGAATTTAAGCAACAAGCCTATACGGCACTCGGTAGCCTGGAGAATGAACAGTTCAACAAGACGACACATGATCTCGGCTTCATGATGTTCTGCAGCTTCGGTAATGCGAACCGCCTGGAACCAAAACCTAGTTACGACACCATCCTGTTGAACAGTGCTAAGTCGCTGTCCACCCGCTATAATGCCAAGGCTAAAAGCATTCAGTCCTGGGATAGCGCGCCCTGGAACAAGGCTGAAGCGGATCAGATGCCTGTCATCATAGACAATATGATGAACCTTGAACTGCTATTCTGGGCGACAAAGTTTAGCGGAGATAGTACTTTCTATAAGATTGCCGTTGACCATGCGAATACAACCATGAAAAATCACTATCGTGACGATTTCAGTTCCTTCCATGTGGTTATATACGATAAAAAATCCGGCGCTATGGTCAAGCAGATCACCAATCAGGGTGCCGCAGATAGCTCTGCCTGGGCGCGCGGTCAGGCATGGGGCCTTTATGGGTTTGTGGTCATGTACCGGGAAACCAAGGACAAGAAGTATTTGCAGCAGGCAGAAAATATTGCCGATTTCATTTTAAATCATCCCAATCTTCCGGAAGATAAAATTCCATATTGGGATTTCAATGCGTCGAATATCCCCGATGCGCTCCATGACTCCTCCGCTGCGGCTATAATCGCCTCCGCATTATTGGAACTAAGCACGCTTTCGGAAGAAAATAAAGCCGCTCGCTACCGAAAAGATGGGGAAATCATGCTTGATAACCTACTTACACCTTTCTATCTCGCATCCCCAAAAACCAATGGAGGGTTCCTGTTGATGCATGGGGTTGGAAACATGCCGAAACAAACAGAAGTAGATACACCATTAAGCTACGGCGATTACTACCTTGTAGAAGCCTTGTTGAGGTATAAAAAACTGCATGGTAGATGAAGCGCGTAACGTTAAGGTATAGGTTGATATTCTTGTGCGCTATAGCAATGGCTTCGTGTAAAACCACGAAGCAGCAGGTTGAGGTAGCGGTCAGGAACACGCTTGATTTCCCCCGGAAAGAAATAACTGCTGTAAAAAAGAAGCAATTAACGGCAATACTGAAAAGCAAAGCTGAGCAGGATATCCGGGTTAAAGACAGGCATTCCGGGGCGCTTTTGCCAGTGCAATGGATTGACAATGATCAGGACGGACAATCCGATGAACTGCTGTTCCAAGCCAATGTTGCTGCAAAGTCTACCGCTAAATACTTGATCGTTGCCGACCCAAGGTCGAAAGTTCCGGAAGCCGAGCTGTCCACTTATTCCCGGTTTGTACCGGAACGGACAGATGATTATACCTGGGAGAACGATAAGGTTGCTTTCCGCGTGTATGGTCCTGATGCGCAGCGGCGGATAGAGCAAAAGTTGGAGAATGGTACACTTTCCAGCGGTGTGGACCTCTGGTTGAAAAGAACGGACCAACCCATAATCAACAAGTGGTATAAAGGATATCTGAGCGATCCTTCCTTCTATCACACCGATCGTGGCGAAGGTTACGATCCCTATCATGTGGGGGCGAGCAGAGGCGTAGGTGGCTCCGGAATCTGGTTGCAGGACAGCCTGCAGGTATCTAAAAACTACATCAGCTATAAGACCATTGCCGTCGGACCATTAAGAACGGTGTTTGAGCTGGTTTATGCACCATGGAGCGTATATGGTGTCCGGGAAACCAAACGTATTTCGCTGGACTTAGGCAGCAACTTTTCCAGGTTCGATGTTACAATCGCTGCGGATCAGCAACCTCCAAATTATGCAATAGGCATTACCCTGCATAAGAATGAAGGGGAGGCAGTGCTCAATGCCAAACATGGCTTCTTTCGCCACCAGGAACTCATTGATGGTACCTTCCTTGGCGAGGGCATTGTAGTTAATCCCCAGATCGTCGAACGTGCATTTGTGCATAGGTCTAAGACGCCAGACCAAAGTAATCTGCTGGTCCTGCTGAACCCCGAAGCGCAAATCAGCTACTATGTGGGCTTTGCATGGGAAAAAAGCGGACAGGTCCGTTCCGGTAAAGAATGGGATGCCATGTTAGCAAAGCAGGCACAGATTATTTCACATCCATTAATACTAACCGTCAAGTAATCGTTTATAAATCAATCCTAAACCATATGACAAAGTCAGAAATCCGGTATGCACATCATCCGTCAGACGTAAAGCACTACAACACCGAAGCACTAAGAAGCCATTTCTTAATCCCGGACTTGTTTGAATACGACACCATCAACCTTGTGTATACGATGTATGATCGCTTGATCGTTGGTAGTGTGCTTCCGGTAAGCAAATCTTTGAAATTGGAAACCATTACAGAATTGAAATCTGTCGACTTTCTCGACCGTAGAGAACTGGGGATTATAAATGTTGGCGGAATGGGAAGTGTAAAAGTAGATGGCACCGTATATGAGCTCGGGAAAAAAGAAGCTTTGTATGTTGGTAGAGGTGCAAAGCAGGTGATTTTTGAGCGCTCGGGTGAGGAGCAGCCTTACTTTTATATCAATTCCGCACCTGCACATTGTAGTTATCCAACAAAAAAAATCGGGAAAGCAGAAGCGGAAGTCATTGAGCTTGGCGATCAACAGTATGCAAACCGACGTACTTTAAACAAGCTTATTGTAAATAGCATTGTGGAAACCTGTCAGCTGCAGATGGGGTTAACGGAACTTCAGCCAGGTAATGTGTGGAACACTATGCCTGCTCACACGCACAACCGCAGGATGGAGGCCTATTTCTATTTTGATCTTGAGGCAGGTCAAACCATCAGCCACTTCATGGGACCTCCACAGGAGACCAGGCACTTGTTTGTACAGAACCATCAGGCAGTAATTTCGCCCGAATGGTCAATACATTCGGGCGTAGGTACCAGTAATTACAGTTTTATTTGGGGAATGGCAGGTGAGAACCTGGATTACGGTGATATGGATGGCGTTAGTCCGGCTGAGCTGCGGTAAACTGCTGGATCATATCATCCAGAATAGCCTTACCCAATCCAACCCGATTGGCATATTCCAAACATAGCGTATATTCTTTGTCGTGAACAGTGCCGTCCTGGGTCATCATTTGTACCAGCGTTTGCAGCTCCAGCGTCTTTTGCAGTCCATCTTCGGGAATGACGAAACTTAGTACGCCAAGGTTATCTGCCATAGGCATCACCTGTTCGGCAGAAAGGCCCAGCCTGTTGCCAATGGATAACAATAGATCGCTTTCG
The DNA here is from genome assembly GCA_002333205.1 of Pedobacter sp. UBA2067. Lineage (GTDB taxonomy): Bacteria > Bacteroidota > Bacteroidia > Sphingobacteriales > Sphingobacteriaceae > Pedobacter. The sequence goes on from DDAD01000003.1 coordinate 61,686, forward strand.
TCTTTTTCAAGCACCTTATCTGCAGCTGCCACAAGCACCAGGTTCTGATAAAACGCAAGCTTTTTTTGAGGTGTATTCAACACCTCTTCTAATGATCGTATATTTTGCATAGGAATGTTCTTTGATGTAAGGGCAGCGTATCAAATTCCTTACCATAAAAGCTTTTTCCTGGCTTAAACAGGACGGCGCTAACATCCATATCGCCATATCGAAACCTGGAATGGGTGTTTTATAACATGGTTGTGTAAAAGTTACACTTAGTCTTAAAGCAAGCAGGGGTAGATGTGTCTAATCGGATAAGTTGTTGTGAATGAGTGTGTAGTTGTATGAATTGTAAATCTTGCAAGCAGCTTAAGCCCCTGATGCCACTTTCAAAAAAATAAGGTTAATAAATTTTTAATTATATATTTGCAAGCGNNAGCGTTGCTGGATCACGCAATGATGTGCTTTTTAATGCATTAAGGCGTTCCATCAGAATACATTGAACAAGCCTTGCTAGAATGGCAAAAAGGCAATTAAATTTAAAAGACAACCCGAATGCTAAATTTTGTTCTCTTTGGCCCACCGGGTGCAGGTAAAGGCACCCAATCAGAAAAATTGATTGAAAAATATCAATTGATTCACATCTCCACAGGCGATCTTTTCAGATCACATATCAAAAACCAAACGGCGTTAGGACAAAAGGTAAGCGCATTGATCGCAGAAGGTCAGCTGGTACCAGACGGTATTACCATTGATATGCTGGAAGAGGAAGTGAACAAAACTCCAGACGCTTAAGGTTTTATATTTGATGGCTTCCCTCGTACGATTCCGCAGGCAGTAGCTTTGGATGAATTCCTGGCCAAAAAAGGCACTTCAATCGCAGCAGTAATTGCCCTTGATGTGGATCAGGACGAACTTAAAAAGCGGGTTGCACAGCGTCAGAAAGAATCTGGCAGGGTAGATGATCAGGCAGACAAGATTCAAAAACGTATCGAGGAATACTTCACCAAGATTGTTCACGTCTTGCCGTACTACGACGAGCAGAAAAAACTAACTAAGATCAACGGCATCGGCAGCATTGAAGGTATCTTCGATGAAATCAGTGCAGTTGTAGATCAATACTAATAACAAAATACCATCAAATAGCGGGATAGATTTAATTCGTCCCGCTATTTGCATTTCTTATCTTTGCGTAAATATGCGTTCGCGCATGTTGTTATGGCTTTGTTCAAAGCCTCCATTTCCATTAAATTTCAAACTATATGTCACAAGGTTCCAATTTCGTAGATTATGTAAAAATATGCTGCCGTTCAGGTAAAGGTGGACCGGGCTCGGCGCATTTGCACCGCGATAAAATGACTTCCACAGGTGGACCTGATGGTGGTGATGGTGGTCGCGGCGGACACATTATCCTAAAGGGAAATCCACAATTCTGGACCTTGTTACACCTGAAATACCGTAAGCACATCATCGCTGAAGATGGTATGAGTGGGTCAAGTTCAACGTCAACCGGTAAATCTGGTAAAGATGAAGTGCTTGAAGTGCCCCTGGGTACGATCGCCAAAGATGCCGAAACCGGAGAAGTGCTTTTCGAGATCACCACAGAGGGAGAGACCAAGATTCTTACACCAGGCGGACGTGGGGGGCTGGGAAACTGGCACTTCAAATCTTCTACCTTACAGACACCGCGTTTTGCACAACCTGGTGAGTCTGGCATAGAACGTTGGGTGGTGCTTGAATTGAAAGTACTTGCCGATGTTGGCTTGGTAGGCTTCCCGAATGCGGGTAAATCGACCTTATTATCCGTGGTTTCTGCGGCTAAGCCTGAAATTGCAGATTATGCATTTACCACATTGGTTCCAAACCTGGGTATCGTTTCATACCGGGGTGATAGGTCGTTCGTAATGGCCGACATTCCAGGGATTATTGAAGGCGCTTCAAAAGGTAAGGGCTTGGGTTATCGCTTCCTGCGACACATTGAACGAAACTCTGTGTTGTTGTTTATGGTGCCTGCGGATACGAACAGAAGTATTACCGAAGAGTATGAAATCCTCAAAAGGGAACTTAAAGCATACAACCCGGAGCTGATGCAGAAGCCGCATATTCTGGCGGTGACAAAATCAGATATGCTCGATGAGGAGTTGATGAATGAAATGAAAGCAGACCTGCCGCCAAACATTCCATCCATTTTCATCTCTTCAGTAGCACAAAAAGGGCTTACTGAGCTTAAAGATATGCTTTGGAGCGCCATTGAAGGTTAGTCCAGCTGATCCAGCGCGTTTAGGATAATCTTACATACCTTTCTGATCTCAGCTTCTGTTATGACTAAAGGCGGTGCGATGCGCATCGCTGTTTCACAATGTAAGAACCAGTCGATTACGACACCTTCATTACCGCAGAGCTGACTTACCTTTTCAACCTGTTGGAAGCTGTCGAGCTGCATGCAAAGCATCAATCCCATGCCTCGGATTTCTTTGATCCTTGGATGTACCAGCAAGTCCCGGAATAGCGCCTCTTTCTCAAATACAGTTGCCACCAGCTGCTCCTCTAGTATCACTTCCAGATTCGCGAGTCCTGCTGCACAGGATACCGGATGTCCTCCGAAGGTTGTAATATGCCCCAAAATCGGATTTTCCGCAAGTACACCCATCACTTTCTTGTCCGCGATAAATGCTCCGATTGGCATACCACCACCAAGTGCTTTTGCCACAAGCAGCACATCAGGCACAATACCATAGTGTTCAAAAGCAAACAGCTTTCCAGTTCGACCAAATGCCGCCTGTATTTCATCTAAGATCAGCAGGGTACCCATTTCATCACATCGCTGACGTAGTTTTTGCATGTACTCCAGATCTGCAACCCGAATGCCCGCTTCGCCTTGCACGGTTTCCATGATCACGCAGGCAGTCTCTTCGTTAATTTGCTCCAGATCTGCCAGGTTATTGAAATTAATAAAGCTAACATCAGGTAGTAAGGGGCGGTACTTTTGTTTAAATTCTTCATTACCCATCACGCTCAAGGCCCCATGAGTACTGCCATGGTAGGCATTTTTACAGGAGATGATTTTGCTCATGCCGGTAAAACGCTTGGCAAGTTTTAAAGCCCCCTCGGTAGCTTCTGCTCCCGAATTCACGAAATAGACGTTGTTAAGACTAGGTGGTAGTACAGAAACGAGCTTCTCTGCAAACTTAACCATCGGCGTTTGTACATACTCTCCATACACGGTAAGGTGCAGGTATTTGTTGAGCTGCGCCTGGATAGCCTCCAATACGCGTGGGTGACGATGTCCGATATTGCTCACTGCGAAGCCTGATACCAGGTCGATGTAAGCCTTACCATTAAAATCATATAGGTAAATGCCCTCCGCACGCTCAATTTCAAGCATCTTAGGCGTAGTGGAAGTTTGTGCAGTGTTAAGTAGAAAGAGCTGTTTGTTACTGATCATGGGTATAGAATAGGCCTGCAAAATTAGGAAACTATTTAAACTATGGTTTGTTATCCGCATAGATTAAACTTTGCCCAATGTCAAAATTCAACGAACTCATAAAATCCGAGAAACCTGTACTGGTGGATTTCTCTGCGGAATGGTGCGGCCCATGTAAGATGATGGCTCCGATATTACAACAACTAAAAGGCATGATCGGGGATGATGCGACCATAATCAAGATTGATGTGGACCGGAATCCCGAGGTCTCCAACCTTTACCGCATTCAAGGTGTGCCTACCTTAATCCTTTTTAAAAATGGAGAGATTAAGTGGCGGCAGTCTGGTGTGGTCCAGGCTAATCAGCTAAAGTCTGTGATTGATGCCGCCCTTTAAGCTTGTTTTTAGGCGGCTTCTATAGCTTGCTTTTGGCGATCCAGATCTCTTAGCCGGTTTTCTTTTTTGGCCAGCTCTGCTTTTGTATCCACCAGTTTCTTCTGGGCGTCATTAAGCTTTTCGTTCGCCTCACGTGCGTCTTCTGCATCATCCTTGGCATCATCAGCTTTTGACTTCGCTTTCTTAATCTGTTTCAAATTTCCGCTGGTCGCTGTAGAAGCCTGTCTTCTGCTTTCTTCGAGAGACTCCCTGGACTTTGCTTCTGCTTTCTGCGCTTTCGCTTCCAGCACTGGAATGTCACTGCGCAGTTTATTGATATCGCCTTGCAAATTTACGACCTCGCGCAAAAGTACCCGGTATTCCTTGTTCAGGTTTACGGTGTCTGCTGCAGTTGTGTAAGTTTTAGGTGAGCAACTGTAAAAAAATGCACTTAGGAATAGTGCGATAGGTAACAGGTAGATGATTTTTTTCATACCCGCTATAAACCAATAACCATGCCTTTTTGGTTGAAAGGCATGGTTATCATTAGTGTTACATATTTCTGCGGTATTGTCCGCCAACTTCATAGAGGGCGTGCGAGATCTGACCAAGAGAGCAGTATTTACAAACTTCCATCAGTTCTTCGAAGATGTTTTTTCCTTCGACAGCACTAAGCTGTAGTTTTCGGAGCAATGCTGATGCCTGATCTGCATTGCGCTTCTGGAAGTTCTCCAATGCTGCAATCTGAAACTGCTTTTCAGTTTCTGTTGCACGGATTACCTCTGCTGGCACAATGGTCGGCGAACCATTTTTATTTAAGAAGGTGTTTACACCCACAATTGGATACTCGCCATTGTGTTTAAGCGTTTCATAATGCAAACTTTCTTCCTGGATCTTGCCGCGTTGATACATGGTCTCCATAGCACCTAAAACGCCGCCGCGATCGTTGATTCGCTTAAATTCCATTAAAACGGCTTCTTCAACAAGGTCCGTTAGTTCTTCAATGATGAAGGCACCTTGTAATGGATTTTCGTTTTTAGCCAGGCCAAGTTCCCGGTTGATGATCAGCTGGATGGCCATTGCTCTTCTTACCGATTCTTCAGTAGGTGTGGTGATGGCTTCATCATAGGCATTGGTATGCAGTGAATTACAGTTGTCATAAATAGCATACAAAGCCTGTAGCGTTGTGCGGATATCATTAAAGTCAATTTCCTGTGCGTGTAGTGAGCGGCCGNNTTGAATATGGTATTTTAGTTTCTGAGAGCGATCATTTCCTTTGTATTTGTTTTTAATGGCCTTAGCCCAGATTCTTCTTGCCACCCGGCCAATCACAGCATACTCCGGATCGGTACCATTCGAGAAGAAGAAAGAAAGGTTTGGCGCAAAGTCATCAATATGCATGCCTCTGCTCAGGTAATATTCCACGAAGGTAAAACCATTGCTTAAGGTAAAGGCTAGCTGAGAAATCGGGTTTGCACCTGCTTCCGCAATATGGTAGCCCGAGATGGATACAGAATAGAAGTTGCGAACCTTCTCGTCGATGAAATACTTCTGGATATCACCCATCATTCTCAGCGCAAATTCTGTAGAAAAGATGCAGGTGTTCTGTGCTTGATCTTCTTTCAGGATATCTGCCTGAACCGTTCCCCGTACAGTACTGATGGCGTAAGCCTTAATCTTGGCGTAAACATCAGCAGGTAAAACCTGGTCTCCGGTTACACCTAATAGCATCAATCCGAGTCCGTCATTACCTTTTGGCAGCTCGCCCTGATATACCGGGCGTTCCATGTTCTTGGCTGCATAGATCTGGTTGATCTTTGCTTGCACTTCAGCTTCTAATCCATTTTCTTTGATGTACTGCTCACACTGCTGATCAATGGCTGCATTCATGAAAAAGACAAGCAACATTGGTGCAGGCCCATTGATGGTCATGGATACTGACGTAGAAGCTTTACAAAGATCAAAACCGGAGTAAAGCTTCTTTGCATCATCAAGCGTAGCGATGCTCACACCCGAGTTACCGATCTTGCCATAAATATCTGGTCGGATATGCGGGTCTTCCCCATATAGCGTAACCGAGTCGAACGCTGTGGATAAGCGGTGTGCTGGTTGCCCCAGTGACACATAGTGGAAACGTTTGTTGGTACGTTCCGGACCGCCTTCACCAGCAAACATACGCGTCGGATCTTCACCCTCGCGCTTCAACGGGAATACGCCCGCTGCATAAGGAAATGCTCCTGGTACGTTCTCGGTCAGTAACCAACGCAGAATATCGCCCCAGTCGTTGTATCTCGGCAAAGATACCTTTGGTACTTTGATATTTGATAACGAAGTGTAGAACAGTGGCTGTTTAATCTCTTTATCACGAACTTTATAGATGAAGTCATCCTGCTTGTACTGCACTTGCATTTCCGGCCATTCGCGGAGCAGTCTTCTGCAGCTTCCATCAAGCTGTTCTTCCAGGTGATTGTACACATCCTGCAAACCAGTCCTTAGGTCGCCACTGCCTGCAGGCATGTCTTCCATTGATAGATCCATTACACCTTTAAGCTGATACAGTTTTCTGGCAATGCTGCTTTGCTGTTGTACCCATTCGTTGTAGGCGGCACTAGCTTCTGCGATTTCTGCCAGATAACGGGTACGATCTGGCGGAATGATGTATATCTTCTCCGATTGTGCGGCGGTTGTCAGGTTCTGCGCTTCATAATCAATGCCGGTAACTGATTTAATCTTATCCATCAATGCGCTGAACAGATTGTTCATACCGGGATCGTTATACTGTGAGGCCATTGTCCCGAACACCGGAATGCTTTCATCTGCGGCGTCGAAAAGATTGTGGTTACGTTTGTACTGCTTGCGAACATCCCGTAGGGCGTCTAAGGCACCTCGTTTATCGAACTTATTAATTGCAACCAGATCCGCGAAGTCTAGCATATCGATCTTCTCCAGCTGTGTTGCNNCATCACATACAGGGAAACATCACAATGTTCAGTGATCTCCGTATCAGATTGCCCGATGCCTGAGGTTTCTACGATGATCAGATCGTAGCCTGCAGCTTTACAGATGTCAATGCTCTCCTGAACATTTCTCGAAAGTGCCAGGTTGGCTTGACGGGTTGCAAGTGAGCGCATGTACACCCGTGGATTATTAATTGCATTCATGCGAATACGGTCCCCAAGCAGTGCTCCGCCGGTCTTTCTTTTGGAAGGGTCAACAGAGATGATGGCGATGGTCTTATCTTGAACTTCCAGCAGGAACCTTCTTACGAGCTCATCCACTAACGATGATTTACCGGAGCCACCGGTTCCGGTGATGCCCAGCACTGGTGCCTGTTTAGATGCACTTAGCTTTTTCAGTTCATCCACGAAGGACTGTGTGCCTTCAGGGTCATTCTCCGCCACGGTAATGGCTGCGGCTATGCTTTTAACATCCTTGCTTTGTATCCCCTGAAGTTCATTGGAGATGGTCTTCGCAGTTATAAAGTCGGTTTCCTGCAGCATGTGGTTGATCATGCCTTGCAAGCCCATTTTACGGCCATCATCCGGAGAGTAAATCTTGGTGATACCGTATTGCTCCAGTTCTTCGATTTCCTGCGGCAGGATTACACCTCCACCGCCACCAAAGATTTTAATGTGTGTGGCACCGCGTTCCTGCAGCAGGTCATACATGTACTTGAAGTACTCGATGTGACCACCCTGATAGGAAGTCATCGCAATACCCTGTACATCTTCCTGGATGGCGCAGTTAACCACCTCATCTACGGAGCGGTTGTGACCCAGGTGGATTACTTCAGCTCCAGAGGATTGAAGTATCCGGCGCATGATGTTGATGGTCGCATCATGCCCATCGAATAAAGCAGCTGCAGTTACAAAGCGTATTTTGTGTTGAGGTCTATAAATTTGAATTTGTTCCATAAAGGAGATTTATATTTGGCCAGCAAAGTTAATAAAAAAATAAAGCCGCAGATTCTGCGGCTTTATGCTGTTACTATATTTAGCTTATTCTCTTCAGCTACATCTAATTGTCTGTTAATTCGGTAATTGCCTGTCCAATGGTACCACTCGGCATCTGAATTTGCAACATCGCTGCAATTGTTGGCGCGATATCGCTCATATGGTATGGCTTGTTTGTTTTACCAGGCTTAACTTTCCAACCCATAAACACAGCCGGGATATGCGCATCATATGGGTTCCATGAACCGTGTGTGGTTCCGGTGCTTCCACCATCAAACCAGTTTGGGTTCAAAATAAAATAAACATCACCGCTGCGGCGTGCATTGTAACCATTTGCAATGCGCTCCTTAATCAGGTTTGGTAAAGTTGCGTTACCAAGATCCGTAATGTCAACGGCGTTTAATATACCGGTTTGTTGTTTAAGGAACTTTATGGTTGTTCTCTTCATGTCTTCAAAATCCACATCGGCTTTCTCGATTTCAGGCTTATTGTAGATCACCTGATTGTTCATCACAGTCAAAACACTTTTCTGAATTTTGAACTCCTGTTCCAAGACTTTATTCAGCCCTGCTGCTAACTGTCTGTTGCTCACCACACCACCTGGCAACTTATTTTCTTCCATGAATTTAGGCACGTGCGCTGCACCGTGATCAGCCGAAAGGAAGAAAAGATAATTTCCTTTACCCAAAGTTTTATCCAGGTAGTTGAAGAAAGCTTCTAGGTCTTTATCTAATCTAAGGTAAGTATCTTCCGCTTCAATAGAGTTTGGACCAAACTGGTGGCCTACGTAATCTGTTGATGAACAACTCACTGCAAGGAAATCCGTGTTGCCTGCCTGACCCAGCTTTTCATTTTCAATTGCAAGCTTAGCCATATCCAGGGTCATTGTATTACCAAAAGGCGTGCTTCTAACCAGGTCGTAGTTCTTGTTAATCGCGTCAGTTAGCTTGTGCGGAAAGGTTGAACTGTTTTCACCTTTATAGCGGCCTTCATAAGGCTTATCATCTGAGGTACTTTGTGTGTAGGTTTCAATTGGATATAAGGTTTCCCAGTTCTTCTCGTAGAACTTATTCTGGTGTTTCGCATTGTTATAGGCTTCAACCCAGGCAGGTAACTGCTGCATGTAGTAGGTGCTGGTGATGAAATTTCCATTAGAGCCATCATACCAGTACGCTGCATTTGCAGAATGACCAGCAGGTAGAATAGAGCCACGGTCTTTCATGGATATACCGATAACTTTACTTTTAAAATTGGTTGCTAACCTGAGTTCATCAGCGATGGTTGTTGTCAGCATGTTCTTTGGCGACATTTCACCGGCGTCCGAAGTTGTACCCACAGACTTCACGGATTTGTCTTCTGCACAGTAAACATCACGTCTCAATTCCGGGTCATACCAGTTATTCCCAATAATACCGTTAATTGCAGGAACAGAGCCAGTGTAGATGGATGCATGTCCACATGCCGTATAGGTCGGCAAATATGGGATCATGGTGTTTTCGGCAGAAAAGCCCTCATTAACCAGTCTCTTGAATCCACCATTTGTATAACGGTCATAATACCTGTAAAGATAGTCCCAGCGCATTTGATCGACAACCAGTCCGACCACTAACTTTGGTCTTTCTATCACCGTACCGGCTGTTTTCTTTGCCGTCGCATTAGCATTTTTCTTCTGCGCATAAACCGCTGGGTTTAGCAACAGCAACGCTGTTAATATCAGGTATACTTTTCTCATATTAAATAAATTTGATGTCTAAAGGTATAAACTATACGCTCCTGATAACAGGGCTGGAATGTAAAGAATTTATAAAACTTCAGCGACAACAAAGGTGCTTCCGCCTACAAATACCAGGTCATTAGCGCCCGCTTGCCGCTTTGCAGCAGCTAATGCAGCATTTACCGTTTCAAATGCAGCACCATGAAGCCCATGTTCCTGTGCCTGTTCCTTCAAAGAAGCCACGGGTAATGCACGTTCGAGATTTGGCTGGCTGAAATAATAGGTGGCTTCTTTTGGAAGCAGGTCAAGAATCTTGGAGATATCTTTGTCTTTAACCATGCCAATTACAAAGTGGAGCTGCTCATGTGGTGTGGCCTGGATATTCTTCAATACTTCTGTGATTCCAGCAACGTTATGCCCCGTATCACAGATCACGTGTGGCGTATAGCTTAATGTTTGCCACCGGCCTTGCAAGCCTGTGAGTTTTTTCACCTGACACAAAGCATCGTACACATGTGCAGGTTCAATCGTAAATCCACGGGCATTCAGCTGATCTACAGCAGCAAGAACGGCGGGAATGTTATATTGCTGGTAACTGCCATTTAGATCCAGCGCAAGGTCCTTGTACTGCAGTTCTCCATCTTTTTCCACAGAAAATACCAGTTGATTATCTTCGCTTCGCAGGTCTGCAATCTGGTATTCACGGGATGCGAACTGGAGGGTTGTACCCACTTCATCAGCTTTGTCGATAAATACAGCGCTGGTTTCCGGCGCTTCTTCACCAACAATAGCGGGCACTCCAGCTTTGATGATTCCTGCCTTCTCAAAGGCGATCTTTGGAAGTGTATCTCCAAGGATGTTGATGTGATCTAGGCTGATGTTGGTAATCAAAGATAACTCCGGCTGAATGATGTTGGTCGAATCAAGTCTGCCACCCAGGCCAACCTCGATCACGGCTACGTCAACTTCTTCAATGGCGAAGTAAGAAAAAGCCATCGCTACGGTAACTTCAAAAAAGGAGGGCTGCACGCGCTCAATCACCTTCATCTGTTGTTTTACAAAGGCGGTGACGAATGCTTTAGGAGCCATTTTCCCATTGATGCGGATACGCTCGCGAAAATCTTTAAGGTGAGGGGAGGTGTATAAGCCGGTCTTGTAGCCGGCTTTTTGTAGAATTGCTGCAAGCATGTGTGAGGTTGAACCTTTACCGTTCGTACCTGCAACATGTATGCTTTTAAAAGTATCCTGAGGGTTCCCCAGACTTTCACAAAGTGCAAGGGTATTTGCTAAATCTTTTTTAAGCGCTGCCTCTCCAATCCTGGTAAACATCGGAAGTTTACTGTAAAGGAAATCCAGTGTCTCTGAATAGTTCATGAAATTATTAATGATGGAGCAAAAAGGCTATTTCACCTTGAAATTAAATATCACCACGCCAACCTGAACGTCTGGTGCATTTTCACTTTGATTCAGGCGTGCACCCATTACAGCTTCTTTGCATTTCTGCCAAAGTTCACGGTCATTCAGGGTGGTGCCTTTTACGCCTGGAACAGCATTGATCACAATACCTTCACGATTGATGGAAATTCGTACCGCAATTTTACCGGTCTTCTGCCCGTCATCCTGTGGCGTTACCAGGTTGGTAAAACGTCTTAATGCAATCGGTGTATCACCAAAGCCCGAACCACCTTCGCCGTAGTTATTGGATAGGGGGTCGCCATTAATGCTGCCTTGATTTCCCGGTGTACTGCCAGTGCCATCACCTTTACCAGTTCCGGTATTCTTCTTGCCTTTGTACAGGGCGTTCTGATTGATGGTTGGCGTTGCAGGCTTTTCTTCAGCTGCGGCAGTAGGTGCAGCAGTGCTGGTGGATTTTTTAGTGTTTACCGCTACAGCTTCTTCGGTCGACTGCGTCTGAATCTCCTTTGCACTGGATTCTACCACGCTCTTTGTCGGTTGCTGTGGCACCGGAACAACTTTATCCGGCATCTCATTGTTCGCGTCAGGATCGGCCGAAGGCTCTTCAAGGCTCGTGTAGTCCGTACCCATACCTTCAACGGAAGTTCCGTAGTTTACAACAATACCACCCATTCCAGCTTCCACCGGCGGCTCGAATGTTCCTATCGCTATGAAATAGCTTAATACCAGGAAAAGCGCCATAATCCCGGTGGAGATGGCCAGCGCTTTTGGGTAATTATTTTCTTCCTCGTGGTAAATCATTATTTCTTAGGTTCTACAGCCAAAACAACTTTCAGCTTCAATTGATTTGCAACATCAAAAACCTGCATGGTGTTCTCAATTGACACACCTCGTGCTACATATAAAACGATGGTTAAGTCTGGTGAAGCCTGTTGGTAGCTTTCTACCGCAGCTTGCAAGCCTTCCAGATTAACCTGCTTCTTCTCTACAAAATACTCCAGGTTCTCGCTAATCGACACCGTGATGGTCTTTTGTGCGTTCGATTGCTGTCCAGACTCTGATCTCGGCAACAGCAGTTTCACCACTTGCGGGTTAACTACAGCCGAAGCAAGCAGGAAGAACAACAGCAAGAAGAACATGATGTCATTCAGCGCAGAAGTATGAACTTCTACCGTTGCTTTATTTCTCTTACGTAAATTCATTATTTACCTGGCTCTTCTAATAGGTCAATAAACTCGATCGAATCTGTTTCCATACGCAGGATGATACGTTCTACCATCATGTTCAGGATGTGGTATAATACATAAGCAACAATACCGATCACCAAACCAGACGCTGAGGTAATCATCTTAACGTATAAACCGCCTGAAATTGTACCAATCTCAATTGCCCCTTTAATGGATACATCATGGAAAATCTGGATTACACCGATAATCGTTCCCACGAAACCAAGCATTGGTGCAATACCTGCAACAATACCAAGAATGTTGATGTTCTTTTCCATCTTGGAAACTTCAAGCTTACCTACGTTCTCAATCGCACCTTCAATTTCTTTGATCGGGCGACCGATTCGTCTTAAGCCTTTTTCAAGCATTCTACTTAATGGAGAACGATTGTTTCTGCATACTGTTATGGCGTGGTCTAACTTTCCTTCCTGAATATACTGTTTGATCTGTAACATCAGGTTCGCTTCACTCTTCGAAGCATTTCTGATGGTGATATAGCGTTCTATAAAAATTACCAATCCTAAAAATGCAAGTAATGCCAGTGGAATCATTACCCATCCACCCTGAAATAACAGGTCGATGAAATGGATCTCCTGTGGTGGCGTTGCCACCACCTGGTTGGTCAGGCTTGTGGTATCAGTTAGTTGTGTTGCTGTGTCTACGGTACCTTGTAGCAATGTGATCATATTATTGTGGTTTGTTTTTGTAAATGTATAAGCCTTTGATTTTCAATTTCTCACCCAACCGGTCGCGTGCTTCTTTAGCGCTATTTTCGTCCTTTAACGTGGCGATACTCATCTTTAGTCTCTTACCAGGTGCGTTCTGAACTAATTTAGCCTTGATGCCGCTCTTTTTCATGGTCTCTATAAACCAGCTTGCTTCCTTTTCATTCAAAACAGAAGCGCCGATTACCTCATAGGTAGTAACGGTATCCGCAGCAGCTTTAGCCACCGGCTGCACGGATTTCACGGTATCTGATGAAGGTGCTTTCTCCATCTTAATATTCGCTGCAGCCAGACTGTCGGCCTGTGTCGTAGAATCCAGAATTTCCTGCTCTCGCGCTACACGGGCAAGGCTGTCTGCCTTAATCTTGTCAGTAGCTGCAGTCGGAACAGTCGGTTCTTCTGTGAAAGAGCTCGATATTCTTGGATACAGGTAGTAAGCGGCAATGCTCAGCAATAAGATCGCTAGTAAAATGACAGCTACCTTCGTGAGCAATGAGCCACCTTCAGCCGGTTTTTCTTCTTTGATGGTATAGTTGATACGGTTCTCAATGATCGGGCGTCTGATTTCGTTCAGCAGCTGTTCATTGGTTTCCTTACCTGGATTCTCTTCTTCCAGGAGATTTTCAGTAATGATCGCCTCCTGTTTACTTTCAGGTGCTGGTGCAGATACTTGCTCTGGCGCAGGCGCTTCTTCGGCTACAACCGTACTCACCGGAATGGTTACAGGGATTACCGGAGTAACCGGGATAATCGTAACGGCCTCTTCCGGAGCCTCAACCTCTGGTACTTCAGCAGCCGGCGCCTCAAGAACCGGCTCGTTGGAGACAGGCTCCTGGATTTTAGGTAAACCGAAGAACTCCCGGCCTGGTTTAAAGGCCGCATCTTGTTCCAACACAACTTGTCCATTCATCTGGCGCAGTACACCAATCGGACTAAAGTCAGCATAACCCTGATCGGCCAATTGCTGGCTGAGCAGAATCGCAAACCGGCTGATTGCATCTGCTGCAACCTCCCGGCTTATATTTTCCTTTGCCACCAGCTCGTTAATCAACAAACTGGAGTCGCTTATTTCCTTTTTAAATGCTGTAGTAGATCCGGGAGGAAGAAAAGAACGGCTTACGCTATCATATCTACCTGGAGATTTCTTTTTATAAATGGTTCCAAAGCCATCAATTCCGACTTCTTTATGAAACTGAATTAACTCAGCTACGTACTTTACTATCTCCATCGGGGTAAAAATAAATTATAATTCTATAGTAAGCAATTAATAAGCGAAATGCACTAGAATGAATAGCTGATACCTCCAAATACGTTCAGACCAATGTTGTCATAGTACAAGAAGCGGTTATTGTTTGAATTCATCAAATTATTAACCTTCAGGAATGCACCAAACTGCTTGTTAATCTTATAATCGGCACCCAGGCCTAGATCTACAAAACCTTTCATCGTTACGATGTTCTCAATGCTTGGATCAGGAACGGTATATGGCAGAAGAGGTTGTGCGGTATAAACCTTTGCTTTGGTCTCACCCTGCATGTAAACAGCTGCATTAAAACTAAGCTGCTCATTGAAGTTGAATAATAGGTTAGAGCTTAAACGTGCCTGAGGTTTAAACCAGCTTTCACTTTCTGAAGCGGGTTTGTACTGCTCCATCGTCAAACCACCGGTCCACCGTAATGCATCACTAACTTGTACGGTAATTTCGCCGTTAATTCCGGTTAATTTCATATTTCCGAAGTCATAGATCACATCAAACCGGTTTACTGCAGCAAAGTTGTTCACGAACAATGGCATATCAGTGATCTTCTTGTGGTAAGCTTTGATCTTATAGCCAAAACCTGCACCACCTGTTCCTTTGATACCTGCAGTGATGCTCATTTTCTCCACGGTATTTTGGATTCGGATATCGCTGTTTAGGAAAGGGTTCTCATCCGTAAGCGCTTTCATACTGTTACGGTTTACGTCACCTTTAAGTTCTCCGAATATCTGCAGGTAATCGGGTACCAGGGTGAAATCTGCCGTTACTAAAGGGAAAATTCTGGTGGTTGAAAAGTCACCGAATTCCTGTACAAAGTTTATCCCTGCATTAATCTTTACACCACTTGCCTGTAAGCGGATGTATGGATTTAAGCGCAGTAAGTTATTCGCGATTTTGGTGGTCACACTCTTCGTAGATCCAAAGTCCAGACCGGCTGCAAGTCCGAGGTTAAAGCTCTGAATACGTTTATTCAGATAACCATTTACGGTGATTGCATTTTCTCTGGCGTCATATTTATCACCCCAAAGGTATCCGTTGATTTTAGCAGCATAACTTAAAGCGTCTTCATCCGTGCTGTAGCGATTTACCACTTCACCTNNTTTGCAGGATCCAGGTTGAAGGCTGGCCGCGAAGGATCTTGTCCGTAAAAGCGAAGACCATTGCGCTGGTAGTTCACGCGGCCACTAAAAGTTGCCTGATCTGTGATGCTTCTTCCAAATACACTTAGCTCTTGTTGGTTGTATTTCTGCCCTGGCAGTTTGCCTTCCTGACCGAAATGTCTGAAATAACCACCGGCCTGTAACGCTTCATCTTTCCCAGTGTTAATATAAGCTTCCAGCAGGGTAGTGGTTGCATTTCCAAAGCCACCTTTTGCATAGTTGTTAATCAGCTCTTCTTCACGAGCGGCTGCTAGCTGCTGTGCCTGTAGCTTATTGATGTCGGAGTTCAACTCCAGCTTTTTGTCTGTAANNGTCATTCAAGTCCGGGCTTCTTCTTAGTTTAACAGCCTCCGCAAGAATAGGCTTATAAGGTCTAACGACCTCAATTTCCTCGGCAATGGTTTTATCGTCTGTTTTCTCCGTTTTGTCCGTTTTCTTCACGTCCTGAGCCTGTGCAGCCAAGCCGGCAGAACCAGCTAAAACAAGGGTTGTATTTATAAATTTGTTGAATTTCATCTTCGCTGTGCTTATTTAATGTTTGCCAATTTCTCTTTTGCCGTCGGTACAATTTCATCGTCACCTTCATAGTTGTCGATCAAACTCAACAGGGTACTTTTTGCCTGCAGGTTGTCTTTTGTTGCAACATAGTTGTCGGCAAGTAAAAGGAAGGATTTCGCAACCCAATAGTCGTACGATGGCATGTTGTTGATCAGGTCAAAACAAGTCTTCATGGAAGTTTTGTAGTCACCTTTGGCATATTGAATGGCTGCCAGATTGTATTTAGATTCCGCTGCAGCAATGGTTTTGGTTTTAGCCACCACGTTGCTGAATGCTTTCACAGCCGAAGTGGTATCCGCTTTTGCTAAATAAGCCTTACCTGCATAAAGGTCTGCACTGTTTTTCTCTTCTTCAGACGACTTATCAGATTCTTTAATCAGTTGTACATATTTAACGATATCATCTGGCATGTTCAAAGCACTGTATGCTTTAAGCAGGTTGTTGATGGCGTAGGTATAGTGTGCCTTGTAATCTGCGGTCGTTTCCAGTCGTTTCAAATAAACGATGGCTTCGTTATACTTTTTCTCCTTTAAATAAAGCTCAGAGATACTGATTAGTGAACGTTCAGTATAGTCACTGGTCCAGTCATTCAAGATGTATTCATAATCCGGAATAGCATCTGCACTGCGACCAATTCTTACGAGTGATTCCGCACGGATAAAACGTCCTTCTTTATCGTGGATCGGCTTAGGGAACTTATCAAAATAAGCGTTTACAGCTTCCACGGTTCCTTGTGCATCACCTTTCAGGTAGCGAACGTTAGCAGCTTCAAACGCAATGTTATCTTGTTCCGCTACCGTATAGTTACCAATTGGTGTAGTTGCAGCATAGTCTATAAACCCTTGTGAATCACCTTTGTCGATATAGATGTTTTTGATCGATTCTAAGGATTGTTTTGCTTCCTCGGTACTACCGTATTCCGTAATAACCTTCTTGAAGGTTGTTGCAGCGGCCTCATCCTGATTTTGGTTGTATTGAACCAAACCAATGGTCACCAATGCTCTTNNTGCTGTTTGGATATTTGCTGATTAAGGCGGTTAAGTCGTTTTTGGATTTGTCCAACTCACCTTTGTTAAAGTAAGTATAAGCCATCTCAAAGCCGGCATCATCAGCGTAGTTCGAACCCGGGAATTGTGAAAGCAAGCTTTGCATGGTAGCGATCTTGGCATCATCCTGGCCCTGTAAGCCCTGGATCATTCCACGTTGAAATAGTGCGTAGTCTTCACCAGTGGTTTTCTCCGAAATGATACGGTTATAGTTTGCTAAGGCATTTTCGTAGCTCTTGCTAACAAAGTAAGCATCAGCCAATCTGATCCTCGCATCATTCACGGTTTTAGCATCCTTGTCGTTGCCGTTTAAGAAACGTTCAAAGTAAGTCGCTGCCTTACTGTATTTTTCATCTTCAAACGCCGCGTAGGCAAGTGCGTAATTGGCGTAGTTGTAAACCTTTGTTTTACTCGCTGCCGGCGTCGCAAGGAACTTTTCAAAGTTTCTTACCGATTCTCCAAATTTGCGAAGCTCATAACCTGCCTCTGCCATCCAGTAGGTGGTTAGTGCTGTAATTTCAGGATCTTCATTGAAGTTTTGAGATCTCAGGAACATCGATAATGCATTTGGAAATGCACGCTCGTTGTAGAATTCCAAGCCTCTGAAATAGGTAACTTTCTGATAAGCTTCTCTGGCTTCCTGGGTTTTGTTCGGAATAGGTTCCAAAATGTCGATTGCAGCCTGATAGTTTTTGCTGCTTAGCAAGATCTCACCAAGCAAGGTCTTCGCCTCATTAATGCGTCTTGATTTAGGAAACTGCTTCAGAAAGCTTTGGGTAGATTCAAGTGCCTGAGAATTGAAAGTCAATTCGTAGCTCAACTTTGCGTAGTTTAACCAGGCGTCTTCCTGCACCACTTTGTCGAACTCCAAACGGGAGGCTCTGAAGAAAGCACTTCTGGCTTTTTCTTTATTACCTTGTTCAATAAAGATCTGACCTAAGGTGTACATACCATTTTGAAGGTAAACATCGTCCTTGGTAAGTTTATCCAGCACACTTATCGCTTCCTTGCTCTTTTTCATTTTGTACAGCGTGTAACCATACTGATAAATGAACAGGTTGTTCTGAACGCCGTTGGTGTTCTTGGCATAGAAATCACGGAAGTAGATCTCCGCGTTCTTGTAGTCATTTTTAGCGAAATAGGATGCTGCAATTAAGCTCAGCATCTCGGTTTCATATTCCTGCTTGGTCGACTTTAAAATCGGCACTGCATAAGAAATTACATCATCATACCGCTCATCAAGGTAATACATGGATGTAATGTAATATGGATAGCTGGACTCATATGTGGGCGAGCCTCGTAGCTTTTCGAAATTAGCCAGCGCCGTTTTGTACTCTTTATTCAGGTAGTTGATGTAGGCAAAATAATAGGTTGCACTTTCCTGAAATGGAGAATCCTCTTTCTTGACGATTTCAAATAGCGGCTCTGCGCGCTCAATATCATTAAGCTGGAAGTAAGCATAACCTTGTTTAAACTGGTACTCCAATCTTTGTTTTGCAGAGAGGGTAGAAGGATCGGTTTTCTCGAACCATTCCAGTGCTTTCTGGTATTCTTTCTGGTCGAAATACGACTTACCAACATGGAAGTAAGCAAGCTTGGTATTTGGATTTAAGGGATAGTCTTTAATGAAATTCTGAAACAAAGCTTCCGCATCGGCATTACCCAATTCCAGCGCACAAACGGCTGCGTAAAACTTGGCATTTTCCCGTAAGAGGGATAGTTCCGCATTACTTTCCTGCTGTGTGCCAGGCTTCTGTCTGATCTGTTCAACCAACCTGAATTGTTGGGCAGCAGCAACGTATTTCTCGTTATTAAGCAGCTCTAGTCCAGTCTGGTAGTTTTTATTGAGGTTTACTATATTACTGATTTGCGCATATCCGGCGGAAAGGTTTCCAGCCAGTAATAGCGGAATAAAGAGGTATTTCTTCTGCATTGGGGTCAAATATGGTTGCTGCGAATATAGTTATATCTAATAAGTTTGTTAACATTTGTAATAAACATATGTTGATAACTTGTTAAACGGCAAAGTTGCAATTCATGGTATTGCAAGAAAATAGGTAATTGTTAATCGCGCTGAGCGGCAAGTAGATAGAGTACAGCCATACGAACAGCTACACCGTTTTCCACCTGATCCAGAATGATCGACTGCTTGCTGTCGGCAACATCACTGGTGATTTCCACACCGCGGTTTATTGGTCCGGGGTGCATCACGATGATCTCTTTGTCCAGACTGTCCAGAATCTGTTTATTCAATCCGTACATCATGGCGTACTCGCGTTGTGAAGGGAAGTATTTGATGTCCTGTCTTTCCAGCTGAATGCGCAGCATATTGGCTACATCGCACCAGTTCAAGGCTTTCATCAGGTTATGTTCTACTTTAACACCCAGCTCGTGGATGTGTCTTGGAATTAAAGTCGTTGGTCCGCATACCATCACCTCTGCACCCAGCATTTGTAAGCAGAGGATGTTGGAAATGGCAACCCGCGAGTGCAGAATGTCGCCTACAATGACAACCTTCTTGCCCGCAACGTCACCCAGTTTCTCGCGGATGGAGAACGCATCGAGCAGCGCCTGAGTTGGGTGTTCGTGTGCCCCGTCGCCAGCGTTTACGATCTGCGCATTGATGTGTCTGCTCAGGAACACGCCTGCACCGGCATAAGGATGACGCATCACCACCATATCCACTTTCATGGCCAGTATGTTATTTACGGTATCGATCAGCGTTTCGCCCTTACTTACAGATGAGGAAGAAGCCGCAAAGTTCAAGACATCAGCAGAAAGTCTTTTTTCGGCAAGTTCGAAGGAAAGTTTGGTACGGGTAGAGTTTTCAAAAAAGATGTTGGCAATGGTAATATCACGAAGCGAGGGAACTTTTTTGATGGGACGATTAATCACCCCTTTGAAATTATCTGCAGTTTCAAAAATNNTGAGTTCAATATCATTCCGGTTAATATCTTTAATGCCTAAAAGATGCCGGGTTGATAGTCTGTCTGCTGCCATTTCTTATTTGTTTCTGTCTGATAATAAAATTACTTTGTCCTCTCCGTCTGTCTCTTTCCAGGTTACCCTTACAAGCTGAGAATCTACGCTATCTACCTGTTGACCAGTATAATCAGCTTCTACGGGTACATGCCTCGAGAACCTGCGGTCGATAAGGACCATAAGTTCCACTTTCGCCGGCCTTCCAAAAGCAAGCAAAGCATCAAGGGCCGCCCGGATGGTACGTCCGGTCCAGAGCACGTCATCGATCAGCACCACATTCTTACCTTCGATGATGAAGTTGATGGAATTTGAACTTGCGTTTACCAGACCATCTTTCCTTCTAAAGTCATCTCTGAAAAAGGTAATGTCCAGATTTCCTTTAAGGATCTTACTGTGCGGCAGAATGGCCGAAAGCTCCTGTTGTACCCGGTCAGCGAAATAACTACCGCGGGGTTGAATGCCAATTAATACAGTGTTTGAAAAGTCGGTATGGTTCTCAATAAGCTGATGACACAACCTTTTGATTGTGATCTGAAACTTAGGGCCGTCTAGCAGTGTTCTTTTTTGCATGGACTTAGGGTTGCGCAAATATAAAAAAATTGGATGAAGCACAAAGCGCGCTGCCCAAATATCGGTCATTTAGTACATTTGCGTATGGCACATCCGGTTATATTTTTCGACGGCATTTGTAACCTCTGCAATGCGGCAGTTCAATTTATTCTGAAACATGACAAGGCGGCTGTGTTTAAACTGGCGGCGCTTCAAAGTCCTGCAGCAAACCAGTTGCTTGCAGATCATCCTATTGATGCAGCTGCCTCAAACAGCATCCTGCTGCTCGAAGATGGTAAGCTCTACACCAGATCTACGGCTGCGTTGCGTATCGCCAAACGACTCGATGGTGCCTGGCGATTGTTGTACATCTTTATCATTGTGCCTGCATTTGTTCGCGACGCTATCTATAACCTGGTCGCAAGAAATCGTTATCGCATCTGGGGAAAACAAGATAGTTGTATGATTCCTGCACCGGAGCTGCAGCAAAGGTTTCTTTAAATCCGGTCAGCTTGCATGTTGAGTCGTAGTCTACCAGGCCTTCAGTAGGCGTTGATCAGGCTCCTAGCCAAGTCAATGCCTTGTCAAGGGCGGGTGAAGGCCTTGTGGAGGCCTGCTTAATCCCGAAGCTGGTACGAAGCATTAGCCAAACTTGAACAGCTTTGTTGCATAAAGGTTTATTGATTATTTACTAAATTGTGCTTAGCCGAAAGGCCATATACCTAAACCAAATTAAACCTGTATGTTTAACAGAAGATCATTTTTAAAAGCCAGCGGAACATTGGCGGGCATGGGCCTGCTTTCTTCATTCGGTTGTTCAAGCCGTATTCTTTCAGCCGCAAAATCAAAGTATCCACAAATAGGTCTGCAAACCTATACCCTGAACTTTCTCTTTAATGCCAAGGATGCGAACACCGCAGATGTGTTGAAGCAGATTGCCGCGATCGGTGTAAAAGAACTTGAAACGGCTACCGGTACACCCGAGGGCCTATATTACGGACACAAACCCAAAGAATTCGCGAAAATGGTGAACGATCATGGCTTGAAGTGGATCGGCAACCACTATCAGGGTTTACCACGTCAGGCTGCAAATACGTCAACTACGAACCGCCGCATAAATCTTCGCGACGATCTGCAGCAGATTGTAGACGATTCTGCGGCAGGTGGTTGTTCCTGGGTAATTTGCTCCAGCTCGGCAGAGTCGAATATGGATGAGATTAAGCGCACAACAGAGATCTTTGCGAAGGCTGGGGAGTTGTCGGCTGCACAGCAGATGAAATTTGCCTATCATAATCACCAATCGGAGTTTACGAAAATCGATGGGGTTAGTGCATACGACTATGTCTTAGGTCAAACGAATAAAGATCAGGTGTTTATGGAAGTGGATCTTGCCTGGGCTACCGAAGCAGGTATGGACCCCGTGGAGATGTTTAAACAATACCCTGGCAGATTTCCATTATGGCATGTAAAAGATATTGATCGTTCGAGCGGAAGACCTTGCCCGGTAGGACAGGGAAAAGTAGATTTTAAAAGAATCTTTGAGCAATCAGCGCTTTCTGGAGTGCAACATACTTTTATTGAGCAGGATGGAGCCAAGACCATTGAGGATCCAGCATCGAGCGTGAAGTGGATGCAGGCAAATCTAGTATAATTACCTAACCCGATAAGTTGATCATAATGTTATCTTTGCGCATTAAATAAATTAAATGGGAGCAAGTTTCATTGAGATCCTAAGAAAATCTCACGGTGTTATACTAGAAAAGTGGATTGATAGCCAGTCAGCTATCCTGACTTATAATGATGATTTGATTAGTAATCAAGAGATTAGGGAGCAAGCTGACGAATTGTTGTCGGCTTTCCTGAAAAACTTAAATGAGGACAATGCCGGTAATGGCGATGCGCCAGAATTCGACGAAGTTGTTGAAGCTTTATCAGATCTTTCCATCAGTCGTGCAAAGCTTGGCTTCAGTCCTAAAGAAACAGGTGTTTTCGTGAATGGCATGAAAAACGCTATCATGGATACGCTGGAGTCTGAAATGATTGCTGCACCAGCAGAATTGTATGCAGCATGCAAACAGTTGCACAGCCTTTTCGATGATTTCAATATTGTGACTTTTGAGACCTTTATTCGCGGGCGTGAAGAAGTGATCATCAGACAAACAGACGAGATCTCCGAGATTTCTACACCTGTAATTCGTGTCTGGGAAGGTATCCTTGCCCTGCCGATCATCGGAACATTGGATAGTGCCAGAACACAGGTTGTTATGGAAAATTTGTTGGAAGCCATTGTTGAAACGGGAAGCAGTATTGCTATCTTGGATATTTCAGGTGTTCCTGCAGTAGATTCACTTGTTGCACAACACTTGATGAAGACTGTTGCGGCAACACGTCTGATGGGTGCGGAGTGTGTAATTATGGTATCCGTCCAGAGATCGCGCAAACGATTGTTCACCTTGGTATTGATTTGTCAAATATCATCACCAAAGCTTCACTTGCACATGCTTTAAGGTTCTCCTTTCAGTCATTGAAGTTGGAAGTAAAAAAAATGCAAATTCCGGCAAACCGATAATACCGTATGGAAAAAATTCCAATTTTAAGAATGGGGCCATTTTTATTGGTCACCATTCAAGTGGATCTTTATGACCGTCTGGCGTTGAATCTGGAGGCCGATCTTATTAAAACGATCAGTGACACTAATGCTAAGGGTGTGCTGATCGACATTTCTGTTGTTTCCATTGTAGACTCATTTATGGGTCGTATCATTGGAAACATCGCAAGCATGTCGAAGATTCTGGATGCAGAAACGGTAGTAGTCGGCATGCAGCCGGCTGTGGCCATTACGCTTATCGAGCTTGGTTTGCCGCTAACGGGTGTTCATACCGCATTGAACGTTGAGCGTGGAATGGAATTGCTGAGGTCGAAAGTAAATCTAAGTGACTATTCATCAAACGAAGATGAGGATGAGTATGAGCCAGATGATCAGCGTGATTACTAAACAATCTATGTTGATCCAACAGGATCAGGATGTTGTGCCTTTTCGGAACCGTGTTAAGGAATGTGCTGTGAAGTTGAAAATGGGCTTGGTTAACCAAACCAAACTCATCACTGCGGCAAGTGAACTGGTGCGTAATATGTTAAAGTACGGCCGTGGAGGACAAGTGCTGATTGAAGGCGTTTCCAAAAGGAATCAATTTGGCGTACGTCTGGTATTCATCGACAAAGGACCAGGTATCCAGGACATTGCACTTGCGATGAAAGACGGCTACTCTACAGGGAAAAGTCTTGGTTTAGGGCTTCCCGGAACCAAACGGCTAGTGAATGAATTTGAAATAGAGTCGACAGTTGGTGTAGGTACAAAGGTGTCTATCATAAAATGGTGTAATGGTTAATAAAAACTATACACGGTATGAGGCTTCCGATCGCAGCTACTATGCGCTGCTACGAAAGGGAATTCATAAACAAGCTGTTACCGCTGACTTCCCTGAAATTAAGGTTGCACACCTTGACTTAATTGTTGCGGAAATCACTTCCAATCTGGATAAGTATACCAACGGCGGAGAGGTACTTTGTGCGGTTCAGGGCCTGGGCAACGACCAGTATCTGGAAATCATCGCTATTGATAGTGGACCAGGTTTTAACGACTTGCCACACATGATGGGCGATGGGATATCAACAGGCAGCACACTGGGACATGGACTTGGGAGTATCAAGAGACTGTCTGACTTCTTTAGCATCTATTCACTAAAGGGTTGGGGAACAATCCTGGTGTCAAGGGTATATAAGACGGATGCACGTACCGAAAACCGGCGTATTGTGGTTCGCGGCATTGTGGTGCCAAAACCTCCCGAGAAGGTCAGTGGTGACGGATTTACCTACAAGTTTTCCGAGCGTTATTTTAAGCTGATGTTAATGGACGGTCTAGGGCATGGTCCCGAAGCTAATAAGGCGGTAGAGGAAGCTTTCAGCACATTTAAATTGTGCCCGGCGCATGATCCTGCCGATATTATA
>DDAD01000154.1:0-280 GCA_002333205.1 Pedobacter sp. UBA2067
AACTTCTCTTTCCTTAATCAGGATAGCACCTTCATCAACAACGATACCTTTAAGGATAAGATCTATGTGGCGGATTTCTTTTTCACGTCCTGCCCAAGCATCTGCCCGATCATGCATCGTAACATGAAAAAGGTATATGAGGAATACAAGTCCAATCCGGAGGTAGCTTTCCTTTCACATACCATTGATTTCAAATACGACAAGCCGAGCGTGCTGAAACGTTATGCTTCTAAACTTGGTGTGGACGATAAGAAATGGCAGTTTGCTTATGGATCTAAGG
>DDAD01000154.1:319-9411 GCA_002333205.1 Pedobacter sp. UBA2067
GGTTGGTATTGGTAGATAAGGATCGTAGGATCCGTGGTGCTTACGACGGCACAGATGCCAAACAGGTTGAACAAATGGCCAAAGACATTCCAGTATTGCTTGCTGAATACAAAAATTAATGAAACGCCGCCACGTTATCTTTGCGATCTTGCTCTGCTCCCTGCTCAGCATTTGCTACTCGTGTCATCGGGAAGCTGGTGGTAGCCTGGAACAGGATATGTACTATACCAATGGTCGGGATCTTTATGTACAACACTGCCAGAACTGCCATGGGGAAAAAGGTGAAGGTTTAGCGGATTTGATCCCCCCTTTAACGGATACCACTTACCTAAAGCAGAACCGCAACAAACTCGCTTGCTATATCAAAAACGGCATGGAAGGTAAGATTGTCGTGGATGGACGATCATTTGAGGACAAGATGCCTGCTCATGAGGAGTTTACCAATATCGATTTAGCACAACTGATTGTGTTTATCACGAATGCCTATGGCAATAAGCAAGGCATGTACAGCACAGCAGATGCTGCCAGGGACCTCCAGAACTGTAAATAATTAATTTTCGTATGTTTGCAGGAAATGCAAGCCGTCCTATCGCTGCGATTAAGTTCGAAGAGGAAAGTCCGGGCAACGCAGAGCATCTCGCTTCCTAACGGGAAGAGGTTCGGGCCTTCGGTCAGAGCTATGGAAAGTGCCGCAGAAAACATACCGCCGATGGCTTAGGCACAGGTAAGGTTGAAAACGTGAGGTAAGAGCTCACGACAGNNACGACAGTTGCGGGCGACCGTAATTGTGGTAAACCCCGGGAGTTGAAAGACCAAATAGGCTAACGCATGTAGGGCTGCTCGTCCGATGTTAGTGGGTAGGTCGTTTGAGGTAAATGGCAACATTTATCCTAGATTAATGGTAGGAACCGGTTATCCGGAACAGAACCCGGCTTACAGGCTTGCATTTTTTATTTTATCTCAGCTTTTTATCTTTTTGTGACTCACGCATAAAGATAAAAGTAATATATTCGTGTCCTTAAAATAGATCAATTTCAACCCCCATATGGCGAAATTATTAATAATAGATGATGAGCGTGCGATAAGAAGCACTTTGCGTGAGATCTTGGAGTATGAAAATTACGAAGTTGATGATATCGATAATGGTGCCGATGGATTGGATTTAATCAAAAAGAAAAAATACGATCTGGTACTCTGCGATATCAAGATGAACCGTATGGATGGTATGGAGGTTTTGGAACAAGCACTTGCTATCAGCCCTGACCTTCCCTTCATCATGATCTCAGGCCATGGTACCGTTGAAACTGCTATTGAAGCCAGTAAAAAAGGCGCCTTCGACTTCATCTCGAAACCACCTGATTTAAATCGTTTACTGATCACTGTCCGCAATGCGCTAGACAGGGGTAGCCTGGTTACAGAAACTAAAGTTCTTAAAAGACGTGTCAGCAAAACCAGAGATATTCTGGGGAACTCTGAAAGCATACAGAAGATCAAGGAAACGATTGAACGTGTTGCTCCTACTGAGGCTCGCGTATTGATTACAGGTGCGAATGGTAGCGGTAAGGAGCTCGTAGCGCGTTGGCTGCATGAAAAATCTAACCGTGCCGATAGTCCGCTTATTGAAGTGAACTGCGCGGCAATTCCCTCAGAGCTTATCGAATCAGAACTCTTCGGGCACGAGAAAGGTTCTTTTACCTCGGCTGTGAAACAACGCATTGGTAAATTCGAACTAGCCAACGGCGGAACGCTTTTTCTGGATGAGATCGGCGATATGAGCCTTTCTGCTCAGGCAAAAGTGCTGCGTGCGTTACAGGAACATAAAATTACCCGTGTTGGTGGCGAGAAAGAGCTTGAAGTAAACGTTCGTGTACTTGCCGCAACAAATAAGGATTTACTTAAAGAAATTGAGGCTGGTAATTTCCGTATGGACTTATACCACCGCTTGAACGTGATCAATATACATGTTCCGCATTTGACGGAACGTACGGAGGACATACCTGAAATTGCGTTAAGCTTCCTGGATGATATTTGTAAAGGCTATGGTATGCCAGTAAAAACCGTTAGCGATGATGCAATGGCTGCACTGCAGGCTTTACCTTGGACTGGTAATGTTCGTGAGCTGCACAACATGATTGAACGTCTGATCATTTTAAGTGATAAGGTTATTACTGAGCAAGACGTTATTGC
This sequence comes from Pedobacter sp. UBA2067, assembly GCA_002333205.1. GTDB lineage: Bacteria > Bacteroidota > Bacteroidia > Sphingobacteriales > Sphingobacteriaceae > Pedobacter. Next base: position 2,507 of record DDAD01000154.1, read on the forward strand.
GTTTGCTAACCCAGGTGGTGGTACCAATATTGGCAACAGTAATGTTGGCAATGTTCAGGCAAAAAAATCGACCTTAACGAACTTCGACCAATTCAGTAACTTCCAGGAGTATAAAGATCATGCTGAAAAAGAATATATTAAGTTCAAGTTGGAAAAAAACAACTGGAATGTATCTAAGACGGCTGATGATATTGATATCCAGCGAAGTCATTTATACAGTAAAATAGAGAAATTTGGATTAAAGCGCGTTACGGAGTAATCCGGCGCTTTTCCATTTATTGAAGTTTAATGGTTCCTGATCAGGATTCCATATAATCTGCCTGCCTTCTAAGCATTGCCCTGTATTTGTTAAAGATGGCGGTTTTAGACACAAAGCCAAGGAACTGTCCTTGTTCATTAAGAACTGGCAAAAGCCATACATTTTCCTGCTCCATCTTCTCCAGTACCACCTGCATGGAGTCTGTTAGCAACAAAACCTTCGGTGCAGGCGCCATAAGGTCGTTTGCTGTAAGTTGTGCGCTCTCCGGGTTGTTGATCGACTTCCTAAGTACATCCTCTACATAGATCAGGCCTTTAAACTGCTGCTTTTCATCGACTACTGGAAAAAGGTTCCGCTTAGACTGCAGAATATCGTTCATGCGGGCGCTGATTAGGTCATTACAATCCAGAATCAAATAATCTTTCTTTTCCANNTTTCATCATGTTTAGAACAGTGGTATCCTTATCTTCCAAAGAAAGCAGTGCACCAGACTCTGCGAGCGGTTTGGTATAGATTGAGTATTTGAATTTACTACGATTGATAAAATAGGATATTGCTGACGTAATCATAAGTGGCACCATTAGCTGGTAGCCTCCAGTGATCTCGGCAATTAGAAAGATGCCCGTTAATGGCGCGTGCATGATCCCGCTTAATGCGGCCGCCATACCCGCAACAATAAAGTTAGGTACACTAACCTGTGCAAAGCCAAGTGTATTGATGGTATATGCCAGTGTGAAACCCATAAGTCCACCCATGACCAGACTTGGAGCGAAAGTACCTCCATTCCCTCCCGCACTTAGCGTGACTAGCGTGGCAACCGATTTTGTAAATACAGTAAGTACAGAGAAANNNNAGAATGATGAAAAGTGGCACATGGCTATAATCGGAGAATATACTGTTGCTGAGCATGGAACTGTAGTTCCCCCTGAGCAGTTCCTTGATCGTGATGTAGCCTTCCCCATATAATGCAGGGATTAGAAATACCATCCCGCCTAGCATTAAACCACCCACTACTACTTTCTTGTATGGATGCTGTACATCGGCAAAGAAATGTTTAATGGCAAAGTTCGCGCGGGCAAAGAAGATGGAAAACAAGCCGATCAGTACCGCTAAAACCACATACCAAAATAACGCGTTGGTTTCCCAACCTTCCGTTAGCAAGTAAAACAGCTGTTCGGTGTAGAACAGTCTGGCAACCACAGCTGCAGTTGCTGAAGCAAGCAGTAAAGGTATAAATGCAGGAATCGTGAACTCTGGCAACAGGATTTCAATCGCGAACACCATACCGGCGATAGGTCTATTGAAAGCACCTGCAATCCCGGCAGCAGCACCGCAGGCTAGCAACATGGTGATTTCGCGGTAGGAAAGACCTAAAATACGCCCTAGCGTTGAACCTATTGCCGAACCACTGCTTACAATGGGCGACTCTAAACCGACAGAGCCACCAAACCCAACCGTGATGGCTGAAGTAATGACCTGGGAATAGATGTTGTGACTTTCGAGGTTGCTTGACTTTCGTGAGATCCCGTATAATATGGGGGTTAACCCGGTCTCAAATTTCCCCTTTCTGATGAACTTGCGTACATAAAGCACAGAAAGGAATATACCGATCATGGGAAACAGGAAGTACAGAAAGTACTTATACTTCCATTGAAACTCCGATTGGAGGAAATGTTCAATGTAGTGGGTAAGTCCTTTTAATACAGAGGCAGCAAGTCCNNCGCAGATGATGAGGAAGTTTCTATTCGATATTTTCGTCCGCCTAAACTGGTTAACCTGATCAATATAGTTTATAAACTTCACCTGCATGCCGCGCCTATTTGTCAAATTTGTCCAACAGTTTGATTAATGTTGCAAAATCCTTCGGATATGGTGCCTCAATGTTAATCTCCTGATCATCGAGGCCTTTGAAGATAATTTGTCTTGCGTGTAGCGCGAAACGCTTCATGATGGGCTGTTCCTCTTCATCTTTTGAAAGTCTATAGCCTTTTTTGATGCTTGAAAGGAACACGGGTTTACCTCGGTACATGATATCGCCTACAATGGCTGCACGTTGCGTAGCCAGGTGGATACGGATTTGGTGCATACGTCCTGTAATTGGCTTGCATTCAACAAGCGTATAGTGACGGTATTGTGTGATGGAGTTGAAATAAGTCTCTGCACGCTTCCCTTCTTTCCGGTCGATGGTCACGTTCTTGTTGCCATCGTTTAGAATAGGAAGATCAACGAACAGATTGTCAAAGACAAACTGTCCGTCTACTATAGCATGATAGAATTTCTGAATTCTTCTTTTTTCAAACTGAATGGCTACAGAGCGGTAGGCTTCAGGATGTTTGGCAATGATTATTGCACCTGATGTTTCTTTATCCAGACGGTGGCAAACCTGCGCATCCGAACTGTATTGTTTTGCTAGTCTTAGTATATTAACCTCTCCCGAACCACCACGCTCATCTAAAGAGGCTACAAATGGTGGCTTGTTGACAACAATAAAGTCGTCATTTTCGAACAGGATCAGGTCTTTAAAGGAAGGATATTTCAAATTCTAATTTTCTAAAGCACAAAAGTACTAAGAAAGTTCGAATTTATAACCCACCCCTTTTACGGTAGATACATAATGTTCGCCCAGTTTCTCGCGTAATTTTCGAATATGGACATCTATTGTGCGATTTGTCACCACAACGGAGTCTTCCCAAATGTTCTTAAGGATAGACTCCCGGGTATATACTTTGCCCGGCTTTGAAGCCAACAGGTAAAGTAACTCAAACTCCTTCTTGGCAAGTACAACTTTATCGCCTGACTGGTAAACCAGGTATGCTTCGCGGTCGATCACCAGATCACCGATTTCGATCTTGTTGTCAGATAGTTCCTCTGTGCTGTTATTACGTCTCAGTATGGCATTGATCCTGCTAACCAGCGCACGTGGCTTTATTGGCTTTGCGATGTAATCGTCTGCTCCCACGTTAAATCCGGCGATCTCGGAATATTCCTCACTCCTGGCGGTTAGGAACACCATAAATGTATTCTTAAACTCGGGAATTGCGCGCATCAACCGACAAGCTTCTATCCCATCCATCTTCGGCATCATGATATCGAGTACAATAAGATCGGGATGAACTTTCTTAGCCAGGGTAATACCTTCCTGCCCATTGCTGGCTGTAAAAACGGTATATCCTTCCTTCTTCAGGTTGTATTCAACAAGCTCTAAAATATCGGGTTCATCATCAACGATTAAAATTTTCTGGTTTGTAGCACTCATATCCTTAAACTATTTGTGACGAAATTAGGCAAAGTAATGTTTCAGCAGGTTAATTGCAGGTTAACAAATTGTTAAGCGCTAATTTTAAGCTAACATAGCCGATTATGGTTAAAGTGTTTTTTCCAGAAACGCTGCTAACTCCTCACCTCTCAAGTTCTTAGCAACGATCTTCCCGGTTGGGTCGATTAAGAATGAGCTTGGAATAGCTTCAATCTGGTACAATCTTACCGTGGGACCTTCGAAATCCTTTAACTCACTTGCATGTGACCAGGTAAGTTTGTCTGCAGCGATCGCTTGTGCCCATGCTTTTGGATCTTTGTCTAATGAGATGCCCAGGATAGTGAAGTTCTTGTCTTTATACGTGTTGTAGGCTTTTACAATGTTTGGGTTTTCGTTTCGGCAAGGCATGCACCACGACGCCCAGAAGTCTAGCAGCACGTATTTACCTTTGAAATCTGCAAGGCTGATCGGTTTCCCGTCCATAGATTCCATAGTGAATGCCGGTGCATCCTGCCCTACTTGAACANNTCAGAATGAAGTTGATCATCTCGTCAGAAACCTTGATGAGTTCGGGACGCAGCTGTTCTGCGATCATCTCGCGCTTACCTGGATTGGCACTTACCTGCTGGTCAAAGTTAGCCTGAATGGCCGCCATTTTAGCATTGTATTTATTCTTGTAGGTATTCAGCTCCTGAAGTTTGTCCGCCTCTGCTGCACCAGAAAGCTGGTACGCCATCGTCGGATCATTAAGGTCTGCGGTAAGTTTGATTTGATCGCCGTTCTGTGCAATCACGACGTACTCGTTTTGGTTAGCACCAATTTTGAAGAAGTCTACAGACTTGGTGGATCTGGTGAACTTAAATTCACCCTTGTCACTCAAAACTGTTGAATCAACAGGAACAGCATTGCTATTGACCATTGCAAACAGGTATATTTTGCCTTGTGGTGCTGCATGCTCAAACTTACCTTCAATGGTAAAATTATCATTGCTTTTGCAGGCGGCTAAAACGGCCATGCATAATAGGAACAACCAGATTAGTTTCTTCATTTCTATTTTAATTTTTCGAGGATAATTGAGTTTACTTTTTGCGGATCGGCTTTTCCTTTGGCAAGTTTCATTACCTCGCCAACGAATAGACCCAAGACGCCTTTTTTGCCTTTTTTATAGGCCTGCACCTGCGGCTGTAGTTTCGCGAGTACCTGATCTACAAAGTCCTCCAGTTCATTGCTATCTTCAGTAATCAGTAGGTTCATAGTTGTAGCAACTACTTCAACGTCCTGTTGCTGATCTTTAATACTTGGAATCAGCTGCTGAAGTGCAATTTGTTGGGTGACTTTCTTATCGTCTACCAGGTTGATTACCTGCGCAAGCTGTGCCGGGCCTAGGTTGAAGCCAACTATTGTACATTGCTGCTCTGCCAATAACGCTCTGATTGGTCCAGTTAGCCAATTCACAAGACTTTTCTTGTTCTTAGTGGTTTCTGCTGCTTTGTTATAAAATGCCAGCAGATTAGCATCTTCAGCAAGCAACGTTGCATCAGCACGATTGATGTTATAGTCTGACATCAATGTTTGCATAATCTGCCTTGGCAGTTGTGGCATTCGGGCTTTAACATCAGCAAGCCAGTCGTCAGAGATAACTACAGGCGGAAGATCAGGGTCTGGGAAATATCGATAATCGTTAGCCTCTTCTTTACTGCGCATCGGGGATGTTGTGCCAGCATCGGCATCAAAGTTTAGAGTACTTTGGATAATTTCGCCTCCGGCAGATACCACCTCAATCTGGCGAGCGAACTCGAAATCTATTGCCCGACGGACATTCCGGATGGAGTTCAGGTTTTTCACTTCGCAGCGGGTGCCGAATGTTGTTGCACCGATCTCGCGTATCGAGATATTTGCGTCGCAGCGTAGACTACCTTCTTCCATATTCCCATCACTAACGTTTAGGTGCCTAACCAGCTTTCTGATTTCGGTGAGCAGCGCTGAAGCTTCTTCCGCAGAACGAATGTCTGGCTCGGTTACAATTTCTATTAAAGGTACACCTGCACGGTTAAGGTCAATGAAACTATATGCATCATCCTGATCGTGCATGCTCTTTCCTGCATCTTCCTCCAGGTGAATACGATTTATCCCAACGCGCTTTTCAGTACCATCTGAAAGTGTCAGGTCAATATACCCATCTACACAAACCGGTTTATTATCCTGGGTAATTTGGTAGCCCTTGGGCAAGTCCGCGTAGAAATAGTTTTTTCGGTCGAAGTAATTCAGCTGATTGATGCTGCAATTTATTGCCAGTCCGATTCGCATGGCTTTCTCTATGACTTCCTTGTTGAGCTTTGGAAGTGCGCCAGGCATACCGATGGTTACTGGTGAAATATGTGCGTTAGCCTCCGCGCCAAAGGATGCACTATCGGATGAAAAGATTTTACTTTCAGTATTAAGCTGGACATGTATTTCCAGCCCTGATACTAATTCAAATTGCGTTTGATCTGTATTCATTTCTAAAGCAAAGATAACCAAATATGTTAAACGTTTAGTTTAACAGCCTTGTAGATCGTGGCACAAACTTTGAATTTTAATTTTTACACACAAAATGAAACATTATGAAAAAACTATTGTTGATGGCGACACTTGGCCTAGCGGCCTTGTTCACCAGCCCTGCAAAGGCACAGGTTAGTGTTAACGTAAACATTGGTGCACAACCGGCATGGGGGCCTGCAGGCTACGATCATGTGGATTATTACTATCTTCCAGAGGTTGAAACTTACTACTATGTGCCTTCCCGCACGTTCATTTACTACAGCGGCAAGAAGTGGGTTAAAACAAAGCGCCTTCCGGCTAGACACCGTGGATATGATCTACACCGAGGCCGCAAAGTGGTCATTAATTCACCGCGTCCCTACCTTCGCCATCACAACTACAGGTCACAATATGGATACGCAAGCTATGCCCCGGCACGTGTGAGCAGACAGCGCGTGGTGTACCGCGACTATCCGCAGCCTAAACACCACCATAAGAAAATCAATAAACATAAACATGATAGAGATCACGGCCACCGTGGAAGACATTAAATAAGAAAGGCACCCCTGAGGTGCCTTTCTTATTTAAATATGGTCATGCCCCAAGCACAGCATCATTGTGCTCCGGGCGTATAGAACCCTATGGAAGGTTATTCACGATGAATTCTGCTTTTTTCAATACTTCTGGAAGTCCAGCTTTATTTTTACCACCTGCGGTAGCATAAAACGGCTGGCCACCCCCACCACCCTGGATCTCCTTAGCGAGATCACGTATAATGGCGGCGGCATTCAAGCCACGTTCCTCGATAAGGTTCTCCGAAAGCATCACGGTAATACCCGGCTTATCATCTATTAAGGTTGTCATCACCAG
>DDAD01000151.1 GCA_002333205.1 Pedobacter sp. UBA2067
GGAAAAATCAAGGACAGCAATAAAATCTATAAACTGATTTTCCGAAAGCTTAGAGGCATTAAAAAGCCTGGAAAGATCCTTTTGCTGCGCCTGGCTAAGCTTGGCATTAAGGTCGTTAATATCAATACTTTTTGGAGATCGCTGGTTGATGAGCGATTTACAGGTTTCTACAACTCCCAGAAGTTTTTTAGCTGCAGGGCGGTTGCTGACCAATTTTATAGTAAGCTTGTCCAGCACCAAAGATCTGTCTACCTGGTCAGATAGTTTCCTGTAAAATAGGGCTAATCTGTCGATAATCGAGCCCTCTGTTCCGCCTTTGCTGCTGGTACATATCCTAGATGCGGTCCAGTCCTTGTCCGGTGTTCGCGTACTGTATTTGAGTTGGGAGACGACAACCTTGCTGGAACNNGAATCCAGGATACCTGAACCGCCATAATATTCGGTCAGGTCTACACCCAGGTTCATTCCTCCCCCGGTGTCTAGATAGGAGCTATCGGGGGTAGAGAGGTTCTCTACCGAAATTGCCTTTAAGGCATTCTGCTCAAAGTTAATCAGCTTCAGGCACTTTTGAATGGACCAAAGTATGTGGAAATCATCGCCCGCACTCGATTCTGCGGCATCTGGGGTATCGTCCTGGAGCATCGGTTTATATGGTTTATTCTGTTTGGTGAATTTGTCGATTATTAATCTATTTTTCGGTCTAAAAAAAGCTACACTTCCTAAACACGCATGAGTATCACCATTAGAAGTAAGTTTTAAATCTTTCCTCCTGTCTAAATTCATCATCTATGACTTTTACTATTGAAATCAGGCTTCATTGACTATATGAAAATATTATATTTAACAAATTTTCAATTCAAATTAACCAAATGGAAGTTGTTCCTTCAATAACTAAACTGACTAAGATTTTCAAGGATAAGAGATGGTTCGATAAGGACTTTGAAGAGTTTGCCTTCAACAATTTCTGTGAATTGCTCGAAGTCCTGAGCCCGGAAGAAAGGCTACTGGTTCTTGAACTTACGGAACGTTACCTTTGGATTCCAGCGGGAGAATATGTCGAAAACATTGCCAACGCTTTTAACCAGGTGCCACCAGAAGCACTCACAGGCATAAGCAAAATATACCTGTTTCCGATATCCAAGCCATCAGATGCCGAAAAAATCAAAAGTGCTGTCAGTTTGCTGTACGACTTTAAGTCCATGAGCTTCAAACTTTCTCGGTACTTAGGGAAACAGTTCAAGGTAGTTAATGGCTTTGAGGAACTTCAGTCACCCTTTGAATTGAAGGAAGGTGAATTGCTTTTTCTGGTAGATGATTATATTGGCGGTGGGAAAACGGTAAACACCTGCATGGGGCGAATATTTAAGAATGAGAAGATTAGTATTGTACAGATGGCCATCGTTGCAATCGGATGTCAGCTGGAAACCTCTCATAAGCTAATGGATGCAGGCCATAAAGTATATTGCGCTAATATCCTTCCAAAAGGAATAACCGGGTATGATCAACCTGATCTCGCAGCAAAAAAGATCGCGATTATGAAAGTGATAGAAGATTCTATTCCCGGCTCTAAGAAATTTAGTTTAGGTTGGGAGGAATCCGAGGGGATCATTACCCTAAAGCGCACGCCAAACAATACCTTTCCGGTATTCTGGAAAAATATTAAGCGCCATGGGAAGACTTTACGGGCACCATTTTTAAGGATAGAAAACTTCAGCTAATGACAACAAAAAATAAAGTACTACTCCTGCGCGTCATTCATGAAGATGGAGACATAAAATTGCTTCGGCACCACAATATATCGTTTCGCGAAATCGGAGAGATGGTGGAGACCAGCATTGACCAAGGCTTGTTGACAAATTCAGACGATATCATAACCCTCACTAACCAAGGTAAGGATTTTTTGGAAAGCAATATCGGCATAATTAAAGAGCGGGATAAGTCCAAATGGATTGAGCTGGACAGGAAAAATAAGATTAGGAAAATAGACAGAAATGAAGTATTTTTACCTGCACAGGATGCTTTGTCATTCTTAAAATAGTTTCCTCGGTTTTCCGGGGCGGGTGGATGTTGTCATCCCCCTTGTAAGCGAACAGGCTTTCAAGCTTGTGGATTAAACATAAACCAAAAGTCTCCTCCCCAGAGGGTCCCCCCCGACATTTTGCTTCATGTTTAATCCATTGTTTAAAGGAGCCTAAAACAAGTTTTAGGCTCCATAAAAAAATCAAATGAACTTCGCTCAATACGAAAAGAAATTTAGGTCCAAAGCGTTGAAATCAGGCTTTTCTGAAGACAACATTGTAGCCTGTTTAAACTATGCGAAACCCATCTTAGAAAAAGGTTTGCCGGTAATCTTCAATACNNACCAAATTTTACTACCGCTCTTTTACAATTAAAAAAAGTAATGGAAAGCTTCGGACACTGGTGGAGCCACTACCTAGCCTTAAAGAAATCCAGACCTGGATACTGGAGAACATATTGTCAGAAGTTCCTGTCAGCAAATTTGCAAAAGCTTATGTCAAGCACCGTTCACTGAAGGAAAATGTAAAACACCACCGTAGCAAGGAAGGAGTACTGACTTTTGACATCGCCACATTTTTTGATTCAGTGCAGTTTGAGGATATTGAAAAAATTTTCAACGAATTGGGATATTCCGAGGTGATGTCCAACTTGCTTGCCAAGCTGACTACGTTCAATGGATGCCTGCCCCAAGGCGCACCTACTAGTCCATACCTATCAAACCTGGTTTTGAGAGAATTTGACAGTAGGATATCTGACTATTGCGTGGACAATAATATCCGATATACCCGCTATGCGGATGACATTACATTTTCCGGCGAGGTTAAAACCTTGAAAATGCGGGATCTCGTCGAAGGAGAATTGGACAAGCTTGGCCTTAATCTGAATTCAGATAAGACCAAACTCAGAAAATCCAGTCAACGGCAAATGGTAACTGGTATCGTAGTTAACGAGAAGGCACAAATCCCTAAATTTGAAAGGAATTTAATTAGGAACGAGGTACATTTCCTAAGCAGATTCGGATTGAAAGACCACCTGCGCAAAACAAAAAACAAACGTGATAATTATCTTCTCCACTTGCTGGGTAAAATAAATGTTGCGCTACATATCAATCCATCGGATAAAAAGATGGAATTCTATAAAGCAAAGGTTCAGGAAATTATGCAGACTGATACCTGAAAATAACATCAATGCGAGCTTTTAAATAGCATCTGGGTAATCCCCATAATCTAGATCAGCTGCATTCATGTATACAACAGCCCTACACTAGTTGCATCTACCAAATTCCCTTGGTGCTCATAGGAAAGCCTCGGTTTGGTTTTGAAAATTTCCGGTTTCTTATTGACATAAGGATTCGTTGCAAATGGTATATAACGGACAGCAATGTTCCTTACGAACGGCCATATTGTTAGAGCTGCATAGAATTATTTCGCTTTAGAACCTCCAATGCATAGGGTTCAAAGAATAACAGGCCGAAAAACTGATCGTAATGGGTAGCTTGACTATCGTTCATAGCTGTTAATATCAAATTTGTTTACTCTATTCCCTTTACCTTCATTGGTAGGGTGTAAATTGCTTTACGCGCCGTAATAAATAGAACATTCTTATCTCTTCCTGAAAAACAAATGTTACTAGGTTCATGAGGCACTTTGATTTGGCCAATCATTTGTCCTTCAGCGTTGAAAATCAGAACGCCATTTCCTGTTGTCAAGTAGATGTTTCCCTTCTCGTCCAAGGTCATACCATCTGAACCATACTCCATCAGCAGCTGCTTCCCTCCTAGCTCACCATTGACTCCAATGGAATATCTGTACGTTTTACCTGCTCCAATGTCAGCGACATACAAGTGTTTTCCATCGGGAGTTCCAACAATACCGTTTGGGGTGTTCAAGTCGCTGATCACACGTATCGGCTGTTTCGTCCCTTTTGGAAGATAGTAAACATCATTACTGCTCAAATCTCGTCCTGTTCTTGTCCAATAATCTCGTTTATAGTAAGGATCTGTGAAATAGATATCCCCCTTGTCATTGATCCAAAGATCATTGGGACCATTAAATTGTTTGCCCTGAAAATCTTTCAATATTACAGTTACTTTTCTATCAGGCTTTATGGCCCATAGCTCACCGTTTTCATCAGCACAGGCTACCAGATTACCTTCCTGATCGAAATATGTTCCGTTAGATCGCCCGGATTTATCAAGGAATACAGAAAGCTTTCCGTCTGTACCGTATTTCCAGATCTTATCATTTGGCTGATCCGTAAAAAAAACGTTGCCTTGCCGGTCCGGAGAACACCCTTCTGTAAAACTGAAATCACTGGAGATCAGTTTAAGGTCGTTCTGGTCAAACAGGTTTGCTGTTCCCGGATCCCCGGTTTGCGCATTTACGATGGAAGAGTATAACAACATGAAGAACAATAGCTTAAGTTTACCTAAATTCATAGCAGATGGATTACCTTTAAATGTAACAAAAATTGAATTTCCTTTATTGATTCATTACTAATTACGATCTCGAAGGCTACAAACGTGCCAACCAGGTCCTGCTGGTAGAGGATCAAGTAGCGCATCGTGCATTTTAGCCAACCCTGATTTGCATACAACTTTACGGACTTTGCATACAGCGATCAATCCGTTCTTAGCGAGCTTTGACTTATTAAATTTAAACAGTATGGAAATGAAAAAAAGAAATTTGGGAAGCGAAGGTCTGGTTGTACCAACTATAGGCTTGGGTTGCATGGGTATGACTGGTTTTGAAGAAGCAGATACGTACGGCGCGGCAGATGAGCAGGAAGCGATCGCTACCATCCACCGCTCACTTGAGTTGGGCGGCAATTTTTTAGATACTGCCGATTTATATGGGCCTTTAAAAAACGAGCAGTTGATCGCTAAGGCAATAGCGGGTAATAGGGATAAATATGTTATCGCTACAAAATTCGGCTGGGAAATAGACGACAACAACAAGATCACCTGGACCATCAATGGGAAAAAAGAATATGTGAAAAAGGCGGTGGAACGTTCCCTTAAAAATCTCAACACCGATTATATCGATTTGTACTATATGCACCGGCTTGATAAGAACACGCCCATCGAAGAGACCGTAGAGGCGATGAGTGACTTGGTTAAAGAAGGGAAAGTTGGGTATCTAGGACTATCAGAGGTATCTTCAGAAACAGTAAAAAGGGCTCAGGCGGTTCACCCGATCACAGCGGTACAAAGTGAATATTCTTTATTTGAGCGTACAGCCGAAGAGCGTGGCATACTGAATACCTTAAATGAACTCGGAATAGGTTTTGTTGCTTATTCGCCACTAGGACGTGGGTTTTTATCTGGACAGATCAGATCCATAGATGACCTACCGGAAAATGATTTCCGAAGGTCAATTCCCCGCTTTCAGGAAGCTCATTTCTACAAGAATATTGAGCTGGTTAAAGCAATTGAAGCCATGGCCGAAGAGAAACAAATAACTGCATCGCAGTTGGCACTAGCCTGGATCATAAACAAGGGCATCTTACCGATTCCGGGCACCAAACGAAGAAAATACCTGGAGCAAAACATAGCGGCTACCGAGATTGAATTGAACGAAGCGGACCTGTCCAAACTCGAAAGCATTGTGCCCCTGGGTACCGATACCGGTAAGCCCTACGATGAGTTTAGCATGGGGCTTATTGATTAGCGCTTCGCTACACCTTAAAATGATAAGATTCGAATTATGAACGCCATTAGATCAGTCTCAGAATTTCACCGGCTCCTCTCCTTGCCCGAACCACGCCATCCATTGGTAAGTGTAATTAACCTTGCCGAAGCCATCTTCCTGGAAGATGATGTATGGAAAGGCTTTGTGAATCGGTTCTATTGTATTGCGCTAAAGAGGGAAGCGACAGGTAAGATACGTTATGGTCAGCAACATTATGACTATGACAAGGGTGTGCTGAGCTTTACTGCACCTAACCAGGTTCAATACCTTGATCTAACTACGGTTGAATGCGGCTCCGGTTACCTGCTGATCTTCCATCCTGACTTTTTGATGGGCCATCCGCTCGCAAGTAACATCAACGGTTATAACTTCTTTTCTTACGCGGTAAATGAGGCGCTGCATCTTTCTGCCGAAGAAGAAGCGGATCTTATTACCATATTGAACAAGATCGATAAGGAATGCCAGCATATTGATAAATACACGCAGGACATCATCCTGTCCCAAATTGAGCTCCTCCTTAGTTATTCCACCCGATTTTACGAGCGACAGTTTATCACCCGGAAAAACCATAATCATCAACTGCTTGCTAAATTCGAGCGCATTGTTGATGGATATTTCGATGGCAGTACGACAACGCAGCCCGAACTATTAACGGTACAACGTGTGGCAGAACTCATGAACCTTTCTCCAAACTACCTAAGCGATTTGCTGCGCATGCATACCGGGCAAAATACACAGCAGCATATCCACCAGCGCTTGATTGAGAAGGCCAAGGAAAAGCTCTCGACTACAAATCTATCAGTAAGCGAAATTGCTTATACATTGGGCTTTGAACATGCACAATCGTTCAGCACGCTCTTTAAAAAGAAAACCAGTTTGTCGCCTCTTGAATTCCGGCAGACGTTTAACTGATCTGATGTAAATCCAATGGAGTTTGCTGGATTCATGAACGGACTGCGTAAGAATTGCATTAACGAAGAGCCTCCAAGTTAATAGAAGGCTCTTCTTTTTCGGTACATTTTGCGACAGGGAATTTGAATTTTCAGACCGGACGACTAGAATGATACTTCATTAGTCAACCGCCTTGAACCTCCGGTCTCGAGAATTGATTTAATCAGCTTCTCATTTTCCGGCGTCTGCTTCGTAACCACCATTGAATCCACCGAGAAGGCAATCAGCGCTTCGTCTACCGACAAGGTGCCATCTGCAGAATCTTTACGTCCGTTGAATGGAAATGTGTCAGGACTACGTTGACATTGGCTGTTCAAGTTGATTCTTCCAATCTGGTTCGCAAGTGTGTCAATGAGTAATGATACTGCTGCTGTATCCTGACTGAAAATACTCACCTGCTGCCCGTATGGAGAATTCATAATGTATTCGACAGGCTCAGACAGTGACCTGAACGGCACAATAGGAATGACCGGGCCAAATTGCTCTTCGTGATAGATCTTCATATCGTTGTTTACCGGATACAGCACCGTTGGGTGTACGAAAGATTCGTAAATGGCTCCACCCCCATCTGCTTCATTGAGCACTTCAGCGCCTTTGCTCAGGGCATCATCAATACATGCTTTAAGGTAAGCAGGCTTTTCCGGTTCGGCTAAAGGTGTGATCGTGATACCCTGCTGCCATGGCATGCCTATGCCGATATGTTTCATTTCTTCTACCAGGAGCTGATTGAAGCNNAGGACAGAGCTCCGGCAATAACCTCCTTAACGGTGTGTTTTAGATCTGCATCGGGAAGGATGATCGCAGCATTCTTGGCATCCAGTCCCAGCACAGATTTCAGACGGTTAGATTTAGGGTGCATTTTCTTCAAGGCATCGGCAACTCTGCTCGAACCGATCAGGGCAAGCACATCGATTTTGCCACTTTCCATAAGCATTGGAACGATGTCCCGGCCCCTGCCATAAACCGTATTTACGACACCTTTAGGAAAACAGCTCAAAAAGGCTTCTAACAAAGGTTCGAAGAGTAGCGTACCGAGTTTGGGTGGTTTGAATAAAATTGTATTCCCCATGATCAGCGCTGGGATCAGGGTTGTGAAGGTCTCATTTAGTGGATAGTTGAAAGGTCCCATACACAATACGACGCCATGAGGTACCCTTTTGGTCTGTCCGATAAATCCTTGCGTGACCTGGAAGGCATTGGTATGATTGGACAGCTGTTTTGCGGAGCGGATCGTTTCATTGATATAGTCTATGGTCCGGTCAAATTCCTTCTCTGCATCGGCAACAGTCTTACCAATCTCCCAAACGATCAGTTTTACGATTTGCTGTCTCTGGGTCTTCATTTCGCCAACAAAACGGTTCAGGTGTTGAATGCGCTCATTGATATGCATCGCCGGCCAGGCTCCGCGCCCGCCGTCATATGCATTCACCGCCGCATCCAATGCTTCCTGGCTCTCCTTCGTGGTTGCGATCGGATAACTTCCGATCTGGATCTTTTCAGTTGCGCCGCTTTCGTGATTGGCGATCAAAATGGGCGAATACACTTTATGAAAGTCTCCCTTCCATTCCCGCAGTTCCCCATTAACAAGGATGCTGGTCTGGTGCAACTGCTCCCGTATCCTGAGCGCTTCNNTGCCTTCATCTTTTCGCTGGGCGAAGCAGCAGCTTTTTCGACTTCCATTAATCCACCAGCTACTGTTGCATCGTTAGCGGAGGATTCATCCTGATGAGTTGATTCATGTTCCATATCAAATTGCTTTATGCTATTTTCAAATTCGTGTTTCATTTACAAGTACGGAAATTGTATTATAAGAAAGCTAGATTATTTCCTTTTTGATGATCTGTTTGCTCATTATTGAAGGTAATTGTCATAATGTTTCTCATTTTTCTTCTTGTTATTTCCTGATAGCAAAGTTGTGGAAGCTTAATGCCGTGACTTTTGACAAAAGCCATAAAAAACCATTGACTTTTATCAAGAAATTAATACTTCTAAGTGCCTGCTTCCAGGTACGCGCGTTGTAAAATCAGATTAAGCGCTTTGAAGATGGCGACTGTGCAGATTTTTAGGTAAATATGCTGCCTACCGACTATTCATAATTTAGACAGCCATTTCGCTGTTGACTGGCGCTTTAGCTTTCCCAATGATTTCCTTTCTATGCGCCAGGCCCCATTCGGTAAGGTTGTTAATGATGGTTTGCAGCGTTAATCCATGCTTGGTAAGTTCGTATTGCACGGTTACCGGATGGGTATCCAAAACGGTTCGCTTAATCAACTTGTTCGTCTCCAGTTCCTTCAGTTCCTTGCTCAACATTTTGTTGGNNTTGTTGTAATGGCAGATGGAGGAAATGATGTAGATTTTCCATTTGCCACTAAGTACGTCCATTGCATCGTGAATGGCCATCATTTCTTTCTTGCGATCCTGTTGGGATTCATTTAAGCACGTCATAGGTTATGTGGTTACCTTTTTGTTACTGTTACTTTTAGATACAAAGTTACGAAGATATATGGATTACTTTAAATTTGCAGCAGCAACTTCGCCATGAAAAAGCTTAAATTGAATTGCGGGTTTGCATGAATGCTTAGAACAAATCATAAAGCTATGAAACAGCAAAATTATGGAGGCGCATTACAACACCCGATTCACTCGGGATTCAGTGCCTCATCTACTACACATGATGTTATGGAAGGTGTTGATCTTAGTGGAAAGATCGCGATTGTTACCGGTGGTGGTACCGGCATCGGACTGGAAACGGTAAAAACCCTTGCTAGTGCCGGTGCAACCGTTATTGTGGGCGCACGGGATGTCAACAAAGCAACACAAAATCTGGAGGGCATCCCCAATGTGGAAATTGAACCACTGGACCTGATCGATCCGGAGTCCATCGACCGTTTTGCCGACAAGTTCCTGGCTTCTGGCCGGTCCCTGAATCTGCTCATTAACAATGCAGGTATCATGTTCGTACCCTTGCGCCGTGATGCTGCAGGAAATGAATCGCAGCTGGCCACAAATTACCTCTCTGTGTTCCGCCTTACCGCAAGATTATGGGAAGCACTGAAGAAAGCCACTGGCGCAAGAGTGATTAACCTTTCTTCTTTAGGCCATCAATTTGCGCCCTTTGACTTTGATGACCCGAACTTCGAGCATCGTAGTTATGAAACCTTACAGGCTTATGGTCAATCAAAAACCGCAGTAAATCTCTTTACACTTGAACTTGACAACCGCGCCCGGGACTTCGGTGTTCGTGCATATGCCGTACATCCTGGCAATATCTGGGGAACAGAACTGGCGAGAGAAGCTCCAATAGAAATCCTGCAGCAATTTGGCTTCTACGATGCAGCAGGTAATCCAGTGCAGGCGGTTTTGGATTCACTTAAAAGCATTCCTCAGGGAGCAGCAACAACCATTTGGGCAGCAACTAGTCCAGTTCTGGAGGAGCTTGGTGGCGTATACCTGGAGGACGTCGAAGTAGCGGAATTGGCAGTTGATGCATCCGTACCGAATGGCGTAAAGCCGTATTCCCTGGAGGTAGCAAGTGCAGGTAAGCTTTGGAAGTGGTCGGAATTTATAACCGGTATTACCTTTCATATTGCGTAGCATCATTCAATATGAGTCTTTTAATAGCCACAATAAGGAATTTAATTCAAATGAGCCAGGATGAGGAATTCATCTTGGCTGATTTGTTTAGACCAATGAACTTGAAGTCTGGCGAGTATTTTTTGGAGGAAGGACAGCTCTGCCGGTACGTAGGGTTCATTGAATCTGGCTTGCTGCGTTACCACATGAACGACAATGGTGTTCAAAAAACTTTATACTTCAATAAGGAAGGTGAATTTGTCTCGAACTACCAGAGTTTCCTTCCCCGCGAACCCTCGAACACCAGCATACAGGCCATTGAGGATACCACATTGCAGGTAATTAGTTATGACAATTTGCAAAAGCTATATTCTGCTATACGCGAGGGCGAAAAACTTGGACGCCTGGCTATTGAAAGTGTCTTTTTAACCAGCATGCAGCAGCTGAAATCTTTTTACAAGGATTCACCTGCCGGAACGATACCAGCAGTTCCTTCGATCTTACCCCAGCCTGGCGGAGCGGATTCCGCAATACCATATCGCTTCTTACGTGGGGATCAAGCCCCAGTCACTGTCGAGGATCCGAAAGCGGCTGGTGNNGTGACTCCAAAATAATTTATACGCCTCGAATTAGTTAACCCAGGTGAACGAACCGGGCTGTTCTAGATCGGAAATTTGATTCCATAAACTTTCAATCATGGAAACACAAATCAAAGAACAGCCTCAATGGGGCCTGCATTCAACCTCCTACTGGATCACACTTTTACTCGCTTTCGGCATCATCTTTATCGGCATCCGCTTTATCCTGGAGCCGCAGGTTGGCGCAATTGGGTATGGGATAGCTTTCCGAGATGCTGCTGACGCGGTCTACGGCCAGGTTAAAGGGATTCGAGATGTCTTTTCCGGCATCGTGCTCCTGCCCTTGCTGATCATGCGGATGCGAAAAGCAACGGCCTGGGTATTTTCGGCCGCCACTTTCGTGCCCTTGGGCGACTTCCTTCTCATCGCTGCAACCAATGGATCTGCAGATCTTGAACACCTGCTTATTCATGGTATAACCGCCTTAATCATGATCATCAATTGCTTCTTGTTGTTCGCCAAACCCCGGGCCTAAACTAAGCGGTTGCAGGCTATGGAGCCCCTAACCTCAGTCCAGCAGATGTAACCTGGTTACCTCGATGTTACTGTTACTTTAGGGTACATGGTTACTTTAGTAAACAAACATGTGCTAGATTTGCAGCTCAATAAACAACAGGAACATGAAAAAATTGCAAGATAAGGTAGTCGTAATTACTGGCGGTAATAGCGGCATTGGATATGGCATTGCAGAGGCTTTCAGAAACGAAGGCGCAGTTGGAGTGATCACCGGAAGAAATCAGTCGACCCTGGATCATGCGGTCAGCGAACTTGGAACAGGTTTTATGGCCATTGCTGGTGATGTTACTGACCTGGCGGCACTGGAAAGAACTTTCAAGACGACCTATGAAAAATTTGGTAAGATAGATACATTGGTCGTTAATGCCGGTGGTGTGGTAGATGGTGTTCCAATGGGCGGAATCGCTGACGTTAGCGAAAGCAACTACGACGGGTATATGGATTTGAATTTGAAAAGTTCCTATTTTACGGTTCAGAAAGCCCTTCCCTATTTGAACGATGGCGCTTCAATTATCCTGATTGGTTCAAGTGCAGCACACCGCGCCGCGCCTGGTATGTCCATCTACGCGGCAGCTAAAGCGGCAATTATATCGCTTGCAAAAGGTTTGTCGCTCGACCTGCTTTCCAGAAGGATCCGGGTGAATGCACTTTCGCCTGGTTCCATCGACACACCTGTGTTCGGTAAACTGGTGCCGGAAGAACATCTGGCACANNACAGACATTATCCCCCTTGGGCGTCAGGGCCTTCCTTCAGAGATTGGGAAAACTGCCGTATTTCTTGCTTCAGACGACTCCTCCTTTATTGTGGGTACAGAAGTGTTGGTGGACGGCGGTATGACGAATATCAGCTTGATGAAGTAGCTGTTGATTTGGAAGGATCGGCAAGGTTGAATGCTTCTAAATAAACATCAAATCCCAGAGTGCGCTTCCAATAGCCTATTTTTGATGAATAATCTAATTCAAATGGCAAAAACGAAACTTACGATCAATAATAACGGATCAGTGAAAATAGAAGGCGATTTCGAGATCGTTGATAAGAATGGCAATGCGTATGGCCTGCAAGGACGTACGGTATTAGGGATCTGCCGCTGCGGAATGTCCAAGAACAAACCATTTTGCGATGGT
>DDAD01000157.1 GCA_002333205.1 Pedobacter sp. UBA2067
TTCAGATTTCCGGCTAAGAAATTCAGCTAACTGTGGATCTTGGATTGTAATATTTGCCATACGCCGGGTTATACTAAAGTGAAGTTAAGGTTAATCCTGACTTGTACACCATCAGATGATGTCCTGTTGTTGACAAGCCCCTCACAGGGGGCTAAATTGGCGCTAGTCGTGTCAACACCTTGTGAACCCCCTGCCAACACCAGGCCAAGGCTTTGTTAGTTCAGAACCTGGCCCAAAGCTGTTTTAATGATGTTCCATCAACATTTCTGCCATTTACGGAAATGATATTTAAGTTAACTTTGCCTTTACACACAAGTTTTAAAATATGAGCTTTAAACTTAAGCCTGTAGATACGGTTGAACAAATTAGTCCGGCCGACTTCAAGAAGAACTATCTCGAAGCTGGCAAACCACTGATCATAAAAGGACTTACAAAATCCTGGCCTGCACGGGAAAAATGGACAACAGCATACCTGAAGTCTATTGCAGGTGATGTTACGGTAAACCTGATGGACAATTCTAAAGCAGATCCAAGCAAGCCCATCAATGCTTCTGTAGCAAGCATGAAGTTCGGTGATTACCTGGACTTGATCAAATCAAAACCCACTGAACTTCGTATATTTTTATTTAACCTGTTTAAGCATGCACCAAGCATGGTTGATGATGTGGTGATCCCTAAGGATTTGACCGGCGGTTTCATTGAAAGTATGCCGACAATGTTCTTTGGAGGGTCAAAGTCTGTTACTTTCCTACACTACGACATTGACTTGGCGCATATCTTCCACACGCATTTTGGCGGCAGGAAACATGTTATCCTGTTTGACAACAAATGGAAAAAGCGTTTGTACTGCATCCCTAACGCAACATACGCATTGGAGGATTATGATGTAAGCAATCCGGATACGAAGAAATTCCCGGCACTGGAAGGCGTTGAGGGTTATGAATTGTTCTTGGAGCATGGCGATACCTTGTTCATGCCTAGCGGCATGTGGCATTGGATGCGCTATGTGGATGGTTCTTTCTCCCTGAGCCTGCGTGCATGGGACAGGTCTCTGAAAAGAAAGGCACAGAGTGTCGGCAACCTGGTGGTTAAAGGCGGTATAGACAGCGTGCTCAAGATGATCTTTAAAGCACCATATGCAAGATGGCGCGAAAAGCTGGCCATTAAACGTGCGGAACGTGCTTTGGCCAAAAACCTGCCCAGCTAGTTCATTGAACCTGAACTGCTGTGATCCGAGACGATCTTCCAACCGTCATTAAACTTCTTGAAGATCAGGGTGAAATGTCCTTTGGGCTCATCCTGATCTCTTTTCAAGTGGAAAGCCCCCATTACAAAGGCGGTGTCACCACAGATCAGGTCCACTTTCTTGATGGTAAAAGTTAATTTACCCATGCCGCTTTTACCCGGATAATTCTTCTTGTAATTCGCTTTAACCGTTTCATAACCATAGGTTGGTCCGCCGCCACCCACAAACATTAGGGAATCGCTTTTCAGATAGCCCTCCATGAAACGATCAACGTCTCCATCGTTCCATGCCTGCTCCTGCGTGTGAAGCACCTTTAATATGGCTTCTTTGTCTTGACTTTTCGCTATGCCAGCAAATAAGCAGAAGATGGCCGCAAACAGTAATAACTTTTTCATCTTGTTCCGTTATAAATCCGCTTCAAGGTACGGATTATCAATACCTTTTGCCAGTTTTCTAAATTACCAGGCAACATAAATATGACAACGCTCTTATTATTTCCGCGTTACAAACTTTTACCTTAGAAACTTCGTTTGTTTTACCATGAGAGGATATCATTTTTCCGATTTCGTTCCCGGTGATTCACCTCAGAAAGGTGGATTCGAGGAACTATTAAAATTGTTTACCCAATTGCTCAACTATACTTCCGGTGATGCTGGTGAAACGCTGGCCTGGATGAATGAGTTGGACAAGAAATATAAGATGACCAACAATGAATACGGGATGGGTGATTTCATTGATGAGCTTAAAGAGAAAGGTTACATCAAGGAAGATCCATCTGGTTCCGTTAGCATCACTGCCAAGACCGAGCAGACCATCCGCAAATCAGCGCTGGAGGAAATTTTCGGCAAGCTGAAGAAAGCAGGTAAGGGTAATCACAACAGCAACATTTCCGGCCTTGGCGAAGAAAAGAATGCCGACCGACGCGAGTTTGCTTTCGGTGATAGCCTGGACCAGATCGATATGACCGCTTCTATACAGAATGCGCAGATCAATCATGGTATTGGAAACTTTACCCTTACCGAGCGGGATTTGGAAGTGGAGGAAAAGGACTACAAGACGCTCACCTCTACGGTGCTGATGATCGATATTTCACATTCCATGATCTTGTATGGCGAAGACCGTATTACACCTGCAAAGAAAGTCGCCATGGCGCTGGCAGAATTAATCCGCACACGTTACCCAAAAGATACCCTGGATATTGTGGTGTTCGGTAATGATGCCTGGCCAATTGAAGTGAAAGAGCTACCCTACCTACAAGTGGGGCCCTACCATACGAATACTTATGCCGGGCTCGAACTTGCAACAGACATTCTGCGCAGAAGAAAAACGCACAATAAGCAGATTTTCATGATCACGGATGGCAAGCCAACCTGCCTGAAAGAAAATGGCAGGTACTACAAGAACAGTATGGGCCTGGATAGAAAGGTGATTAACAAGACCTTGAACATGGCTGCGCAATGTAAGCGGCTGCAGATTCCCATCACCACCTTTATGATTGCAAAAGATCCATACCTGCAGCAGTTTGTACGTGAATTTACGCAAACCAATGGCGGAAAAGCCTTTTACAGCTCCTTGAATGGACTTGGAGAATATATATTTGAAGACTACATTAAAAATCGAAGAAAAACATTCCGATAAAGACCTGACCACATGAATCACGAATCTATAACAACGCTCGGCCAGCTTAAGGCTACAGACTACCAATCGCGCTCGGTTAAAGATGAATTACGTAAAAACCTGATTACGCAACTACAGAATAAAGAAGCTGGATTTGAAGGCGTACTGGGTTATGATGAAACCGTAATTCCAGAGCTGCAAACCGCATTTCTTCCCCGCCATAATATTTTGCTGCTGGGTTTACGTGGACAAGCTAAAACCCGTATTGCCCGCTTAATGGTTAACCTGCTGGATGAATACATTCCTTATGTAAGCGGCAGTGAAATTTTTGACGATCCTTTGAATCCAATTTCCCTATATGCCCGCGATCTGATTGCGGAAAAAGGTGATGATACGCCAATTCAGTGGCAACACCGCTCGGAACGTTATACTGAGAAATTGGCTACGCCGGATGTTACGGTTGCGGATTTGATCGGTGATGTGGATCCGATTAAAGCTGCGACCATGAAGCTTACCTATAATGATGAGCGTGTAATCCACTTCGGATTGATCCCCCGTGCACACCGCAGTATCTTTGTAATCAACGAACTTCCGGATTTACAAGCGCGTATCCAGGTGGCATTGTTTAACATGCTGCAGGAAAAAGATATCCAGATCAGAGGTTTTAAACTTCGTTTGCCGCTGGATGTACAGTTTGTTTTTACCGCCAACCCAGAAGATTATACCAACAGGGGTTCTATTGTAACGCCATTAAAAGATAGGATTGAGAGTCAGATCCTTACCCACTACCCTAAAAACATCGCCATCTCCCGTAAGATCACTTTCCAGGAAGCGAAGTTAACGCAAGAGCAGCGCATGATTGAAGTAGATGGTTTGCTTAAAGACCTTGTGGAGCAAGTGGCTTTTGAAGCACGCCGCAGTGAGTTTATTGACCAGAAATCTGGTGTTTCCGCCAGGCTAACCATTTCAGCTTACGAGAACCTGGTGAGCACCGCGGAGCGCAGGATGCTGATCAATCGCGAGAAGAGCACCTTTGTGCGTTTATCTGATTTCACCGGCATCATTCCTGCAGTTACCGGAAAGATTGAACTGGTATATGAAGGAGAATTGGAAGGGCCGGCCAATGTGGCGAATAGCCTCATTGGAAAAGCCATCCGGACCTTATTTACCCGTTACTTTCCTGATCCAGAGAAAGCTAAGAAAAGCAAGAAAGTTACCCCTTATGCGGCAATTGTAGAGTGGTTTACCGAAGGTGGCACCTGCGATCTGTCGGATTCACTGAATGCAGCACAGTATAAAAAAGAGCTGAGCAAGGTGACTGGTTTACAGGAGCTGGTAAAAACTATGCATCCAAAGCTAAGTGCAAATCAAACACTGTTGATGATGGAGTTTGTGTTGCATGGTTTAGCGGCATTCTCACAATTGAACAAGGACTTCCTGGATAATGGCTTCGGCTTCTCGGATATGTTTGAAAGCTTGTTCAACGTGGATATGGATGACGAGGACGATCTAGATTTTAGATAGTATGGGGAGAATTGCTGTACTGATTCCCCTGTGCTTACTTCTGATTGCATTTGACTTCTACTTCTACAAGGCGGTTTTGTCTGTCTTTAAGAACTGGAAACCTCGAACCCGTAAGATCTTCGGCATCGCCTGGTGGAGCTATAGTCTGCTGTTGATTGCCGGGGTGTTTGCAGGGATATTTTTAAACTTGTTTTTAACGCTGCGTGCGATCATTCTGGTCGCTTTCTTTTTAACCTGCGGAAGTAAGTTTGTGATGCTGCCTTTCCTGCTGATCGATGATCTGCGCAGGCTTGTTATCAAAACTTTCAGGCGCAAGAAAGCAGTTGCCGTAAAGGAACCATTGCCGGGCAATCCCATCCTGCGTTCGGAGTTTTTGGTAAAAGCAGGGCTTGTTGCTGCTGCAGTGCCATTGACCTCGCTGAGCTGGGGGATTATCTCCGGGGCGTACGACTATCAGGTACGTCGCCGTAACCTGTACCTACCGAATTTGCCGAAGGCATTTGNNAACATTAGGCCAAATATCCGATATCCACTCGGGGAGTTTCTACAATAAGAAAGCGGTAAATGGCGGTATTGATATGCTGCTTGGCGAAAAGCCAGACATGATCTTCTTTACGGGCGACCTGGTGAACGATATGGCAACCGAGATGCGTGACTATCAGGATAGTTTTACGCGTGTGAAGGCACCACTGGGCGTTTATTCATCCCTGGGTAACCACGACTACGGCGATTACCATTTCGGGAAGGGACCATCGGCCGCCAAGGCTAAGAACCTTCAGGATGTCATTAAAACGCATGAGCTGATGGGTTGGGACCTACTGATGAATGAACACCGCCGGATTAAAGTTGACGGTGAGGAAATCGGGGTGCTGGGTATTGAAAACTGGGGCATGGGTCGCTTTCCGAAATACGGACGAATGGACCTGGCGGTAAAAGATACCGATGATTTGCCGGTGAAGCTCTTGCTTTCGCATGATCCTTCGCATTGGCGGAACCAGGTACTGACGGAATACCCGCAGATTGACGCCATGTTTAGCGGACATACCCATGGGATGCAGTTTGGTGTTCGCACCGAAAACATGCAATGGAGCCCGGTGCAATATATTTATAAAGAATGGGCAGGATTATATCAGGAAAACCGCCAACAGCTATACGTGAACGTAGGCTATGGTTTTCTTGGCTATCCCGGCAGAGTAGGTATTCTGCCGGAGATCACCATATTTACTTTGAAAAGGGCTTAGCGCCTTTTATAGAGGCTTAGGCACCGTTAAATCGGTAGCCTACGCCTCTTACCGTTAACAGCAGCTGCGGATTGTCCGGATTCAGCTCAATTTTCTTTCGTAATCTTACGATGTGCATATCCAGAGTGCGGGTGTTTACATCAGAGTTATAGCCCCAAACTTCCAACATCAGCGCATCGCGGTTGATCACCTTATTCGGGTTCCGTAGGAAATATAACAGGATACGATTTTCCAGGATGGTCAGCTCGATCTTTTTACCCTGACGGTATAGCGTGTGAATGTTTGGATGGTGCTCCATATCGCCAAAGCGATGAATCTCTGAACGGTCATTATTGATCAGGAACTTCACCTTGCTTTCCAGCATAGCTACCAGTACATCCATATTGAACGGTTTACTTACGTAATCGGAAACCCCGAAGTTGTACGCATCAATCTTATCTACATCCTGCGCTTTAGCGGTCATCATGATGATGAGGCCTTCATAGCCCTGCTGACGCACGCTTTCGCATACTTCAGAGCCTTGCTTGCCAGGAAGCATCCAGTCTAACAATACAATATCCGGTTTATCTGTAAGGATGGTCCTTTCTGCAGTTTCGCCGTCACCAACCTCCAGCACTTCGTAGCCTTCTGCTTTTAAACGGTGAACAACTAAGAAACGCAGGTTTTCATCATCTTCAACAATTAGTATTTTAACCCCTTTAGACATCTTATTATTCGTTATATGGTAGTATAATTTTAAACTCAGTACCGTTATTCACCTTACTTTTTACGCTGATCTCGCCTTTCATGAAAACCACGAGCTCTTTGCAGAAAGCAAGTCCTAGTCCCACGCTCCCATTTTGGTTATACTGGTTTTGCACGCGGTAAAACTTTTTAAAGATATTATTTATTTCCGGAGCGGGAATACCTATCCCCTTATCTGTAAAGCGCAACACGATCTTACCCTTGATCTGTCTGGCACTTACGTGGAGGTACTTCCGGTCCGGAGAAGAATATTTGTAAGCATTTTCTGCAAGGTTATCGAACAGACTTCCTAATAACACCGGGTCGGTTGTAAAGTTCTTAAATCCACTCACTTCATAAGTAAAATGGAAGTCTGGATGTTTAAGACGATGGGACTCGATGGTACTCTCTATGAAGTCGACAATATTGACCTTTTCCTGGTGCAGTTGAATGGCTTTGTTTTCGATCTGCGTAAAGGCAAGTAGCTTGTTCATTAAGCCATTAAGCTTATCAGCTTCTTCGTCCAGAATGCGCCCATACATCTTTTGCTCCCTTTCGGTTAACACGGCGGCACTTCTGATGTTATTTCCGGCTATTTTAATTACGCTTACCGGTGTTTTAAACTCGTGGGTAAGGTTGTTCACGAAATCGTACTGCAACTTGTACATCTTCTGGTTGATGTTCAGATTCCGGTAGATCAGGAAGCCTACCAATACCAGCACACCGTAGAAGATCATTAGTACGATTGCAATGGGCAGGAAGTACCGGAAAATGGCTTTGTCGACAAAACTTTGGGCAGAGATGAAGTACAGCTTGTAATCGGAGAATGGTCCTGGTAGGGTAATCTCCGTAGTGACAAACTGTGAGGAAGTGTCCAGCGGATCGTATGTTAAGGGTTCAATCCGGATGTTCTGGTAAAGTTTAGGATTGGAGTTGATGATCTTGATCTTGCTCGGGTCCAGGTAAAAGGTGAGCATATCCTGCTGGTAAACTGGCGAAGTGGATAGCTTACGCTGCATCATCTGCTTATAAACCTTTAGGTCTTCGAACCTGGGGATGTTCAGGTAGGTGATCTTATTGGAACGCACCACGCTGAAATTGCTGAAGAGTTCATCGGCTGTAGGTGCCCTTGCAGTATCCAGGTTTTCAATGTAGTTAATCAGCTTGATGCTTAAGGTGTTAAATTCATCGCCCCGCATTGCGGTAGTTGGGTCCGTTTTTGAAAATAACTTTACCGAATCCATGGGAACCAGACTGCCGAATTGATAGATGTACTTCGGCCCCATAGCGAAGTGCCCGGTGTTGAGCCCGTCACGTACCAATGTGGTGGATACCTCGGTGTCGTAGAAGATGACTTTGGAAACAAAGGGATACTGCAGCAGCAGGGTGTCTACGAAGCGCGATGTGGTGGCCGAATCCAGATAACCGTTATAGTACGATATTTCAGGAAGTTTATTCTGGAAGAACTCGTTGTAGGGCTTGATGCTGGCTTCGAGCACGTTCACCTTTTCGGAGACAAACTCATTCTCGATGAACTTCTTGCTGAAGTTGTACGCGAGAAAAAGGGACAGCACGAAGAAAACAGAGATCAGAATAAGAAAGGTTATGATCAATGAAAAATTCTTACGGTAGCCGCTATTCTTATCTGCAGTCATTTACCCGCTAAGCTATTTCTTTTTCAGGTTGATATCAAGAAATTGTTCTAGTGCAAGGTACAATTGCTGCCTGCTATGTTCATTTCCGACTGGCGATGTTTCAGTGCTTTTTTCAAGATAGGTGATGTCGACCTTGCGCTTCTTCAATTCCTTTACAAATTGCTCCACTTCTCCGGAGTTTACCCGGGGGTCGTTGGCGCTTTGTGCGATGAACACAGGCACATTAAACTTCTCTGCATGGAACACCGGTGATACCTGGCGCATGTATTCTACATCGGTAACGGGGTTACCAACGATGGTGTAGTACATTTGCAGGTTGGATTTAAGATATGGTGGTACAGATTTCAGATAGCTGAAGAGGTTGATTACTCCGGAATTGGAGGCTGCACAGGCATACATGCCGGGACTCGCAAAGATGCTGTTTAGGGCGATGTAGCCGCCCAGACCAGTGCCGTATATGGCAATCCGCTTAGCATCCGCAATACCTTGAGAGATGAGCCATTTTACGCCATCATTGATATCGTTGTTGATCTTGCCACCCCATTGCTTGTAACCTGCCGTCATGAATGTTTTCCCGTAGCCCGAGGAGCCACGGTAGTTGATCTGGAAAACAGCATAGCCCCTGTTGGCGAGCAACTGCACCTCCGGATTGTAGCCCCAGGTGTTACGAAGGCCTGGACCGTTATGTGGCAGGACTACTACTGGTAGGTCTTTTGCCGGCTTATTTAGTGGTAGTGTTAAGTAACCGTTGATTTTAAGTCCGTCTCTGGAGGTATAAGATATGGGCTTCATCTCCGCCAGATCCTGTTCTTTCAAAGAAGCATTAAAGTCGCTCAGTTTCTTAATCTGGTTTTTGTTGGCAAAGTATAGGTAGTAGGATCCTGGATTCTTATCCGTAAAGGTTCTTACGATGAAGAGGTCTTCATTCTTATCCCGATCAAAGATCCGGTATTCTGTTCCTGGCAGCAACTTATCGAGTTTGCTGTAAAACTGCTTTACGGTATCATCGAGGTAAAACTTCTCTTTTTTCCAGGTTTCGCAGATGACAAAGCCCATACCCTTTTTTCTTCTGGAGTATTGGGCGTCTACAACATTCAGGGTGTCGTTGGCGAAGAGCACTTTGGTTTCCTTGCCAGTCTTGCAGTTAAGTTCTACCAAGGCATTTTTATCCCGGTTTACATTGGAGATGGCATAGATCACGTCTGGCTGCGTTTCGGAAAAAGAGATCGGCGTGAAGGTGGTGGTAAAGCTGTTGGTCTGAATGGCAGAGAATGGCTGACTTTCATTCTCCCGGTATAGCAGGGTTTCATTCACCCCATCGCTTGAGATGGCCAGTCGCAGCTGTCCTCTGGCATCGGTGATCCAATCGGTAATGTTGCCAGGGTTTTTAACAGCCATTTCCATCTTGCCGTCGCGCACATTAAGGCGGTAAACATCGAATACGGTAGAGTCGCGCTTATTAGAAGATACCAGCAGGTATTTGTTGTCAATTAATTGATCTTTAAGCACGCGAAGACGGCTTTTCTCATTCTCGTTGAGCTGTCGTTCATTGCCACCGTTTTTATCAATAATAAAAACCGACGACTGTTTATTGTTGTCCTGGGTTTCCTTGTAGTAGATCAGCTCGTTGTTGCTTACCCAAGAGTAGTAGCCAATAACGTGATTATCCAGGTGGGTGATTTGAGTTGCGCTACCATCTTCCAGGCTCTCGATGATGAGCTCTTGCTTCTGGTTGATGAGCTTCAGGTATGACAGGTTTTTACCGTCCGGGGAAATGGCGAAAGCGACCCGCTCCTGAGATTTAAAGAAATCGTTTACAGGAATCAGTTTTCCCGGCTGTTGATTGCAAGCAAACAGCAACGGAAATAACATGCATATATAAAGTAAAAATTTAGTCCTCATTAATAGCTCAAAAGTACGGAACACCATTATCCGTTGCTGTTATACACCAACATTGTTACCTGTTGTGTTTGCCCGGTTACTTTTCAAAATAAGGATATTTCTCTCAACTTAAATGGCGATTACGGTAACAATTAAAATACCATGACCATCGATATCAGTCAGGATATAATTCTGCAAGCCTATATCTGTACTTATAATTTTATCTTTGTGTATGCTACTATATAACATCACCATCATACTTGAAGAGGCTGCAGCTAACGAATGGCTCGCCTGGACGCAGGAAGTCCATATACCCGCGATTATGGCCACCGGCAAGTTCGTTTCCAACCGCTTGCTGAAGGTTGTGGATTCTCCAAACGAAGGGGTTACCTACTGCCTGCAGTTTGTGCTGGACAGCAAAGCTGACTATGAAAGTTACAAACTCGACCATGCTCCTGCCATGCAGGAAGAACTAAATACCAGGTTTAAAGACCGCCATGTGTCTTTTCAAACCTTGATGGAATACGTGGGTTAGATCATAAAAAAAGGTGAACTGATTAGTTCACCTTTTTTTATTGTTGCTTGCCTGGTGGCAAGTTAGTGTTGTTACTGCTTAATTAGATCGTAGAGTTCATCCAATTTCGGCGAAAGTACAATCTCAATACGGCGGTTTCTGCTTCTGCCCTCTGCAGAGGCATTGCTCTCTAAGGGCTGGAATTCGCCTTTACCAGTAGCAGTCATTCTTACGCTTTCCACCTTGCCAGTCTCCGTAAGGAAGCGTACTACAGATGTGGATCTTAATACGCTCAGATCCCAGTTGTCTTTGATCTGTCCGAGATTATTCACCTTCTGCGTGTCAGTATGGCCTTCTACGGCAATGTTGATCTCTGGTTGTTCTTTCAAAACTGCAGCAAGCTGTGTTAATGCCTGGCGACCTTTCTCATCGATGATAATACTGCCTGATGGAAATAGTAATTTATCGGTAAGTGATACATACACTTTTCCGTTTTTGATCTCTACGGTCAAACCACTTTTGGTAAACCCAAGCAATGCTTGCTGTAGCTTTTCCTTTAACTGATTAGTGGCTTCATCTCGTTTACGTAGTACCTCTTCCACTTCCTTAAGGCGCTGCTCACGCTTTTTAAGGTCTGCAGAAAGCTTACTAATCTCTGTTGAACTATTACTGCGAAGCTTAGCGTAATTTGCATCCGTCTCCTCATATTTTGTTTTTAGATCGGCTAATTTGCCGTTTAGATCTGCTGTATCTTTGCGCAGCTTTGATATCCGGTTTTCAAGGCTCTCATTGCTTTGCTGGGCACCGGAAAGACCTGTATTTAAGGAATCTTGTCTGGCAAGTAGTCGTTTGTACTCCTTCGTGGACATCACCTTACAGGAAACAAACGCGCTACAAAATAATAGAACGGCTAAAAGCGTAGTGATTTTTCTCATTTGATGTAATTAGGCCTTACGGCGGTTAATAAATTCTGTCCCGTTTAGATCCTGATTTAAGCATAACATGAATCAGGACCTGCAAACTGCATTCATGCTGGTGCTAGCTTGCAATGGCGGTTCTCAAAAATAACATAAATGGATAGATTTGCTTGAAGGCTTCGTGTATTTTTTCAGTGATATCTGCTTTGAAGAAGTCCTTATCAGCAAGTGGATACATAGCAGTGAGGCTTTTTAGTTTCAGCACATCGATTAATGGGTGATCTGTGGGATAACCCTTAGGTGCTTTCTTCAGGGTATCGCTTTCGTCAAGCTTGAAGTGTGACTTAAAATCCTCGCTTTGAATGATCTCCGTAAACTCATCTTGATTGTAGTCAATCTCTTCACGAATTCTCTTTAGATCTTCGGCACCCGGCATCCAGTAACCTGCAGCGAAGAAGCAGTTTCCAGGTGCTAGATTGATGTAATACCCAGGCTCATTCCCGTTCTTCCCGATTACGGAAAAATAAATTCCAAAGTTATTCTTATAAGGTCTTTTGTCTTTACTGAAGCGAATGTCCCGGTAAATACGAAGCAGATGTTTCTTCGCTGGACTATCAGTCGGAAATGCTGGATCAACTGTGGCCAGCAAGGGAATCAACAAGCTGATGAAATGAAGCACATCGGCTTTTGCCGCCTCATATTCATCCTTGTGCGCAGCAAACCAGCTGCGGTCGTTATTATTGGATAGCTCCTTTAAAAAATTAAGCGTTTCCGGCCGGATCATAATGGGTTGCTTGTGCGCGGCTCTTTGTATTTGCGATACCATAAGATGCCGATCCCACCCATTAATAGAAATGGCGCAGCCAGAAGGCTCAGTACACCCGCGTTGATTCCTTTGGTCTGTGTATTTCCATTCTCAATACCTTGGTCGGCATTGATGGAGCACATGGCACATTGCGCGGTACCTGCAGGAATATATACGGCAGTCAAGCTGAAGACCAGGAGGATGAGCAGCATCGCTTTTTTCATAACTGTAGACTTGATATGTGGCATTTGTCAGAAGATCAATGACCAGAATACCCGGCCATTGATAATAACAAATATACGTACTAAACGATTGGGGAATTTAAAAATTGTAATATGGTGAAATCATCAGATAAACTAACACACCAGACACGGCAACATATAACCATACCGGATATGACCACCTCACAATTTTGCGGTGCTTTTCAATCTGCATATTCAAGCCCCGGAAGAAGCTTACCAAAATCAATGGTAATACAACTACTGCAAGTAGAATATGGGTCAGCAGGATAAAGTAGTAAACATACCGTACCCCGCCTACAGCAGCGGCTTCAGCGGCAGATAGAATACCATCATGATCTACATCGCCAAATTTGGTATCCTTTACATAAAGATGGAAAAGGATATAGAAGACCAGAAAAACAGCCGATAGGATAAAGGTAATGATATTGGTGATTTTGTGCGCCTGAACATTCTTACGGCGAATAAAGATTAGAGAGAGAATCAATAGCACCGCACATGTGGCATTAATGCCGCCGATCAGGTGTGGCAAAACATATAAANNCTACAAAAAGCTGCTTGTTCAGCAGGTCGAACACTTGGCTACTATCACCGGTTAGCAGATCCCATTTTCCGGCAGTCGCGCCAATCTTCTGGGCATAATCTTTAAGCAATGCAGGCCGATCAAATGTTGGATCAATACTGATACTTACGAATCTCAGGATTTCATTGTCTCCATAGTTCGCCAGATAGGCCCTAACTGCTTTATTGGTGAAGTCCACACCGTAAGTATTCCCTGTGGTATGAAATAGGCTTAGAATAACCACTTTTCCTTTATAGGCATCCAGACTAATCGAGTCTCCCGCCTGGTTTTGCAGTTGGTAGTTCTGAACCTGATGGTAAATGGTATCGGGGATCTCTTTACCACGAACACTATGAAAGGTATTTGCAACAACTTTAGGGCCGAAGAACGGCAAAGGTTTGTAGCGGTTTTTACCTTTATCCTGTAGTAAATAATACAAAAATCCTGGTACCGCTAATATGGTTACCAGGATTAAGATTTTTTTTATTGGAAATAATTTCATTATTGAAATGGCATATGCAACTGTAGGTAACCACCTTCAATTAACAAGAGCACAATGAAATAGATAATGAATATAAAGGTTACAGTAAGCGATAACTGCAGGCCTAGCTTCTCATATTTTAAGTGCATGAAGTAAGCTACAATGTAAAACGCTTTTAAAATGGTAAGGCCAATGTAGATGATATTACCAACCATGTGGGACATATAGCCGTGAGGCAATACCCAAAGGGCGATGAAGAATTCTACAACGGTGATCAATAATAAGATCCCGAATACCTGCCAAATCTTTTTCTTGGTTAGACCCTCATGCTCGCCGTGAGCATGGCCATCAGTAGTATGTATGTGTTCGGACATAATGTTTTATAAATTAGATTAGATAGAAGAATGTAAATACGAATACCCAAACAAGGTCAACGAAGTGCCAGTATAAACCAACTTTCTCAACCATAAGGTAATGTCCGCGTCTCTCGAATACACCAGAGATTGTCATACAAAGGATAATCACGTTTAATACCACACCTGTAAATACGTGGAAACCGTGGAAACCAGTGATGGTAAAGAACAGGTTCGAGAATTGCTGTGTAGCCACCGTAGAAACCTCGCCATCAAAGAAATGCTGTAAGTGTTCAGCAGGAGGAATTTCACCCCAGCCAAAGCCTTCATGGAACAGGTGTGTCCATTCTAATGCCTGACAACCAAGGAACATAAAACCACCGATCACAGTTGCAACCATCCAGCCAATAACTTCTTTCTTAGAATTTCTGTGACCTGCTTCTACTGCTAATACCATGGTTACAGAGCTCATGATCAAGATGAAGGTCATGATACCTACGAATACCAACGGCGCGCCACTATCTGTTATACCAGGAATAGACTGGAAAACCAAATCAGGATCAGGCCAGGTAAATTTTGAGAAACGTTGAGCACCATAGTAAACTAATAATGCGGAGAAAGTAAAGGCATCTGATAGTAAGAAAAACCACATCATTATTTTGCCGTACTCTACTGACCACGGTGAACGGCCACCGCTCCACGGAGTAGTTTTTACCTGATCTAATTGTGATAATGAATCCATTTTAAAGTTTGTAATAGTTTGTTAAAAAGTCTAACTGTTCAAAAGTAAAAAAACATACAGATATATCCATAATATATCTATAAAATGCCAGAATATGGAAGAAACCTCCATTCTGAACTGTAACCGCTCGGAAGAAATCTTCCCATAAGTACCCAAAAGTGTGCTCAGAATTAATAATAGTCCTGCAAAAATGTGCAACAAGTGAATTCCTGAAACAATATAGATCAGAGAAATTGCAGCATTATTATTAACTAAAAACGCACCGCTTTGATAAAGACTTACCCAGGCTTCCACCTGTAAATACCCAAAAACTACCCCAAGTAACAGCGTTGCCCAAAGGAATGTTTTCTGTGTACTAACCTGACCGTTCCTAAATGCGCGTGCCGATAAGAAAAGACAGATACTGCTGATTAAAAGTACCGCGGTGCTGTAAAGAAACATGTCTGGTAATACCAATCCGTGTCCTTTCGACTTAGAAGCTGCGAATACAATGTAATAACTCGTCCAACCGGCAAACATGATGGTCGACGAAACGACAAATAGCCAAATTATAAACTTCTTTGCTTTATAATTGGAATTAGCCTCCTGATGATTAAGTGATTGTACCATGTATTATTTTATTATAAAATCAAACAAAAGCGCCAGCTGTGCCACTGGCAAATAGATAAACGATGCAAACATGACCTTTCTTGCACTCTCCAGATCCTGTTTTAAAAACAATCTTACGGCCGTGTACATAAACCATAATCCAATGGCCACGGAAATAATAGCCACGTAAATACCGCCAAAACCGTAGAACGTAGGCATAAGGCTCACCGGAATAAGAATGATGGTGCTAAGCAGCGTTATAAACGCACTAATCTTGTCTCGTTTTGTTGTTGGAAGTAAACGGAATCCGGCCTTTTTATAGTCATCATCTAGTACCCATGCAATGGCCCAGAAGTGCGGAAACTGCCATACAAACTGAACAAGGAATAAAATCACAGCAACCTGGTAGTCGATCGGAAGGAAATTCGTTGCATGCCCCAATGCGGCAAGATACCCGATGAGCGGAGGCAACGCACCTGGAATGGCACCAATGAAAACCGCGATCGGCGACTTACGTTTCATAGGCGTATATGCAAATGCATAAAGCAAAATCGAGAATACAGAAAGCAAGCCTGTCTCCAGGTTTAATTTACCCAGTAACCAGGTACCGAACATACCCATAAGTAATCCAGATACCAGCCCCTGACCTGTGGTCATTCGGCCTGCAGGCATCGGACGGTCCTTGGTGCGCGTCATTAACTTATCCAGATCCTTCTCAATGATCTCATTGAAGCAGTTGGCAGCGCCTGTAACAAAGAATCCACCAACAATCAGGATTAACCAGTTTCCCCAGGCGATCCCATCAATCTCTCCCCTTGCAACCTGCATTTTAGAGCCCATCAGAAAAGTGACTGAAGCTGAAAAAACTACAAGGAAAGTCAGTCGAAGCTTAATTAGTTTTGAGAAATCTGCGAAGAATTGTTTCAATGTCTGTAATGTTATTGATTGTAAGTATTAGCCCGGTAAACAAGCAGATACAAGTAGTATTGTAATGTAAATAATGTTGTTGAAAACAAAATATGCATTGCCTGAGCGAATGGCGGCAGCGCAAAGTTAGACAATAAAAACCCAGTTACCATTTGAACAAGCAAAACAATTATAATTGAATTGCTAACTTTTATTGCCGTTTCTTTCCCCCCAAACTTGTCCATCACAAACTTGTAGATCAGCACACAAAGCACAGATACAATAATGCCTAAAGTACGGTGGTTATCAAAAAGACTCCCAACCTTGCTTACCCAAACCGGACGGTTCTGATAACCCAAACTTTTTGAAATGAAATCGATCTGCTCTCGTACCTCTGTGCCGAGCACAATCTGATAAACGTTAATGGCGATGGCAACAAATATCAAAACCTTCAACCAACCTACTTTCGAAATGACCACCACAGGTTCCTTTAAGCGTTGATTCGCGTAATCATAGGTATACACCAGAATGGCCAACAAAACCAGCGCAAGTAACATATGGACAGTTACAACCCAGGCAAGAAGATTAGTAGAAACCACAATAGACCCCAACCAGGCTTGAAAAACAACTACAATCAGGTTAATGATACTAAGCACGACAATCCGGGTAGCAGTCTTCCTGTAAATAAATGAATAACCAGCAATAGCGACCAGCAGAAAGCCCGTTAAAGCACCTGTAAGACGATTAATGTATTCGGTCCAGGTTTTGGAAGCATTGAAGGATTCCGGTTGAACCAGGGTCTTATCCTCACGAATTTTCTTCGCCAGTTCTACCTTTCCAAGCTTCTCCAATGAACGGGCAAAACGTTCGTTCTTTTTTACCCTTTCCTCAATGTAGTGGTGCTCGTAACCTAGCGGCAGCTGATCTATAGATGTTGGTGGTATATACTGCCCAAAACACTTTGGCCAGTCGGGGCAGCCCATTCCGGAGCCGGTACTTCTAACAATTCCTCCTGCAAGAATAAGCAGCAGTGTAAATATAATCGTGAAGCGGTTTAGCCTGACAAATCTTCGTTCAGATTTTGAAATCATGCTTGAAGTGGGGTTAAAAAAATTGAGGTATCTGTATGAGTATAGACTCAAGCAGATACCCCAATAATATGTTTCAAAGACTATTTGTGTTAGTCAACTTTTTCGCGCTCAGCTTTCTCTTGCTTAGCCATCCATTCTTCCTGGATACGCTCAGCTTCTGCATTACCGTCAAAATCATGCGGTACGTTAGAGCTCATAGTTTGAGAGAAAGGTACGGTCTGTGGAATGAAGTCTTCCTCAGCACCTGGCTTACTGTAGTCGTATGGCCAACGGTAAACAGTTGGGATCTCTCCTGGCCAGTTACCATGTAAGTGCTCAACCGGAGTAGTCCATTCTAAAGTATTCGCGCCCCAAGGGTTTTGTGTAGTACGTTTTCCTTTGAAGATCGAGTAGAAGAAGTTGAAAAGGAATGCAACTTGTGCTAACGCAGCAACGATTGCAGCCCATGTTACCAATACGTTCACAGTAACCCATTTCTGCATGAACTCGAATTCAGTAAATGCATAGTAACGACGTGGAACACCATCAAGTCCTAAGAAGTGTAATGGGAAGAATACCAGGTAAGCACAAGCAAATGTAACCCAGAAGTGAAGGAACGCCAATTTAGGGTTCATCAATCTTCCGAACATTTTCGGGAACCAGTGGTAAACACCAGCAAGCATACCGAAGATCGCAGCAGAACCCATTACAAGGTGGAAGTGGGCAACTACGAAGTAAGTATTGTGAAGGTTAATATCCAAAGATGCATTTCCTAAGAAGATACCGGTTAAACCACCAGAGATAAAGAAGGAAACCATACCAATCGCGAACAACATTGCAGGAGTGAAACGGATGTTACCTCTCCATAGCGTCGCAAGGTAGTTAAAGGTCTTAATCGCAGAAGGAACCGCAATAATCAAGGTCGTGATCATAAACACACCACCAAGTAGTGGGTTCATACCAGTTACGAACATGTGGTGACCCCAAACGATGAACGATAAAACCATGATACCGATCAAAGAGTAAACCATCGCATGGTAACCGAAAATAGGTTTTCTAGAGTTTACAGCGATAACCTCAGAAGAGATACCCAAAGCAGGCATAATTACGATGTATACCTCAGGGTGACCAAGGAACCAGAATAAGTGTTGCCAAAGAATTGGAGATCCACCTTCGTTAGGTAATACCTGAGAACCGATAACAATATCAGAAAGGTAGAAACTTGTACCGAAGCTTCTGTCAAAAATCAATAGTACAACACCAGCTACCAAAACCGGGAAAGACAAGATACCTAACACAGCGGTTAAGAATAAAGCCCAGATGGTTAATGGCATTTTCCAAAGGTCCATACCTTTAGTACGCATGTTTAAGATTGTACTTACGTAGTTGATACCACCAATAAGCTGTGAAGCAACGAACATAACCATACTAATCAACCACATGGTCATACCAGTACCAGAACCGGAGATGGTTTTAGGTAACGCAGATAGTGGCGGATAAATCGTCCAACCAGCACTTGCAGGACCCGTTTGTACGAAGAATGAACCCATCATTACCAAACAAGCGCCTAAAAACAACCAGTAAGATAACATGTTCATCAATGGAGACGCCATATCACGTGCACCAAGTTGTAGTGGAATTAGTAAGTTACTGAAGGTACCAGACAGACCGGCGGTTAATACAAAGAATACCATGATGGTACCATGTATGGTAACTAGCGCAAGATAAAACTCCGGTTTAATTCGACCACCTTCAGCCCATTTTCCTAAGAAAGTCTCTAATAAAGGGAAACTTTCATCAGGCCATGCTAACTGCAGACGGAAAAGAATGGACAGAATCATCGCAATTACAGCCATGATGATACCAGTGATCAAAAACTGCTTGGCGATCATCTTGTGATCCTGACTAAAAACATACTTTGTTAAGAATGTTTCTTTGTGATGTTCATGCCCGTGAGCATCATGACCATCATGTTTATGCGTATCGTGTAAAGTTATCGTTGACATAATATTACTATCCAGTATGTTAATTTAATTTGGCCAAATCAGTTTTTCTAACAGCACCACTGTCAGTTCCAAGAGAATCCGGACCAGGACCAGGAGTCGGTGCCGGAGCTGGTGCAGGAGCATCAGGCTCAGCAATCACAGGCAAGTTAAATTGCTTTCTTAAGTCATTGTTAATGTAAGTCGGCTGTTGTACAATCCACTCATCATATTCTTCCTGACTAACAACCCTAACGGTACGTTGCATGTTGTAGTGTCCTGACCCGCAAATTTGCGAACAAAGCAATACATATTTGAATGCAGGATCATTTGTTTTTGCCTGCATGTCCGTAGTTGTGATTGTTGGTGTAAACTCGAAGTATGTCATCATACCTGGGTTGGCAAGAATCTGAACACGGAAGTGTGGCATATAAAAACCGTGGATAACATCCTTAGAGTTGATTGCGAAACGAACTGGCTTGTTCACCGGAATTACAATCTCTTCAGCATTCTGGTCATCAAGGTTGTTCTTATCCTTGAAGTCGATACCTAAAGTATTCAGACCAGTAACCATTTTATAGTTCTTCACACCCACTACGCCATCAGCTCCAGGGTATCTTACATACCATGCAAATTGTTGTGCAGTAACCTCAATGTTTAAAGGCTTATTGTTTGGATCTACAACCTTATAGAAGATCGTTCTCCAGGTAATAAAACCCATTACAACCAATACAGATAATACTAAAGCTGGAATAATAGTCCAGATCTTTTCGATCGTATTGTTATGTGGGTAGAAGTAAGCGCGTCTTTTTGCGTTGTATTTGTAAAAGAAAGAAAAAAGGAACAGTAGAATGTGCGTACCGATGAAAACGATGGTGGTAATGATCAAGGTGATGTTGAACATCTTGTCGATCTCCGCGCCATCTACGGAAGCAGCTTCCGGCAGGATCATTTTTCCATGAACCGTGTATTCCCAATAAACGCCATACAGACCTACAACTAGGAACAGAAGGAACAGTACCGCATTCACGGTATCCCAGTTAATACCTTCAGGTTTATCTTGTGCAGTACGGGTCAATTCATAAACCCGGAGTGCCTTTCCAACTATAGCTACAAATAAGCATAGCAACAAGAATAGCAGGACATAGAATAACGTAGATTTATAAATAGGCCCCATGTCCACAGTTTTGGCCGTAGTTGCAGCAGCAGCGGCGGCTTCCTGTGCAAATACACTGGTGGTATTTACAAATGCAGTTAACATAACCGCCAGACCCGCAAATGTCTTTTTACTTATTAAATTTTTTAGACTCATTTTCTTAAAAGTAGTATGTTGTACTTCAAGTACTATAATATAATTATTCTTAAAATGAACAGCTTACAAATGATGATTCAAACTTTCCTCTAAGAACGGGTGGTTCTTAGCAATCAACGGTCGCTTGCTTAAAGCACTTAAGACTGCAAAGGTAAACAATCCGACAAAACCAGCTGCTATACCTACTTCAATAAATCCAAATCCATTGTGGCTTTCTACAGATCCAGGCATAATCATCTGATATAAATCTACCCAGTGGCCACAAATAATAAGGATGGACACGGTTAGAAGCACATTTTCACTACGCTTGTTGTCTCTGTCCATTAACAAGAACACTGGCACCAAGAAGTTTAAAAGGAGGTTCAGATAAAACCAGAACTTGTAGTATTCAAAACGTTTGTAGAAATAAACGGTCTCTTCCGGCATGTTTGCATAGTAGATCAATAAGAACTGACAGAACCAGGTATAGGTCCAGAAGATTGAGAAACCGAAGATAAACTGTCCAAGGTTGTGTAGGTGACTGCTGTTAACCCAAGGCATGTAACCTGATTTTTTAAGAAGAATCAAAATTACAGCAATTGCTGCTAAGCAGGAAACCCACATTGAAGCGAAATTATACCAACCGAACATGGTTGAGAACCAGTGTGCCTCAATAGACATGATGGTATCAAAAGCAAAGATCGGAGTGGTAAATCCGTAAAGTGCAAGGAACACAACCGCATATTTGAAGTTCTTGTTGTAATAGTTTAACCCACCTTCTAAATCTTCGTTCACAGAGTTTTTAGCAAACATTACTGCAAAGAAGCTATAGATAGCAAGGAAAATTAGCTCACGGAACATGAAGAATGGTACATTCAGGAAGTCTGATTTACCAGCAATCATTTTATCGTAGTGCTCCGAGCTTGGATCGGTAAGTCCTGGAGCATTCCAGTGATGATAAAGGTTGTGTGTATATAAACCGACACCAATAACTACCAATAGTACGACTGCAGCCAAGGGCAGTGTTCTTGCCATCGCCTGAGGTACACGAAGGATTGACGCCGACCAACCTGCCTGTGCAACATATTGAAGCGCCAGGAAGAAAGCACCCGACATACACACGAATGCAAAGTAATAGGCCATTAATAACAGGTTTGCAAATGTCCTTTCATGAAGTTCATGATCGGAAAGACCATATCCAATTGCAGCCAATCCGATAACGATGCCAACAATGCTTAACATTTTTGGTTTGCCCGTAAATTCGAACTGCTCAGTAAAATTATAATTATGAGTTCCCATTTATCTCTTGCTTTTCTATTATTTATTTTTGTTGTAATCTCTGAACCCACATCACCACTCTCCAACGTTCTTCAGGAGTTAATTGCGAGGCATGTGAACCCATGTTATTTAAACCATACATAATAGTATGGTAGATTTTACCTGCAGACAGATCTTTCATCTGTCCACCTCTTGAGGATGCAGCATCACCATGATAAGCAGGAACACCACTATATTTTTCAATTTGAACCAGGTGACCTTTACCATCTCCTTCGTCACCGTGACAAGGGCTACAGAATACGGTATAGTATTTTTTACCTGATAACAGGTTTTGATCATTCACTTCCAGCGGATTTACAAGCTCACGACCTGCTGCTTCATAACCTTCTTTGGTATTTGCATATTCGTAACGTACGAAACCAATTGGCTCTGTATTTGGTGGCGGCGTTTGTGCCGTCATGCCGTTTGCAAAATTCTTGTTTGGCTTGTCGTAGTCAGGAGCCAGCGGATCATACATGTTTCTCGCATACTCCAGGCCGGTGCTTCGCTTGTTATCACATGAAGAAAGTGATGCAACAAAAGCTAGGGCAAAAAACGCGGCGTAAACTATCTTATTTTTATTCATAGCTAACATACTTTCTTTCGTTATATTTTATCTCTAAAGCGCCTGCTTCTTTTAATAAATTATCTATTTTACTGTGTTCCGGATTCTGTGCAGCATCAATCGCAATGATAAATCTGTCGTCCGTTGCTCTTAGGTCCATCACTCTTGGTGCTCTTCCTGGAAACATGTGTGAGGATGCATAATAGGATCCAACCAAACCAAACGCACAAAACAGAATGGTTAACTCGAAAGTAATTGGAATAAAATCCGGTAATGCAAAGTGTGGCTTACCACCGATATTAATAGGCCAGTCCACTGCTGCAGCGTAGTACACGAAAGACAGCATGGTGATGGTTCCGGTAATTCCGAAGAAGAATGCGGCGATATCCAGTCTTGATCTTTTCACACCAAGTTTGGCTTCGATACCGTGAATCGGCATAGGCGTATACACATCATGTATCTTTATGTTGTTCTCCTGCAACTTCTCAATGCCATGCATCATTTCGTCAGGATCACCAAAACTGCCTAATATATATTTGATATTACCCATTGTTATAATTTTGCGTATTGTTCTTGATTAACACTATCAAACTTCTCTAAAGAGTCTACGTATTCTGTTACGTATTCTTTGCTAACATGACCTTCTTTGATCTGTTCCATTTTCGACTGCTCACTTGCTGTTTTCAGTAGTAACTTCACCTCTGCCATCGCAATTGAAGGCATAACCCTTAAGAACAACAGGAATAAGGTAAAGAATAACCCGATCGATCCAACGAATACCGCCACGTCAACCCATGTTGGGTAGAACATCGCCCAGCTAGACGGAAGGTAGTCACGGTGTAATGAAATCACGATGATTACAAAACGCTCGAACCACATACCGATGTTAACGATAATTGATAATACCCATGACAATGGAATGTTTGTTCTAACCTTTTTGAACCACATTAACTGTGTCATTAGGATGTTACAGCCATACATCATACATGCAGCCCACCAGTAAGGACCGGTAAACCTGGTCATAAAAGTATATTGTTCGTATTCAACCTGTGAGTAGTATGCAATAAAGAACTCCGTAAGGTAAGCAACACCTACGATTGAACCAGTTACAAGAATAATCTTGTTCATCGACTCAATGTGGAACATGGTGATATAGTTCTCTAAGCCTAATACTTTACGGGTGATCAACAATAGCGTTTGTACCATTGCGAATCCGGAGAAGATCGCACCCGCAACGAAGTATGGCGGGAAGATCGTGGTATGCCATCCAGGAATTACGGATGTTGCAAAGTCCATAGATACAATCGTGTGTACAGAAAGTACAAGTGGTGTAGCTATACCGGCAAGGATCAGCGAAACCGCCTCAAAACGTTGCCAGGTTTTTACGTTACCGGTCCATCCAAAAGAAAGGATAGAATAGATTCTACGTCTTACACCTACCGCACGGTCACGGATGGTTGCAATATCCGGAAGTAATCCAGTGTACCAGAATAATAATGATACAGAGAAGTACGTAGAGATCGCAAACATATCCCATACCAGTGGTGAGTTAAAGTTAACCCAAAGAGAACCGAACTGGTTTGGCAATGGAAGTACCCAGTAAGCTAACCATGGTCTACCCATGTGTGATACAACGTAGGTTGCCGCACAGATAACCGCGAAGATCGTCATCGCCTCTGCCGAACGGTTAATCGAGTTCCTCCAGTTTTGGCGGAAAAGCAATAGTACTGCTGAGATTAGTGTACCTGCGTGACCGATACCAACCCACCATACGAAACCGGTGATATCCCATGCCCAGCCTACTGTTTTGTTCAGACCCCAAGATCCGATACCATTCCAGAAAGTGTAACTTACAGCAAAC
This sequence comes from Pedobacter sp. UBA2067, assembly GCA_002333205.1. GTDB lineage: Bacteria > Bacteroidota > Bacteroidia > Sphingobacteriales > Sphingobacteriaceae > Pedobacter. Next base: position 24,081 of record DDAD01000157.1, read on the forward strand.
AGCCATAAACAAGCACCTAATGCTGAAACGATAAATCCTATCCACCATGCCTTGTTTGGCTTGTTCTCTACCGGGCTTAGAATATCGTCTGTGATCTTAGCAAACGTGATATCATTACCGGTGATTAATGGCTCTCTTAATATTGATTCCTTATGTCCTGACATAATTTATTTTCTTTAATATCAGCTTACGCTTGTATTGTTGTACCTGTATTTCTAATTTTTGTCATGTATCCTACTCCAGGCTGCGTGTTGATCTCTTCAAGCACATAGTAAACACGCTCACTGCGTAATGCTTTTGAAACTTCAGATTCTGGATCGTTACCGTCACCGAAAATGATCGCATTTGCCGGACAAGCTTGTTGACATGCCATTTTGATGTCGCCATCTCTTAGTGCACGTTTTTCCAACTTCGCTTCTAATCTTCCGGTCTGGATTCTTTGAATACACATTGAACATTTCTCCATAACCCCTCTTGAACGAGCAGTTACATCTGGATTCAGAACCAATTGTGTAAACTCATTGTTCAAATAATTGTCGAAACGTGAATCATTCCAGTAGTTAAACCAGTTGAAACGACGTACTTTATACGGACAGTTGTTCGCACAGTAACGAGTACCTACGCAACGGTTATAAGCCATGTGGTTCAAACCATCTGATGAGTGTACCGTTGCAAGAACCGGACAAACCGTCTCACATGGTGCGTGCTCACAGTGCTGACATAACATCACCTGGTGAACTACAGATACGTTATCAAGGTTATCAAGCTCTTCTACTTCATGCTCCTCAGTTACTTTTCTGTCACCATCATTTACCGTATAGTAACGGTCAATGCGGATCCAGTGCATCTCTCTGCGTTTTCTAACCTCATCACGACCAACAACAGGGATATTATTCTCTACGTTACAAGCAACGATACATGAACCGCAACCGGTACAAGCATTTAAGTCGATTGCCATAACCCAGTTGTGTCCTGGTTTTTCAAAGGTATCCCACATGTCGTAAGTCTTGTGCTTCTCACCGTGGTTACCAGATCCTGCAGCAGGATTTTTAACGAATTCCTGGAAAGTCGCCTCACGAATAATATTACGTCCTTCGAAAGAGGGTGGGTTTGTGTTTGTGCAAGCTCATGTCTGCTACCAGTCTTTTCAGTCGTAACGTTAGCCGCATATTGACGCGTACCGTTGTTGAAAGAAAGGAAAGGATAAGCATTCTGACCTACAGCATTACCAGCTGCACCAGCTTTAGATCTACCGTAACCTAATGCGATAGAAGCTGTACCTACAGCCTGACCTGGCTGAATCAATACCGGAAGCTCAATGGTATAACCATTTGCAGCTTTAACCGAAACAACGTCAAATTCATTGTAACCTAATTTCTCAGCAAACTTAGGCGCTAATGCAATGTAGTTGTCCCAGGTTACCTTGGTAACTGAATCTGGTAACTCCTGCAGGTAAGCGTTATTGGCATAACGGCCATCTCCAATTGCATTGTTTTCATAGATATGCAACTCGATGTCTTTTGCAAGTGCTTTGCTTGTATTTAGTACAGATGGTACAACTGAAGCAAGTGACATGCTGAACGTGTAAGTACCAGCTGGTTTTGGAACCGCTGCATACACTACGCCAGACTGTAACACATCGTTCCAGCTCTTACCAAATAGTGGCAGTACATTTTTCTCCCAGTTGTTACGAACATACTGGTAGTATTCAACTACAGGGTTGTTAGACCAGATCAATAAACTCTGCTCTGCCTGTCTTGAATTGAAGATCGGGTTAATGGTTGGCTGAACGATGGTATAGTATCCTTCGTAAACGCTAGCATCACCCCATGACTCCAGGTAATTTTGATTAATCGCGATAACATCACAGAAAGCAGCAGTTTCATCAGCTCTGTCAGCAAAAGAAACTTTAAGCGAAACTTTCTTCATGCCATCAGCGAATGCTTTAGCATTGAACGAGTCGTAAGCAGGATTAGCATTCATTACGAATACAGCACCAACCTCTCCCCTATTTACTTCATTAACGAATTCTGCATAAGCAGCATCGTTACCTGCATAACGTCTGCAAGGTGTATCTAAATCAATGGTTGTACCATAACTGCCAATTGCAGAGTTAATGGCATTAACCAGAATCTGTGTAGAAACATCATTTGAACCACAAACAACAAGACCACGGCCCTTCATTTGTGCAAGCTCTTTACCAGCTAACTTAATTGCTTTTTCAGCAGCAGTATTGTTCGGCAATACACCACCAGCAAGGTTGTTACCCGTAATTGCATTATATAAGGTAATTAAAGCAGGACCTTCTTCAGACAATTTGATTGGAAGACGCGTATCTGCGTTAGTACCTGTTAAGCTCATGCCAGCCTCAAACTGAATGTGACGCGACATTTTACCTTTTGATAAGCTCGTGTTGTTCCTGTTAGAAACATACTGTGAAGTAAATTCTTCACCGCTGATCCATGTACCAAGGAAATCGGCACCAAAACTTACAATCAGATCTGCTTTATCAAAGTTATATTTAGGAAGAACCGCTTTACCAAAGCTGTTCTCATTTGCCTTAATGATACCAGTATAAGAAACCGGATCATATTGAATATGTGCAGTGTTAGGGTATGCTTTAATGAAGTCCGCAATTACCGCTAAAGTTGACGGGCTGTTTACGCTCGAAGAAACAATACGGATCTTTTTACCGGAAGCCTGAACTTTTGCAAGCTCCGCTTTTACATACTCATCTACTTTAGACCAGGTCGTTTCCTGATTCTTAAGTACAGGGGCCTTTAATTTCGAGATGTCGTACAAATCCAACACAGATGCCTGTGCTTGTGGGTTAGTACCCTGGCTGTAAACACCAGCATTTGGATTTGGTTCAATCTTAATCGGACGACCTTCTCTGGTTTTCACCAATACACTCTGTCCGTTAAAACTAGATACATAATAGTTTGGTATTCCAGGAATTACATCTTCCGGCTTTACCAGGTACGGAATTGACTTGTGAACAGGCGCAGGCTGACAAGCAGCAAGCGTTACTGCACCAAGACCGAAACCTAGCGCCTTTAAAAAGTCGCGGCGCGGAGTTACCGTACTTAATCCTGCTTCATTTAAAACATCTTCTATTGGAAGGGGCTCAGCAAATTCGTTTTTGTTGTTTTCAACAAATTCGGGAGTGCTTTTAAACTCCTCTAAGCCTTTCCAGTATTTTTTATTGCTTTCCATTTAAGCTATATTACTGTTAATCGAACGTTCTTAACTAAACTCTATTAATAATGACATTTACCACACTCCAGACCACCAAGTGATGCAGGGGTAATTTTCTCACCTTTTTTGATTTTTTCATGTGCTTCTATAATCTTGTTATAGTAGCCATTGTCCTTAACGTCCAACTCGGCTTCCTTGTGGCAGTTAATACACCATTTCATCGTTAAAGGTGAATATTGATAAATTTCTTCCATGGTATCAACCGGACCGTGGCATGCAAAACACACTGGCTCATTTGGTTGTAGACCTTTTTCTTTACGAATCGCCTGCTCACCTACAACTACGTGTTGTGAGTGGTTGAAGTAAGCGAAATCTGGAAGATTGTGAACGCGAACCCACTCAACCGGCTTCTCTTTAGATTTATCGTACGACATTTTATCTGCATCGTAACCTAAAGCATTATAGATCTTTTGAATTTCCGGAGAAATGTTTCCATCATTGTTATCCCTGCCTTGAACAGCCTTGTGACAGTTCATACATACGTTTAGTGATGGAATGGTTGCATTTTTAGACTTGAATGCACCAGAGTGACAGTATTGACAGTCAATCTGATTAACACCTGCGTGTAACTCGTGAGAGAACTTAATTGGCTGAACCGGCTGGTAACCAGTGTGAACACCAGTATTCCACATGCCCATCCACCCGAAAGTACTTAGCGTAGCTACGATACAAAGGATAAAGAAGAAGATAAACTTCTTGTTTTTAAACAACTGACCAATACCTTGTAATAAAGGAACTTTTTCAGCCTCTACAATTACAACACCTTGTTTTTGCAAAATCAGGCGCTCTAACATTTTGATTGCGCGGGCTAATACCACCAACACAATAATAGAGATCAGGATCACTGCAATTACCCCTGCAATAGAGAAGCTAGACACTTCCTGTTGCGCAGCAGCACCAGCAGCATCACCCTCTTTCTTAGGCTCACCTGCTTTTACATAAGCAAGAATACTTTTAATCTGAACTTCAGTTAAAGTCGGGAATGCAGTCATCTCCGCATTTGGATTCCATTTAGAAGCTTCAACGGCCTCTTTATCTCCAGATGCAATTAATGCTGGCGCGTTATTGATCCATTTGATCAAAAATGCTTCGTCTTTTGAACCTACGATCGGCTGTAATGCAGGACCAACTAAATCACGATCTAAAGCGTGACATGAAGTACAACGCTCCTTAAAGATTGTCCTTCCCTCTGTAACATCTTGTGCTTTTGAACCAGAAACTATTAAAACAGATAGAGCCGTAAACATGAATGCGGACTTCCAAACTCTTCTAATGATCAATGAGATATTCCTCATAATGAGTATTTTAATGCTTTTAATTAAAACTGTATGATTGATCTTGATATTTAATCGAATGCCTAACTATCAAAACGTGAACAAAAGTAAAGTTTATTAGTATACCAATGACAAATTAATGACAGCATTTTCAATTTATAATCATTCTAAACTAGGCTTTAAAATGCCTTTAAAGCGCGAAAATCAGCAATTTTTTGTACTTGCTGATTTTCGTGCAGCCTGAAAATTAGGCTTCAGATTTTGATATTTTAAATTACTTTTTTAGTATCCATGCGAATATNNGCGATAAACTTTGGTGTATTCACATCTAATTTACCCCAGGTGATCTTTTCGTTCGGTACAGCACCGGAGTAAGATCCGTAAGAAGTAGTTGAATCTGAGATCTGGCAGAAGTAACTCCAGAAAGGAATATTCGGCATTTCCATATCCTGATATAACATTGGTACAACGCAGATCGGGAAATCTCCAGCGATACCGCCACCAACCTGGAAGAAGCCTATGCCTTTACCAGCACTGTTGTTAATATACCAATCAGCAAGCCATCCCATGTATTCAATACCACTCTTCATGGTGCTCGCTTTCAATTCGCCTTTCATCACATACGACGCAAAAATGTTACCCATGGTAGAGTCTTCCCATCCTGGCACCACGATCGGAAGGTTTTTTTCTGCAGCTGCAAGCATCCAGGAATTTTTTGGATCAATCTCATAGTATTGTTCCAGATCTCCGCTCAACAACATCTTGTACATATACTCATGCGGGAAATAACGCTCGCCGGCATTGTCTGCATCTTTCCAGATTTTGTGAATGTGCTTCTGCAATCTGCGGAAAGCTTCTTCTTCAGGAATACAGGTATCGGTAACACGGTTGTAGTGGTTCTCTAAAAGATCCCATTCATCCTGCGGACTAAGGTCTCTATAGTTTGGAACTCTTTTATAGTGTGAATGTGCAACCAAGTTCATAATGTCCTCTTCCAGGTTTGCACCGGTACAGGAAATAATAGCTACTTTGTCCTGACGGATCATTTCAGCTAATGAAATACCCAACTCAGCGGTACTCATTGCACCCGCTAGAGTGATCATCATCTTTCCACCTTCGTCTAAGTGCTGCTCATATCCTTTCGCAGCGTCCATCAAAGCGGCAGCGTTAAAGTGAAGATAATTCGTTTCTAAAAATTGTGATATAGGTCCTCTAGTTGTACTCATTCTTGGTCTTTATATTAATTTGCAAAAATAGGTAAATATTTTTTAATAGTTGAAGCGGGCATATACCTGCTTTTCAATAATTTATACTCAGACTTTTAATTTGAAATCCTGGCGGGCTTGCCCTTTCTTAAAAAACACCAACCCAATCCAAAATAAATCGACCGTCACAGTCACTTGCGGATGCGCCTTAATCTCTGCCCAGGCCTCTTTCATGCCCTGGCTCCAATAGATATCGTCGAAAATTAACATGGTGTTTTCATGAACCTTTGGCAGGCACCACCTGAAATAGTTCAAAGTAGCATCCTTGCGGTGATTACCATCTACATATACAAAGTCCAGTTTTTGCTGTGCATCCAGGATGCCGGGCAGTATCTGATCAAAATTTCCAACCTCCAGTTTGATGTTTTGCAGGCCGAGGGCTTTAAAGTTCCTTTTTGCCACTTCAGCGGTTTGCGGACACCCTTCAATCGTGATAACACTGGCTTGTGGCGCTGCTTTAGCCAAATACGAAGTCGTAATGCCCAGGCATGTTCCAAGCTCAATGATCAGGCCTGGATTGGTGAAATTTGCTAACCGGTAAATCAGCTGTGCAAGTGCCGGACGCTTAAGTGCATGCTTTGCAATTTGCTTAACTTTTTTGGTCCGATCCTTGTTCAAATGAGATCCGGCACCAAGGTCTGTCACCTGGATCAAAGCATCATCCGCTAACAGGCGCTTACGTTGAGCTTCAATAATATGATAATCCTCCACCTGACGTTTATTATATATAACTTCATCCGCAAGTTTGTAAACAAAGGGAGAATGCGTACCATGACTGCTCTTGGCAGTCAGACGATGCAACAGGTAGTCCTTTAAGAAAGTAAATGCCATGGCCGCAAAAGTAGGGCAAACAATTCAAATAGCATACTATGAATAACAGTACAGAAATTTACGCTTTAGTAAAACTACTGGACGATCCCGATCCTGAAATTTTTGAACATGTTGAGAAGCGTCTGGTTGAACATGGAAATGAAGTGATCGAATACCTGGAGAATGTATGGGAAACTGCACCAGATGTAACCCTACAGCAACGCATCGAGAATGTTGTTCATCAAATTCAATTCAATACGGTTAAAGAAGATCTAAACCTCTGGTACCAGAGTGGTGCTTTTGACCTGCTGAAAGGCGCACTCATTGTCAATCGTTACCAGTTCCCAGATCTGGATGAACAAAAGATGATCAATCAGATTGAGGAGATTAAACGGGAGATCTGGCTCAACCTGCAATATGAAATGAGTTCCATTGAAAAGGTCAAACTCATCAACCATATATTTTATAATGTATATGGCTTCCGCGGAAACACAACAAACCATACCGATCCGCAGAACTCTTACATTAACCAGGTACTGGAAAGCAAAAAGGGAAATCAGATTTCACTGGCACTTATATATTCTACACTCGCACAAAAACTGGACATACCTATATATGGTGTAAACCTGCCGCAGCATTTTATATTAGGTTACCTTGATGAAAGCAAACGTGACGAAAACGACTTTGGTGTGCTGTTCTATATTAATGCCTTTAATAAAGGTGCGATTTTCGGGAAACATGATGTAGATCAATTCCTCCGCCAGTTACAGCTGGAGCCCTTACCGGGATTCTATGCACCTTGCAGCAACGTTGAGATCATTCGAAGAATAATTAGAAACCTCATTTCCTCTTATGAAAACCTTGGCGCCATGGAAAAAGTCGCAGAGCTGAAGGAACTTCAAAATATTTTGAACAATACCGATCTATAATCTGATTTTAGTAACTAATTCTTAACGAAGTAAATGCTTTTGATTGCTCTACTAAGTCCTTTCCACACCATCGTTTTACCATCAGGGCTAATCTCAATACCGTAATTTTCACCTATCATTGCCACCTCCTTTTGCAGCAAACTTGATCGCTTCTTTGATACGCAGATATGTTCCGCATCGACAAATGTTCCCGGCCATTGCATCGTTGATATCCTGGTCTGAAGGGTTCTTGTTCTCCCGAAGCAACACAGCGGCTGACATGATCTGTCCAGCCTGACAATACCCGCATTGAGAAACATCCAACTCCAGCCAGGCTTTTTGCAGTGGATGGTCGTTGGATTCTGATAAACCTTCAATCGTTACAACCTTTTTTCCTATTGCACGCCTCGCCTTTGTGACGCATGAGCGTACCGCTTCACCATCTAGATGCACTACGCATGCGCCGCATTGTGCAACTCCACATCCATATTTAGTTCCCACAAGTCCCACATGATCCCGCAATACCCATAATAGAGGCGTATTTGGATCCACAGCTAACTTGTAAGTCTTCTTGTTAATATTTAGAGTTATCATAATTGAAATCGATATTAAAATATGCTGAACTAAACTGCGCTTCCAGGTAAATCAAAGGGTTGCTGATAATGGCGCTTGCCGGATGCCTTGTAAAGTGCATTTGCTACGGCCCCAAACACTGGCGGAAAAGGAGGTTCGCCAAGCCCGGTCGGGTCTATATCATTTTGCACAAATGAAACATCAATTGATTTTGGCACCTCATGCATTCTGATCAGGCGGTAACTATGGAAGTTTTGTTCCTGAACCACACCATCTTTATGCGTCAATCCACCGTACAAACTGTTACCAATGCCATCCACAACTGCACCTTGCACCATGTTTATCGCCGCATCCGGATTAATTACAATCCCACAGTCAACCGCACTGAAAACCCGCTCCACATACGGATGTCCATCCTTTAACACCAGATCTACGACGTGAGCCGCATAGGAATTATGACAAAAATAAGCCGCAACTCCGCGACCATATGGTTTATCAGCTCCATTATTCCATCCGGATTTCTCCCGTACCAGCTCCAGCACCCCGGCATACCGGTCTGCATCATATTCATTGTTCTTGCCAACTGGATTTTCCTTGGCTCTTTTTAAAAGCTCCAACCTTAAATCAATCGGGTCCTTGCCCATTGCCTCGGCAAGTTCATCTAAAAAGCATTGTTCAGCCGCCGCATTGAAATTAGATCTTGGCGCCCGGAATGCACCTATGGTAATATTCGAGGGAATTTCCCAGCCCTCCGCAAGGTAATTGTCGACCGCACCTGCAGGAAAGCGGTTGGCGTGGATGGCATGCTCAGGTATCCCACCCCCTTTGACGTGGAAGGCAATTAGATTTTTATTGGTGTCTAAAGCAGCCCGGTAGGTAGCAGTGTACATTGGGCGGTAAATACCATAGGTGGTATCATCCTCACGACTGTAAATTAACTTTACCGGGGCTTTGGCTTTTCTGGAGATCAATGCAGCTTCCACCAGGTAGTGTCCATAAGCCCTGCGGCCAGNNAAAGAAGTTCATCGGCTCCATGCAATTATGTGCAAGGAATGGTGCATCGTAGGTCCGTTCAACGATTTGTGCCGCATTCTTAAATGCAGATTCCGGATCACCGTCTTTTCTCAACTGCTGGGCAGGCCTGTTTGCATATTCCCGCATTTTCGACAACTGTGTTGTGGTACTCTCGAGCGCGCCGGGCACAGTCACTTCTCTCTTTCCATCTCTGCCGGCCATGGTGTTTTTGACATCCCCAACAGGCTTCCATTCCACAACCAGTTTTTTACGGGCATTCATGACCTCCCAAGTGGTTTTACCCACAACTACAATCAGGTCGTTAAATGTTCTAACATCAAAGCCACCTTGTTCAAAGCCCTCTTCGTATACTTTTATGGTAAAGACATCTACTATGCCCGGCATCTTGCGTGCAGCAGCATCATCATACGACTTATGCGTCAGGCCAAATGCTGGCGGATGATGTATCATGGCAATCAGCATGCCTTCATGCTGATAATCTAGCCCGAAAAGTGGCTTACCACTCACAAGCTTTGCGCCTTCTACATTTTTTTGGGATTTCCTGACAACATTAAAATCTTTTACATCTTTTAGTTTTACCCCTTTAGGTACTGGAATTCCAGCAGCTTTGGCTGCAACATCCCCGTAGGTAGCGTTTCTATCACTTTTAGCATGGTAAAGCCTTCCAACTTTGGTTGTTATTTCTTCTACTGGTACGCTCCAGGCTTTTGCAGCAGCAAGCTTCAGCATCTGACGTGCCGTAGCACCCGCTTCNNGCTTCCAATACATCCGCATGGAATTACTGCCTCCAGTAAATTGCGGACCTAACTTAACATTATCATGCGGACCCATTTCAACGACTACTTTCTGCCAGTCTACATCCAGCTCTTCAGCCACAATCATCGGCAGTGAAGTCATCACGTTTTGCCCAAACTCTGGATTTGGGCACAGGATCGTAATGACGTTTTTAGGACTGATCTTAACATAACCATTGATTTCAGTCCATTGTTCCGCAGCTTGCCCTGCGTCGTTATGTGGAAGTGCGAATTTGGCAAGGCCGCTGAAATGGATCATTAGCCCACCACCTGCTAAGAGTGACGTTTTTAAAAATGTACGCCTGCTATTGTTTGTCTTAAGGTTTTCCATTTAGAATGTCTTGGCGATCCATGAAAATTATTTCTGCTGTGGTGCAAATGCACCGGTCGTTAGCCAGGTGATCCAGGCCTTTTTAAATTCAGCGTGGCTTAATGGCGGAAGCGTACGCCCCTCGCCCATATTCCAACCCGCCAGCACCAGGTCATCATCAGCATGCTCAATTAGTTTTTTGATGTCCTTATGCCCATTCTGCTTTGGGTCAACCAGCTGTTTTGCCAGCTCATAAGGTGATCTACCTTCAAAAACCATTTTCATATCTGCCGGCGGTAAATGCCAATCCGGATTCCCAGGCGGCGTATGCAGGCCCGGTGTGTTTGTTGGTTGATGACAGTTCATACACTTCATCGCATACACACCTTTACCGTCAGCGCCCCTTTTTGGCAGCATTGCGTGAAGGTGACTATCATCGCCTTGCAGTGGCACGTCACCTGCAGGATGGCAATTCATGCAGCGCGGACTCATCAGTACAGTATATACCTTTTCAAAGGCTTTAACTGAAGCAACACTATCCTTTACCACAACAGGCTCGCCTTGCAAGACCGGTTTTCTGTTCCCAATTCCTGATCCAAAGGCCATAAAGCCGACTATAAGCAATAGCACAGCCATCACCAGAACTGACCTTAGTGGGCCTTTTTGCTTGCGTTCGTTAAGTTGTTTGGCAATCATACTTTTTAATATTGTTGTTCAATATAGCTGATATCTCTCTTTTTGTAACTTACTTACCTGCTGGCAGCTTAACTGGTCTGGCGAGCCTTGAAAACGTAAGCGAACCCATTTTCCACTTGCCATTTTCCTGAACATACACCTCTGTAACCATAAAAGGATTGATGACCTCATTGCCACCCACAACAGCCACTAGATCTATGTCGTTCAAAAGGATCGCGATATTACCAATCATCTTAACCGAAGCAGTATAGACCTCAGCTTTTTTGTAATGAATATTGCCTGACTTAATGACATCCAGCTCTCTTTCGGTTCCCCAGCTGCCGCCCATGTGTACAAACATAGCCTTGGAATGGAACAATAAACCCAGCGAATCCACATTCTTGTCAGCCATCCATTGCCATTTCTTTTTTGAAAGGTCCAGAAGTGCTTGTTCTGTCTTGGTAGGGGGACCTTGATTGCCCGCAGGCGCCTGTGCGCTAGAGGCATGAACACCCCCAATGAGCATCAACAGTGTAAGGAATAAATTTTTCATAAGATTTATATTTGGTTGATGAAGGTTGTTTTTAATTGAGCGTCCGGTATTCATTCGGCGTGTGACCTACTCTTTTTTTAAACAGCCGGATAAAATGCTGCGGGTATCTAAACCCAAGTTCATAAGCAATTTCACTTACCGACCGATCACGTTCAAAAATCTTATCCTTGGCCACGTCAATGATTTTTTCCTGTATAAATTCCTGCGCCGTTTTGCCGGTTTCCTTTTTGATCAGGTCTCCAAAATAGTTGGCTGAAAAATGAAGCTGCTCGGCACAATACGCTACGGATGGCAATCCAATAGTATAAGGCTTTTCTGATTTGAAGTATCCGTTCAACAATTCCTCAAAATTCTCCAGAACACCTTTATTCGCCGTCTCTCTTGTAATAAACTGACGATCATAAAAGCGATCACAGTAGTTAAGCAACAACTCAACTGTGGAGGCAATTAGCTTTTTACTGTGTTTATCTATCGACTGCTCAAGTTCGCCTTTAACTTTCTGGAATAAATCCAATATCAACTGCCGCTCCTTGGAGGAAAGATGCAAGGCCTCATTGGTGTGATAACTGAAGAAATGGTAATCGCTAAGGGCCTTTGCTAGTGAAGTTCCCCGGATCAGATCAGGATGAAATATCAGACCATGGCCCATCGGCTGGTATATGTCTACTTTATTCTCAACATCTATCGTTTGTCCAGGTGAAACAAAAACCAATGTACCTTCCTGATAGTCGTAATTGTGACGACCATACTTTAAGTCACCACATTTTACATCCTTTAAGAAGATGCAATAGAGATCGAAATTCATCTTAGAACCAGTTCGTTTATTAGCTTTTGAAAAATCGATCACACTCACCAGCGGGTGCAGTGTTTCCTGATTATTAAAGCTGTTATATTCACTGATTGTCTTAAAGTTATATTCTTTTTCCATGACTGATTTGTCTGTCTATACAAACATAAAAAATTCAATGAGGTTGTTACTAAAGCAGAATTACGATCAGTAAAAATGGTAGTAAAAGCAGGAATTTATATACCGTTCAGGCTCATTACCAAGGGGATATTTGTAACAGATAATTATTACATCCTACCAAGTATGGAATCAGTTAAATTAAACAACGGCATTGAGATGCCAATATTAGGTTTCGGTGTCTTCCAGGTCACAGATCTGGCGGAATGCGAGCGCAGTGTACTGCAAGCCATAGAAACCGGTTACCGCCTTATTGATACCGCTGCCTCTTACGGGAATGAAGAGGCGGTGGGAAGAGCGATAAAGCAATGTGGGACTTCAAGATCGGAACTATTTATCACCACCAAACTTTGGATACAATCCGATGGATATAATGGGACCATGAAAGCATTTGAAAACTCCCTAAGGAAGCTGCAGCTTGACTATCTAGATCTTTACCTGATTCATCAGCCATTTGGTGATGTTTATGGAGAATGGAGGGCAATGGAAGATTTATATAAAGCAGGAAAAATCAGAGCTATAGGGGTAAGCAACTTCTATCCTGATCGACTGATCGACCTTATTCTGCACAACGAAGTTGTACCTGCTGTTAATCAGATTGAAACCCATCCCTTTCACCAACAGATTTCCGCTCAACAGTTCTTACAAGAACATCATGTTCAAATAGAGTCTTGGGGGCCGTTTGCGGAAGGTAAGAATAACATTTTCCATAATGAAGTACTTGAAGCTATTGCAGGGAAACATCATAAAACTATCGCTCAAGTGGTGCTCCGCTGGCTCACCCAGCGCGGCATCGTTGCCATTCCCAAGTCTGTGCAAAAAGAACGAATGAAAGAGAACTTTAACATCTTTGATTTCCAGCTCAGTAACGAGGAAATGGAAACCATTAAAACCTTAGACACCAATACCAGCAGCTTTTTTGACCACCGCGATCCTGCAATGGTAAAGTGGTTGGGTGAAAGAAAACTGGATCAATAAACATTTAAAAATGGAAAAAAGAATATTAGGCAAAACTGGGCTCGAAGTGTCTGCACTTGGTCTGGGATGCATGGGCATGAGTTTCGGATACGGACCTGCAGCAGATAAAAAAACAGCTATCGATTTAATCAGAACGGCCTTTGAGCGTGGTGTCACTTTCTTTGATACAGCCGAGGTTTATGGCCCTTATACTAATGAAGAGCTATTGGGCGAGGCACTTTCCCCATTTCGTAACGAGGCGGTGATCGCGACGAAGTTTGGCTTCAAGAACGCAAAGACAAGTGAGGGACTTGACAGCCGTCCCCAAACCATCAGGGCAGTTGCTGAAGCTTCACTTAAAAGGTTGAGAACTGATCGCATTGACCTGTTCTATCAACATCGGGTAGACCCCAATGTACCAATTGAAGACGTCGCTGGAACAGTTAAAGATCTAATCCACGAAGGCAAAGTAAAGCATTTTGGACTTTCCGAGGCGGGCGTTCCGTCCATCCGGAAAGCGCATGCTGTACAACCTGTTACGGCTTTGCAAAGTGAATACTCGCTTTGGTGGCGGGAACCTGAAAAAGAAATACTGCCTCTTTTAGAAGAACTTGAAATTGGCTTTGTACCATTCAGCCCGCTTGGTAAGGGCTTTCTCACCGGCAAGATCAATGAAAACACCAAATTCGACAAGCATGATTTTCGAAATACAGTACCACGATTTGCGGAAGAGAACCGGAAAGCTAACCAGGTGTTGGTAGACCTGCTAAATACCATTGCTGAAAAGCAGGAGGCGACGAACGCCCAGATTGCACTTGCCTGGCTGTTGGCGCGAAAACCATATATTGTTCCCATACCGGGAACCACTAAGCTACATCGCCTGGAAGAAAATATCGCTGCTGCCCATGTTCAACTATCGACACAGGATCTACATGAAATTGAAGCCGCCCTATCTCAAATTGAAATACAAGGCCATCGATATCCAGAGCAAAGTCAAAAAATGATTGGAAAATAATGTAAGACTGAAATCACAAAAAAATCGAAACTATGAGAATAACCACGTTCGTCATCTGCCTCCTTGGTGCTTTAACGGGCTGCAAAAGCGCACCTGAAGAAACCTCCATCTTCCCAAAGGGAGAAAAGTCACCCAATGTTCACCATGTGGGAAACGTTTGGCTTACCGAGCTTAACCCATCCGATAGTGTGTTCAGGTACGGTACTTCAGTGGCCATATCAGATCCAGACGCACGCTTGAACTGGCACGTTCATCCGGGTGGCCAAATCGTAATCGTTACTGAGGGTGTAGGCTACTATCAGGAAAGAAATAAAGCTAAAAGGACGATCAAGAAAGGTGATGTGATTAAATGTTTACCCGGTGTTGAACACTGGCACGGCGCCACGCCTGATCAGGGCGTGACTTACATCGCAACTTCACCTTCGGAAAAAGGGAAAACAGTTTGGCTGGAAAAGGTCACGGATGAAGAATATTATGGAAAAAAGTAGGATAATTTTAGGGTTAAGCATCGTTTTATCACTTTCTTCAGCATGCAGGGTTTTCAGAACACATGCTGAAGAAAATGCTTTAATACTCAAAACACAGGGCAGCTTTGCTGTCGGCGGAACACAGAAAAAGGAACCTGGGACGTTCAACCTGAATGATGCCCTCAAGCCCGCTGGACAAACCTATCATGGTGATCATGCTCATGTCTTTTACCAAATACCGGTTCGTTCCAAGCGTTATCCATTGATCTTCTTACATGGCGCCGGACAGTCCAGGAAAACCTGGGAAACTACACCGGATGGTCGCGATGGCTTTCAGAACCTTTTCTTAAGAAAAGGTTTTGGGGTTTACCTGCTTGATCAGCCGCGGAGAGCTGCAGCAGGCAGAAGTATGGCTGCTGCAAACCTCGCGCCGGTTGCAGATGAACAATTCTGGTTTACCCAATTCAGAATAGGTAACTACCCGGAATATTTCCCCGGGGTGCAATTTCCCAAAGACAGTGCTGCCTTGGAACAGTTCTACAGGCAAATGACTCCAAACACCGGTCCTTTCGATGCCAGTATCATCTCAGATGCGATCTCTAGCCTCGTTGATAAAATTGGCGGAGGGATCTTAGTCACACATTCCCAGGGAGGCGGTCCGGGCTGGAACACAGCAATTAAGAACGACAAGGTAAAAGCCATTGTCGCCTATGAGCCCTACAGTGGCTTTGTTTTTCCTAAAGGTGAACTACCCGAACCCATTAAATCCACTGGATTATTTGGCGCCCTTAATGGCACAGAGATTCCCTTGTCTGAATTTAAAGCCTTGACGAAACTGCCAATCATCATTTATTACGGCGATAACATTGCAAAGGAACCAACCATAACATGGAATAAAGACCACTGGCGGTCGGGCCTTGAAATGGCAAAGAAATGGGCGGCAGCCATTAACAAACATGGTGGGGATGCACAAGTTGTGCACTTGCCAGAGATCGGAATCAGGGGTAATACGCATTTTCTATTTTCAGACCTGAACAATGTTCAGGTAGCTGATTTACTGTCAGACTGGTTGAAGGAAAAAGCCCTGGTTCAGTAACATTGATTATCATCTCCGTAACCTGTCTACAGTAAGTGCCTCAATTCACATGATATTTGTGATGAACGACTAGATTATGAAAACATTATTCAAATTCAGCACGCTCTTAATTACCGCCATGTGTATTTGCTGTGGTTGTTTAAAGGCACAGCAGTTCGTGCTGATTGTTTATCTATCAAGGACAAACAACACCAAGGCAATTGCAGAGATCATTCATTAGCAGGTCGGCGGAAAGTTGTTGCCCCTAGTGTTAGAAAGGCCATATCCTGAGAATTACCGGGCTATTGTGGACCAAGTAGCAAAAGAAAACAGTTCTGGCTACTTACCGCCACTCAAAACTAAAATCGACGACATCGCACAATACGACATCATCTTTGTAGGCTTTCCAACATGGGGCATGCAACTACCGCCCCCAATGAAAAGTTTTCTGAGCAGCTACAATCTAAAAGGAAAAACGATTATCCCATTCAATACCAATGCTGGATATGGCATTGGGAGCACCTTTAAATCTGTAGAGGAGCTGGCACCAGACAGCAAAATTCTCGAGGGTTTCTCCATCAAGGGCGGAATAGAACGTGACGGGATCCTTTTTGTGATGAAAGGCGAAAAAGAAAAACAGGCGCAACTGGCGGTACAAAAGTGGCTGGAAAAAATTGGAATTAAAAAATAGTTCAAGCACATGAAAACATTTAACATGAAGTCGCTCTGCATTATTCTGGTACTTACCATTTCGCTCTTTTCAAAATTCATGGCCCAGGCTCAGCAAAAGGAAAGTTCGCTGACTGCAAAACAGCAAAGGCTGATCGCCATTTCCGCGCAGACCGCTAAAGGTGACCTCACAGCCTTAGAAGGTAATTTAAATACCGGATTGGATGCCGGACTGACGGTAAATGAAATCAAAGAAGCCATACTGCATAGTTATGCTTACTGCGGATTTCCACGTAGCATTCGTGGCTTGCAAACCTTTATGACAGTTCTAGATGAACGTAAAGCCAAGGGGATCAATGATGCCTTGGGGGCTGAAGCGTCGGCAATTACGGCCGAAGGGAACAAGTTTGATCGTGGTAAAGCGATATTGGAAAAGCTAACCGGCGTAAAAGAAAATGGACCGAAAAAGGGCTATGCGGCTTTTGCCCCAACCATGGAGATATTCCTTAAGGAACATCTGTTTGCAGACATTTTTGAACGGGATGTGCTTAGCTATAAAGACCGTGAACTGGTCACGATAGCTGTGATCAGCAGTATCGGCGCGGCTGAACCGATGCTACGCTCCCATTTAAACATATGTCTAAACCTTGGTCTAACAGCCAGCCAATTACAACAGTTTATTGAAATTGTTAAGCCCATTATTGGCAAGGAGAAAACGCTGGCTGCCGAAAACGAGTTAAACGAAGTTCTGAAAGGCTAAACATTAATTAAAATCTGGAATGAAAAGAATAAGCACGATGATAGCAATGGCATTGTTCATTGTAAACTGGACATCATTTCTTGCCCGGTCTCAACAACGATATAAGGAAAATCCTTATACATTGGTATATGAAGGCGCTATTACTCAAAACGCAAAGGGAAAGGTGAATGTTCACCCGGTTAAGTACAAGCTTAATGGGATCGAGATTGCTGCCAACATCTATACCCCTGCAAATTATACGACTGAAGGTAAATATTCAGCCATTATTGTAGCACATCCAAATGGCGGGATAAAAGAACAGACGGCAGGCCTGTACGCGCAACGTCTAGCTGAAGCTGGCTATATAACCATTGCTGCCGATGCAGCCTACCAGGGTGCAAGTGGCGGAGAACCACGTCACACGGACAAACCGGCAAATCGAGTCGAGGATATACATGGTATGGCAGACTACATCAGTCGATATCCTGGTGTTGAACCCGGCAAATTAGGCGTTCTAGGCATTTGTGGTGGCGGTGGGTATACTTTGAAAGCCGCACAGGGCGACAAACGATTGAAAGCAGTTGCTACTTTAAGCATGTTTAATTCTGGCGAGGTAAGACGAAACGGATTTCAGCAGGCGCAAGTAGCTACTATTCAGGAACGTCTACAAAAAGCAAGCGATGCCCGTAATCAGGAGGCTGCAGGTGGCAAAATACAATATGCTGGCGTTGCAAGTATCACAGATGAAGAAATAGCAAGAACCACCACTGATCTATACCGTGAGGGATATGAATACTATTACCGCAGCCATGCACACCCGAATTCAACGTTTTTATACACCATGAGTAGTATGCTTGACCTAATGACTTGGGATGCCACCAGTAGCATGGAATTGATCAATCAGCCCTTGCTCATGATTGCTGGCAACAAGGCCGATACAAAGTATATGACGGATGCAGCTTTTGGCAAAGCAAGCAATGCCAAAAGCAAAGAACTATTTGTTATTGATCGAGCAACACACATTCAAACCTACTGGAAACCAGAATACGTAAGCCAGGCAGTAAGCAAACTCACTAAATTCTATAAAGCAAACCTTTAATATTATCCCAAATGCGATATAAGATCAAATACTTTCTACCAGTTGTAGTCGCCACCCTAATGGCTTGTACCCAGGATCAAAAAGCAGCAAATACAGCAGCCCCTATTTTCCCTAAAGGGGATAAAAACACCAATGATAATTTTGTAGGTGAGGTCTGGGTGAAATCTCTTGTGGATGCAGACAGTCTAAATGAAACGGCGGTCGGGAATGTAACTTTTGCTCCGGGTGCAAGAAGCAAGTGGCATTCGCATCCGGCAGGTCAAATCATATTAGCTACTGAGGGCGTCGGATTTTACCAGGAAAAAGGGAAGTCAAAAATGATCCTGCGTAAAGGAGATGTGGTTAAATGTCCGCCGAACCTACCCCATTGGCACGGCGCAAGTGCAGATAGCGCATTCGTTCAGCTTGCCATAACCGGTCGACAAAAAGGACCTACAGTTTGGCTGGAGTCCGTGCCGGATAGTGTTTATCTTGCCAAATGATTAACGGTAGGACAAACTGAAGTCAGCCGTTTACTCTGCCAGCCTATACCGGATATTTGCAATCCCAAAAGCACGTGCGGATACTTCCTGAGGTCCATCAAATTGCCAGATGAAAACAGTTGTAAAAGGCTTACAGGAACAGGCGGGCACCCGAAGGGCTTTTGGTGCGTGACCAAACGATACCTCCCGTTGCACCATAATGCCAGGATCCAAAATCTACATCCAGTAGATGATCGAAATTCTGGTGATCTGGTGCGATCTCAAGCCCGAATTCAATACATGGTTTTGATAACTGTATAGCAGTAACCAAATATCCCTTTACTTTGATATACAGCACCTCAGGATTAATACGCTCTACATTCGGCAACTCGCCCCAATCGGCGTTCCAACCCTCTTCTCCCGCGCTTAATTTTAAAGCCCGTGCCGGCGATCCGTCTGTATCGAAAAAAGCGAGAGATAGCTCCTCATTTTGAATCTTATGGTAAGTCTTATGCTCCTCTAGTTGCGAAATGTCAAATAAAGATGTGCTATCCTTATAATTCTGGGTTGGTGTTTCATAGATCTGAAATGGTCGCCAGGGCGGCCTTACCGGGGTTTCTGGCTCGGTGGGAAGATTTAATACGATATCTGGATCAATGCCTGGAAGACCTTCATCGTAGGGTGAGCTTACAGA
Organism: Pedobacter sp. UBA2067; assembly: GCA_002333205.1. GTDB lineage: Bacteria > Bacteroidota > Bacteroidia > Sphingobacteriales > Sphingobacteriaceae > Pedobacter. The sequence goes on from DDAD01000157.1 coordinate 43,676, forward strand.
ATATCGTTCCGCAAGTGCCGATAACTTAACTTCCGCAGATGAATCTAATACGATCGCCTCCTCCTTTGAGCAGCTAAGGACAACAATGCCTATGATTACAGGCATAAAATTCAACCACATCTTCTTCATAGCACAACTACTTAAATTGCATGATAGCCCTTTCGTCTTACAAATCGGAAAGCAAGTATTAGGACTGAAGATAGACTATGTTACGAATTGGGAAAATAGCTAGTTGTAGTCATTATTCATTTTACAAATGCCCTATTACCAAGCAGGATGTTGATCCTTCTCCTTTTTTTATCTATATTATTTAACTTAATACTGAGAATAATGACAAATTCAGGCTAACATGAAAACTAAAAAGAGCTGGAAGGACAAAGTTTCTGATTCCAAAGACCTACCTAAAGTTAAAGTGATCAGGGAACCATTAATGGCATTCGAAAACAGGTCGCAGAAAAGCATCATTTTGTATGAACATTAGTCTGGATGGTTATTGCTTTATCCATTAACTATGAAACTTGATCGATTTTCAATTTCAAAGTTCTTGATTGCCGCTCAGGAAGAAGTAGGTGGATTGGTATATCTTGTAGCCATGTGGACACCAGCTTACAAAAAACCCCATCCGCTTGGATGGGGTCAGATAAATATGTTCAATGGATCTAAAACTCCATCAAATAGGCTTTGAGGAACTCGTTGAGATCTCCATCCAAAACTCCTTGTGCATTTGAGGTTTCATAGTTTGTACGAAGATCCTTTACCAGCTTATACGGATGTAACACGTAGTTCCGGATCTGCGACCCCCATTCAATCTTTTTCTTAGAACCTTCAATCAGTGCCGTCGCTTCCATACGCTTACGCATCTCCGCTTCATACAACTGCGATTTCAGTAATCGCATCGCATTCTCTTTATTCTGCAGCTGTGAACGCGATTCCTGGTTTTTAATTACAATGCCAGAAGGTTTGTGGTACAAACGTACCGCGGTTTCTACCTTGTTTACATTTTGCCCACCAGCACCACCTGAACGGAAAGTTTCAAACTCTACATCCGAATCTTTCACCTCAATTTCGATGGAATCATCTACCAGAGGGTAGACATAAACCGAAGCAAATGAGGTATGCCTGCGCGCATTGGAATCAAATGGTGAGATCCGTACCAGGCGATGCACGCCGTTTTCACCTTTCAAATAGCCGTACGAAAATTCACCGGCAAACTGAAGGGTTACAGATTTGATACCCGCCACCTCGCCTTCCTGCGAGTCCTGTTCCGTTACTTTGTAACCGTTTTTCTCGCCCCACATGATGTACATACGCATCAGCATGGCCGCCCAGTCGCAACTTTCGGTACCACCAGCCCCTGCCGTAATCTGCATCACCGCATGCAGCTGATCTTCCTTGCTGCTGAGCATGTTTTTCAGTTCCAGGTCTTCAATTGCCGCAAGGCATTTCTCATACTGTTCCTGCATCTCTTCGGCACTGGCATCGCCAGCAAGCATGAATTCAAAAAGCACTTCGGTATCTTCCAGCATGGCATTCACCTGCTGCCAGGCATCCGTCCATACTTTCATACTGTTCAATGAAGCAAGATGCTTCTCAGCCTTCTTGGGATCATCCCAAAAATCTGGCGCCAGCGTAAGCTGCTGCGCGATATAAATATCTTCTAGTCGGTTTTCGACGTCAAAGATGCCTCCTCAGCGACGCTACTCTGTCCCTTAAATCCTGTATTTGTTCTTTTGTCATAATCCCAAAGTTATAATAATTCTGAAAATACCGGCATCAGCCACATTCCGTCTCCAACCTGAATACCAGCTTTCCTAAATGATATTAAACTTACTGCTTAATTAGCGGATTAGCTCATTTTGGTAATACCGCTTTCTAAAATAAAATGCAAGGTTGACTAAGGCAATGAGTGCCGGAACTTCAACTAAAGGCCCAATCACGCCCGTAAAGGCCTGGCCGGAATTGATCCCGAATACCCCAATGGCAACTGCAATGGCCAGCTCGAAGTTGTTTCCCGTCGCTGTAAACGCGATGGACGTACTCCTGGAGTAATCTGCACCGAAATAGCGCCCTGCGAAAAAGCTTAAAACAAACATGATCGAGAAATAAATGACCAGTGGAATGGCAATCCGTAGCACATCCATCGGTATCTGAACAATTAGCTCACCTTTCAGGCTAAACATGATCAGAATGGTAAATAACAATGCCACCAAGGTAATAGGCGATATCAAAGGCACGAACTTCGTCTGGAACCATGATTCACCCTTTAATGCGATTAAGCCATAGCGACTGATGATACCCAATGCAAAAGGTATCCCAAGGTAGATCCCTACGCTTTTAGCGATTTCGCCAATGCTAACATTTACTTCGAGGCCTGCTGTCCCAAAATATGGTGGCAAAATGGTAATGAACAGGTAAGCAAAAATGCTGTACAACAGCACCTGGAAGATGCTGTTTAATGCGATCAACCCTGCAGCGTATTCCCGGTTACCTTCTGCAAGTTCATTCCACACCACCACCATTGCGATACAGCGGGCCAATCCAATCAAAATCAGGCCGACCATATATTCTGGGTAATCCTTTAGAAAAACAATCGCCAGAAAGAACATGAGGATTGGGCCAATAACCCAGTTCAGCAGCAACGACACACTAAGTACTTTCGTGTCTTTGAATACCTCAGCCATTTTCTCGTATTTTACCTTAGCCAGCGGTGGATACATCATCAAGATCAGGCCGATTGCAAGTGGAATATTCGTAGTGCCATTGGAGAAAGCATTGATGAAGCCGGAGGAGGACGGCAGGAAATTGCCGATGCTTATTCCAATTGCCATGGCAAGGAAGATCCATAAGGTAAGGTAGCGGTCTAAAAACCCTAACTTTTTTCTTTCCGCAGCGGGTGCACAATTATTTACAGACATAAGCTTAGATATGCTTTTCGATAAACGCTTTTGCGTATTGCTTAATTAGATCCCTAACGGCATGGAATTGTTCCATGATCTCCTCCGCAGTTCCTAGCGCTTTTGCCGGATCTGGGAAGTTATAATGAAACTTTTCTGCACCTGAAGGAAAGAAGGGACATACCTCCCGGGCATGGTCACAGACCGTGATCACGTAGTCAAAGTTCATATCCTGGTATTCGTTGATGTGATTTGAAGTGTGTTTTGAGATATCAATACCATCAGCTTTCATTGTTTCCACGGCTTTTAGGTTAACCCCATGGGTTTCAACGCCAGCACTGTAAACTTCAGCTTTTCCAGCTGCGAAGTGCCTGAGATAGCCTTCGGCTAGCTGACTTCTGCAGCTGTTGCCAGTACATAATACTAGTATTCTCTTCATTATTTTTGATCTTTTATGTTGTGCCTATAAGGCGACTTCGCCGTTCCATTAAAATTATGTCGCGCCACACGCCTTCCAGCTTACCGATCTTCTCACGGTACCCAACCTTTCTAAAACCAAGCTTTTCATGCAAAGCGATGCTGGCTGCATTCTCCAGGAATATGCCCGACTGTAACGTCCAGATCCCTGCCTGTTCACTTTCATCGATCAGCCGTTGCAACAACAGCGTACCAATCCCTTTGGCTCTAAAATCTTCATGTACATACAAGCTTACCTCCGTCACACCTGCATAAACACTCCTCCCGGAAACCGGAGAAAGTGCTGCCCAACCAGCAGCCTGCCCATTCTCCAGCAATACATACCTCAGATTTGAAAGATGTCCTCGATCCCATTCTTCCCAGCCTGGAGCTTGGGTTTGAAATGTTGCAGACCTGGTTGCAATTCCCTGGAGATAAATATCCCTTACAGCATCCCAGTGCTCCGGCAATAGGCCCGTTATTTCTACATTTGCCTGCATAAGCTTTTAGCAACAGCCACCACCAGGGGTACATACCGAACCGGAAGCTGCAAGGTTCTGCATCTGCAGTTTAGGTTTTACTTCCGGCAGGCCACACTGTTCTTTGGCGAGACAAGCAGTTTTCTTCGAAACAAGCAGAAAGTCTTTTTCGTCGAAATCAAGGTCGTATTTACCGATCGTTTGCGACTGGTACTCCACTTCGATCTCCAAATCTTCCATGCCAAGAACCTTTTCCGATAATGCTATGATACCAAGCAGTTTGCCTGCTTTTAATCGGTGATCATAGTCGTCCGCATCCCAGAGCTGAAAGTTGGCCACCTTTTCATGTCTTACGACACCCCCGCAGTCAATGAAATCTTTGGTAATAATACCCACTTCAGTAACATGGAAATGCTCAGGCACCATAGTACCGTCTTCCAATCTAAAATTCACGCTTTCTGCGCTTGCTAAATGCTGTTTGATTTCTGATAGTTTCATCGTAAATCTATTTAAAGGTTCTACTTACTTAATTATTAATATTTTATTTAAAGATGCTTCAATCAAGAATGCTCATCCATTGTAATTTTGCGATACATGCTGACAAAAAATTTTAACAGCAGCTTACCGGTCCTTTGTACGACTTCAAAAAGCCTCCGATGTTTGCTTCCATCAATTTCCACGTTTCCGGATTGATGCAATAACATACACTTACGCCTTCAATCGTGCCCTGGATGATCCCTGCATTTTTAAGTTCTTTTAAATGCTGTGAAATCGTAGCCTGCGCCAATCCGAGTTCATCCACCAGATCACCACAAATGCAAGTGTTTGATGCCATGATCCGTTGAAGGATCGCGATTCGCGCCGGGTGCGCCATTGCTTTTAACAGCTGTGCCAGTTGATTTTGTTCGTCAGTGAATATCTCTGTTTTTGTAAGTCCCATTCGTGTCTATGTATTACATTGTAATATTACGATTAAACCTGATAAATCACAAATGAAATACGCTTTACCTCTTTATACTTTCCTACTTGCGATTATGATACCCGTCGCCCAAGCCAGCCTAACAAGTTCAGGTCAGCTCTGGATTCAAGTACCTCGACCAGCCTCAATGCCTTCTCTTGATGTCCATCCGGCCAGTTCGCCTGTGGCAGCATATCATCTATGATATACAATCCGCCTGGCTTCAGCATATCAAGTACTTCAGCCAGCATCAAGTATTTCCCATGCCAGGTATCAGCAAATATAAAATCGAACCTCAATTTTCTGTTTTCCTGTATCCACTCACCTGCATCTTGCTGAATCAAGCTTAATCTTGAATTAACCAGATGTTGTCGGGCAATATTCAGGAAGGTAGGATCATTATCAACGGAAGTTAGCATTGATTGATCATCCATACCGTCTAGAATCCAGGCAGCGGAAAGTCCTGTGCCGGTACCAAGCTCCAGCATTGCACCTGAGGGCTTAGTGCCTGCAAGCATGCTCAAGAGCGCCCCGGTCTTAGGCTCAGAAGGCATGGTGAAGCCTGCATCTTTTGTTGCGCGGTCAATAGCAGCAAATTGGGCTGGGAAGTTCTTAAGTATTTCGTCCGTCATGATCATAGTTTCTTGACGATCAAGATAAAACAAAACACCATAAGTTCTCAATCTCGTTTTTCATGGTAAGCTATTGCTTTCTGCAGTGCGAAACGACATTCTATAGGTAGATCTTCATTGAAAATCGCTTAACTTTAAAATGAAAATAACAGAAAAAGCCAGGTTTATGAAAATCGCAGTCGCTTCTCCCCCAATCATCAAAGGTTTAAAGGATGGTTTATACTGGCTGCAGCAGCTGGTTGAAGATGCGGCCTCGCAACAGGCCGAGATCATTTGTTTTCCAGAGTCGTATCTGCCAGGTTATCCGGGCATGCCATACGCAAAGGAAGATCGCACTGCAGAAAGTCTCCAATCAGCGTTAGATGAAGTATGCAGGATTGCCGCAGCGAATCATATTGCGATTGTCGTACCCATGGACTGGCACCTTCCTGGCGGCGTGTATAATCTGGCACATGTGGTGTCTGCAACTGGTGAAGTACTCGGTTATCAAACCAAAAACCAGCTGGATCCCTCAGAAGACAACATCTGGATACCTGGTACTGAACGGAACATTTTTGAGGTAAATCGACTTAAGTTTGGCATTACGATCTGCCATGAAGGCTTCCGGTACCCGGAGTCGGTACGATGGGCAGCGCAGCAAGGTGCCAGGCTGGTTTTTCATCCGCATTTCGCCGGAAGCAATACAGAAGGTCCGAGTTTAACAGATTGGGGGCATAAGGACAACCCTTATTACGAGAAAGCAATGATGATGCGTGCATTGGAGAATACGATCTACTTCGCCAGCTCGAATTATGCTTCTAAATACCCTGAATCTGGCAGTGCAATCATTGCACCCGATGGAACTTGCATCGCACATGAAGTTTATGGTCGTACCGGCGTAATTGTGGCAGATATTGATCCTGCTGCTGCGACTGGATTGCTGGCAAAACGGTTTAAGAACAATTTATATGCTTAATTCGGCAAAGGCGGCTATCTAAAACGGCAGAATTGCCCTGCTTAAGCTAACTTTCGCTTCTGTTATTAGATCTTACTGCTTCTTTCGAGGGCCTGAAATGATCTTTATTACCAAATATTATTTTTAGTAATACATTTAATGACACTATTAAAAAATATTATTTGGAATAGTGGGTTTTAAAGGTATATTTGTCTAGTAAATTAGTAGACTTTATTATGTATTCAACACATGCCACAGAAAAGGATATGATCCTTGCGAAAAAAGTCCAGTTGTTAGCCACTTCCTTTGAACCACAAGTTTGTGCTATCGATTCCTTTTTTCGAATGTGTATGTGTTAACTCTCGATATCCGGCCAATCCTTGGCCTCCATCTATAACAATCCTTCCTGCCCATTAACTGCGCTTTAAAAGCACAGCAGGAACCCTATTGTCTTAAACCTTCCAACCTAAATAACCATGAAATCTTTTTTCACAAAGGGTTTCTGCCTGAGCCTGCTTGCCCTTTGGGTACAGCTGGGTGCTGCGCAGGTGAACCCAGCCACCATCAAATCCAGGCTCCAGGGGATTGTCCTCGATGCCAGAACAAAAAAGCCCCTCGCAGGTGCTGTACTCAAAATTAAGGGCACCACCCATGCGGTCTCAGCCGATCAGGACGGTAAGTTCACCTTTACAACAGGCCAGCCATTCCCCTACACCCTGCTGATTAGCTATATCGGCTACGTTCAGAAAGATCAGGTAGTGGATGGTACGCCAGTGACCATCCTACTGGAGGAAAGTCAGGTTCAGCTAAACGACATCGTTGTTACCGGATACAGCACACAACAGCGGAAGTACATCGCCAGCTCCATATCCAGTGTCAGCGGGAAAGTGGTGCAGGATCAACCTTCGGGAGGCTTTAACCAATTGCTGCAGGGTAAAACGACCGGCGTACAGGTGAGCACCAATTCCGGCNNGGCATCACTTTCCGTGTACGTGGTAACAATTCCATTAATGCTTCAGTAGACCCTTTATACATCATCGATGGCGTATTCGTCAGCAATGCAGATCCAATATCCGCAGGACTGGGTAATCAACAGGCTTCAAACCCCATTGCCGACCTGAACCCTTCCGACATTGAAGACATCCAGATCCTGAAAGATGCCAATGCTACAGCAATCTACGGCTCCCTGGGTGCCAATGGTGTCATCATCGTAACAACCAAACGAGGTAAACGGAACACCAATGCAAAGATCAACTTCAACACCATACAGGGCTGGTCTACCGCAGTAAACAAGTTTGAGGTCGCTAACGGGCCTGAAGTTGGCTTACTTACCAATGAATCGAGGATCAATACCGCGGTTGACAACGGTCTGGATCCAAACAGCATCACCCTACCTTTTCCAGATCCTGCATCCTTGCCAACATACGACCGCATCGAAGGCCTGTTCCGCACGGCGAAGACGACCAACTATGAACTTTCCACACAAGGTGGAACCGATAAGAGTACCTATTATATCAGCCTGGGCTACCTGAACCAGGAATCCATCGTTAAACCTTCTGATTACACCCGGTATGCCGGTCGACTGAACTATGATAATTTCCTCAGCGACAAACTTAAAGTTGGAACCAGCTTAAACTTCACCAGATCGGAAAGGAACTTAAGCGGCAGCGACAATAATCCGACAGGTGTGATCAACTCGGCACTCTTCCCTCGTTCTTACCTGCCGATATATAATGAAGATGGCACTTTTGCCCGCTATGGCAGTTTTGACAACCACATCGCGCTCATTGAAAATCTGGATAACAAAGCCGTTGGATGGAGGACCATCGGCAACATCTATGGCGAGTACAGCTTTTTGCCGGAACTTAAACTGCGTAGCAGCTGGAGTATTGACAACACCAGTGAGTATGATAACAGCTATTCAAATACACTCATCAGCGCTGGCATCGCTACAAAGGGCTCCGCTTCATCAGCGGAAAACAAGAACCTGGTATTAACCAATGAACAAGTGCTAACCTACATCAAAACCTTTGGCGATAACAAGCAGCATAACCTGAATGCCTTAATCGGGAACACCATCAACACTGTGCTTAATGAAGGTACCAGCGCTACGGGAACCGGCTTTGCCGCGAATAGCTTACGGTCGGTTGCGGTAGCCGCCACAAGATCCGGTTCTTCCTTCCGCACTTCATCAAAGCTGCTCTCTTTTTTCAGTAAAGTAAGTTATACCTTCAAGAACAAGTACATATTGGATGGTAGTATCCGCGCGGATGGTTCATCTAAATTCGGCGCAAATAAAAGATGGGGCTACTTCCCCTCAGGCGGCGTAGCCTGGCTGATTGGTCAGGAGGATTTCATCAAAAATCTAAACGTCTTTGATGATTTTAAGGTACGTGCAAGTCTTGGCTTATCCGGCAACCAGAATGGCATAGGTGCTTATGCTGCGCAAGGATTATGGTCCTCTGGCGCAAACTACCTGGAACAACCCGGCATCGCACCAACACAGCTCGCCAACGCCGACCTTACCTGGGAAACCACCCGGCAGTTTAACCTTGGTGCTGAATTCAGCATCTTCAAAAACCGCCTTAGCATCGTAGCCGACTACTACAATAAGTACACCTATGATCTGCTTTTGAATGTACCTGTACCCTACCGTTCTGGTTTTGCCTCTTACCTGCAAAACTACGGTGCTGTGCGGAATAAGGGTTATGAGCTTGGTATCACCTCAACCAACATCCAGACTGAAAACTTTAGCTGGACCACCAACTTCAATGTCTCCTTCAACAAGAATAAGATTGAAAAACTCGCATCAGACATTAGCTTGGGTGCTTCAGGCAGGAACATTTCCATCTTGAAACAAGGTTATGCCGTTAACTCCTTCCAGCTATACAAACAACTTTACGTAGATCCACAAACCGGTAACGCCGTTTACGACGATGTAAACGACGATGGTATCATTACCTCAGCCGACCGGCAGATCGTAGGTAATGCCTTGCCAGATTATACTGGCGGTCTAACAAATAACATCACCTACAAAGGCCTCGATTTCAGTTTCTTCTTTTACTTTCAGAAGGGGAATAAGATCATGAACATGAACGACTTCTTCATGGTGCATGGCGGCACCCAGGCAAACATCGGCTTTCTGCCAAGGCAACTTGATAGCTGGCAGCAACCTGGTGATGTGACCGATATACCACGTTTAACCACCTATTCGGGAAATCCAACTGAAAATGGCGGTGCAGCAAACAACTATGGTGGCAATGTGGCCAGCCTAAGCTCCCGCTACCTGGAAGATGGATCATTCCTGAGGCTGAAAACCGTAACCTTAGGTTACACTTTCCCTACAGCCGTTTCCAGAAAGATCGGGATGAATAAGCTACGCATCTATGCGCAGGGAACCAACCTGTTAACCTTTACCAAATATGGCGGATTGGATCCTGAAGTCAGCTCCCAAAGTAATAACCAGAACACTGCTGGTTACGACTGGGCAACGGTACCACAACCAAGAACATTCCAACTCGGCGCGAGTGTCACCTTCTAACCTTAACTGAAAAAACATGAAACTACATCATATAAAATCAAGCTTTCTGCTGGCACTCCTGCTGTTCAGTCTATCTTCATGCAAGAAGTTTCTGGAAGAAACACCAAATAATGCCTTACCAACGGAAAGCTCCATTACGGACGCCAACACCGCAAGGGCATCCATCATCGGAGCCTATGACCGCCTGCAGGAATATTATGCCGCCAACTACCCCACATTGGGCACCATCACGACTGACAATGTGGTGTTTAACGGAACGCTAAGCCAATATCTGCAGCTGGATCAGAATGCCATTCCAACAGATAATGTGATCACGGTAGCGGCTTATCAGGGCATTTACCGGGCCATCAATTCTGCAAATAGCGTGATTGCCTATGTTCCGGCCGTAACCGATCCTACGCTTAGCAGTGCAGAGAAAGACAGGATTCTTGGAGAGGCTTATTTCATACGTGCGCTGGCGTATTTTGATCTTGCGCGCGGCTGGGGTGGCGTGCAACTGCAGCTAGAACCTACAAAAGACCTAAACTCCCTAAAAGGCATTAAACGCAGTACACTGGATCAAACCTATGATCAGGTGCTGGCCGATCTGACTAAAGCAGAAACATTGCTTAATGAAGATGCAACCACCAGAAACAGGGCACAGAAAAGCACGGTATTTGCGCTAAGGGCGAGGCTGCACCTGTATCGTCAGCAGTGGGCAGATGCGGAAAGTTATGCCACACAGGTGATCAACAATCCGAAGTTCGCCTTGGTGAAGCCCTATAATGCTTTCTTTACAGCACCATTTCAAAGTACAGAATCAGTGTTCGAGCTTGCTTTCTCACCAAATGACCGGAATACTTTCTGGAACCTATGGTACCCGAGTTCGGCAGGTGGACAATATACCTTGAAGCCCTCGGATGCACTGGTTGCAAAATTGAACAATCCAACGATTGGCGGCAGCAGAAAAAGCCTTATCGCAGGTAGCGGAAATGCGGTATATGGTGTGCTGTATAACACTGCAGGTACCAGCACTGACCCCGCTTACCTGATCCGGATTGCAGAATTGTATCTGATCCGCGCGGAAGCAAGGGCACAATTAAACAAGCTTGAAGAAGCAGCTGCAGATCTAAACATCATTCGCGCCAGAGCGGATGTGCCAGCAACGCCCGCCACTACACAGGCAGACCTGTTGCAGGCTATTGAAGAGGAGAACGCCATTGAGTTCGCTTTTGAAGCGCACCGCTGGTTCGACCTGACCAGAACACAACGTGCTACGGAGGTGCTCGGCTTAGCGGACCGCAACTTCTGGCTCTTCCCACTTCCCTTATCGGATGTACAATCTGATCCTGATCTAACCCAAAACCCAGGCTACTAATCTAAACCAAACTCATAACCATGAAACGACTTCTAAAAACCATTCAGCTGACCCTGTTGCTCAGCATACTGGCAGGCTTTAACAGCTGGGCGCAGAACAGTTACTTTTTTCCTAAAGCCACCAGCTTAAACCCTAAAATCCCAACGCCTGAGCAGTTCCTCGGTTATCCGATCGGAACGTACTTCACCAGGTACGACCAGGTGATTGCCTATTTCAAAGCGCTTGCAGCGGTATCTGACCGCGTACATGTGGAAGGTATTGGTAAAACCTATGAGCAGCGCGAGCAGATCATTGTAACCATCACCGCCCCTGCAAATTACAGTAATCTGGAAAACATCAGAAAAGAGCACCTCAACCAGGTGGACCCCAGTAAACCTGTACTGAGCAACAATGCCCCGGTGATCATCCACCTTGGCTATGGTGTACACGGCAATGAAACTTCCAGCACGGAAGCCAGTTTGCTGGCAGGCTACTACCTGGCTGCAAGTGATGATGCAGAGACGCAGAACTGGCTTTCCACTTCGGTAATTTTCATTGATCCAGCACTGAATCCCGATGGCAGAGACCGCGCCGCCAACTGGCATAATGCTTATCACTCCTTCCCCGCGGTTGGTGATCCACTTGATAAAGAGCACCAGGAAGGCTGGCCAAACGGACGTACCAATCACTTCTTTACCGACCTGAACCGCGACTGGCTGAACCTGGTACAAGTCGAAAGTCGCAACCGTATTGCATTCTTTCACAAGTGGTACCCGAATGTACAGATCGACTTTCATGAGCAGGGCACCAACGCCACCTATTACTTCGAACCGACACCCAAAAGCCACGAAAGTCCGATTATCCCCCAGTTCCTATACGAGTTCCAGGTAACCCTTGCGAAGTATCATGCACAGGCGCTTGATGAGATCGGCTCCTTGTACTTCACTAAAGAGAACTATGATAACCTCTCGCCAATTTATGGCTCCACTTACCCGAAGTTCTTTGGCTCCGTTGCCGCAACCTTTGAACAGGCCAGCTCACGCGGTATCTTACAGGAATCCACAAATGGTCCTTTGTCGTTTGCCTTCACCATCCGGAACCACCTGAGCACCAGCTTCTCCACCATAAAGGGTGCGGTTGCTGAGAAAGCAGGCTTATTTAAGGTGCAGAAAGACTTCTTTAAATATGCACTTGCGCAAGGGCAGAAGAATCCAGCTAAAGCCTTCGTGTTTGGCGATGTAAAGGATAAAACACTAACGAACAAATTTCTCGGTCTGCTGCTGCAGCATCAAATTGAAGTTTTCGAACTGCCCGCCAACCTGACGCAGGAAGGTAAGACATTCGAGAAAGGTAGTGCGTATGTGGTGCCATCGGCGCAGCCGAACTTTCTGCTGGTTCATTCCATCTTTGAAGAAAACACCCTGAAAGACAGCATCTTTTACGACAATACCGGCTGGAGCATTATCCACGCTTATGGGCTAAAGTATGCCAAGCTGAAAGGTTCTTTTTCCAAAGGACAGTCTGTAAGCGCCGTTCCGGCCCCTGCAAGCAAAACCGCAGGCAACAAGTCAGGCTACGCCTACCTGATCAATTCCACAGACTACAATTACACCAAAGCATTGTATGAACTGCATCGTAAGAATGTGCTGGTTAAAACAGCGTTCAAGGGCTTTACAGCAAATACTTCCGGAGGAAAAGCGGCATTTCAACCGGGCGCACTCGTGATTCCCGTAGTTGGGCAGCGACTTTCGGCCGACTCCCTGTTTGCCGCTGTTAACGACGTTGCGGTACGCGCCAACATTGAGGTTACTGCGGTGAACTCTGGCTTTAGTACCGAAGGCATTGATCTGGGCAGCAGCAATATCAGGTCAACCCGGAAACCTGAAGTTGCACTAGCCTTTGGGCAGGGCGTAACAGCTTCTGAAGCCGGACAGGTGTGGTTCCTGCTGAATCAGCAGCTTGACCTGCCAGTATCTAAACTGGACCTGAGTAACTTTGCACGTGCGCCATTGGGCAGATATAATGTACTGATACTGCCTGCCGGAAATTACAGCGCATGGGATAAAGCTACGGTAGACAAGATCAAATCCTGGGTAGAAGCTGGCGGCACGCTGATCACCTTCCAGACCGCTACGGCATGGGCGGTGGCAAACGACCTGGTGAAGGAAAAGCTTGCACAAACGGATGTGTTCAGGCGCCCGGGAGATGTAACTCCGGCTGCACCTGTAAATACTAAAGATGAGAAAGCATCAGATGCGAAGCATGCAAAGGCAGCGACACCAAAGCCCGAACGGCTGGATTATGCGAGACAAGAGGATGTNNGATCAACGGTGCAATATTTCAGGCTGACCTGGATATCACGCATCCAATCGCCTTTGGCATTGCAGATCGAAAGTTGTTTATCAACAAGAATGGACCCACGCTACTACTGCCAAGCAGCAACAAATATGCAACCGTAGCGCAATATACGGCAGCACCTTTCATCAATGGTTATTCCTCAAAGGCGAATATCGCCAAAGTGGCAAACTCTGCGGCCATCATTGCTACAGCGAGTGGCAATGGAGAGGTTGTGCTATTCGCTGATGACCCCACTTACAGGGGCTATTGGTTAGGTACCAACCGCCTTTTTTTAAATGCGATATTCTTTGGCAACTTACTTAATACGGGCTACAGATAAAAAGCCAATCGCATTAAAAAGCGCAGCATCAACAAGGTGCTGAGCTTTTTTCATTTCAATGGTTTATGCTTAAAAAAGATTATGTTTAAGTGGGGAGCATTTGCACACTTGCCTACTAAATACAATGAAAAAAGCACTTATTCTTCTGTCACTAGCGGCCTTGCTGTTCAATGTTGTTTCTTTCATACTTTGGCTAAATGCCTTTGGACGACCAATACGCAAGAGCAAGCGGTTGCAAAGTTTGGAAGCTATTTTCCGGGCGGATATTCAACAGGCTTCTTTTTTACTTTAAGTATACTGGCGACGATGCTTTCCATAGCGATGTTTACCAGGTATAAGGCTCCACAGCAGCATACATTTTTTACCTCGCTCATCATCATTCAGGCGGCATTCCTGCTCTTGTTTACCTGGCAACTGCTATAGGCCTAAAGACAAACTTAACGCTGTCAAAGCTCGGTCCATTGGGCTTGAAATAGGGTATATTGAAATATTCACCCTGGTCGCCCTCACCCATATACAACAGCTCACCTTCTTTTAGAAGCGCAAAGGCTACCCGTTTCCACTCCAGACCATAATGCAGGTAGTGGAAATCGCCAAGTAGCGTATCTCCTCGTATCAAGCCTTTAACTTCCCCTGAATCCGTGAACTTGCTCCCGAAACGGATTGCACACTTTCCTTTAAAGGTGGAACCTTTTATCGTTAACTCCAGCAAGGCAGTATCAGCACCTTGAATGGCCTGGTAGGAAGCTGTACGACGCTCGGTTGTTTTTACCTCGCCAGGTTGGCTACAGCTGTAAAGCGCAATCATAAACAACAGTATCAGGTACAAATTCTTCAACATCATTCCTCGAAGATAATGCATCTGAACCGCCATTTTCAGAAATTCTAAACATCTGAAGCCTCAAAAGCCTTAATGAACACTAAAGATCATGGGTTTGAAGGAGCAAGATAAGAATAGACTAACAGATAGCGCATTGCTGGACATCATTGCATTATCGGCAGATGCAATGGCGATATATACCAGCGAGGAGATGATCATTGAATTTGCAAATGACGCCATGCTGGCTTTCTGGGGTAAAGGACGGGAAATCATAGGCTTGCCCCTATATGAAGGGGTGCTGGAACTTCAGGGCCAGCCCTTTAAACAAATGCTCCGGGAGGTATTAATGACAGGTATTACCAATGCGGGCGTTATTACTGCTGACACTAAAATTGATGGCGTTTTGCAAACGCACTATTATGAATATGAATACCGGGCAATTAAAGATGCAGACGGCCTGACCTATGCAATTCTACACCGTGCCGCTAATGTGACGGAACGAGAACTTAGAAAAATTAAACTTCTTGCCAAAGAGGCGGAAATCCAGGCTTTAAATGAAGAACTGACCACCAGTAATGAGGAGCTCAGCGAAACAAATGAGGAACTTGCGCTTATAAATCGAGAGCTTCAAACCTCTAACGTCGACATCAGACGATTAAACAAGGAACTTCAGGAACATACTGCAAACTTACGCCAGATGTACAACACGTTGGCGGAGAGCGAAGGCCGCTTCAGAGAATTGGTGCGGCAGGCGCCAGTTGCTTCCTTCATTGTTAAAGGCGAGGGAATGATCATTGAAACCGCCAATGATCTGATGCTGAAGATGATTGGAAAAGACAAGTCAATCATTGGCAAGCCCCTCATTGAAGCCCTACCAGAAATAAAAGAGCAGCCCTTTGAACGACTGTTGGCTGAGGTTTATAGAACCGGTGAAACTTTCTACGGTAACGAACTGGCAGCTTATCTGGAACGTAATGGTAGCCTCCAGAATGGATACTACAAATTCGTATATCGACCCCTGAAGAATCCAGATGGGTCGAGCCACAGCATTGTCTGTATTGCATTTGATATCACCGAACAAGTAACTGCCCGGAAGGCGGCAGAGCAGGCAGAAGAACGCCTGCAGCTGGCGGTGGAAGCTACCGAGTTAGGGGTTTGGACGGTAGACTGGACAACTGGTAATCTTACCTTATCAGAAAGATCAAGAATGATTCATGGCATACCACCTGGGATGAAAATCAGTCTGGAGGATAGTTTTGATATGATTGACCCGAAGTTTCGTGAACAGGTTAAGGACAACATATCGCTCGCAATTGCAGAAAAAAAGAGCTTCCGCGTTGAACATCTGCTCCATCCAATGGATGGAAGTCCTTCAAGGTGGCTCCGCTCTACAGGGAAAGCGACCTATGATGATGCAGGAAAACCCATTTTGATGACGGGTGCCATCCTGGACATCAGCGAAGAGAAACGAAATGAGCAACGTAAAAATGATTTCATCAGCATGGTAAGCCATGAGCTGAAAACGCCTTTAACATCCATGAATGGATTTCTACAGGTGCTACAGCGCAATGCCAAAAGAAATGAGGATGAATCCAGTGTAAGTCTTTCCAGCAAGGCCATTCGGCAGGTAGACCGGATGATGACGTTAATAAATGGCTTCTTGAATGTTTCCAGACTAGAAAATAACCAAATCTATATTGAACGGAAGTGCTTTGACATGGCAGAGCTCATCCGGGAATCACAAGAAGACAGCTTGTTGCACATGAGCAATCATCAATTCGTTTTCGCACCCATGGAGTCGATGATGGTTAATGCTGACCGCGATAAAATAGGTCAGGTATTAAACAACCTGATCAGCAATGCTGCTAAATACTCCCCTCAAGGTAGTACCATTCATGTAGCCTGTCAAATTGAAGATGCCCATGCTGTGGTAAGTGTCCGTGATGAAGGCAAAGGAATTTCCGCTGGAGACTTATCCAGGATATTTGACCGCTAATACCGTGTAATTAATGCAGAAAGCCAGACCATCGCTGGCTTCGGGATTGGTCTCTATTTGTGTTACGAGATCATTAAACGTCATGAAGGAGACATCTGGGCGGAAAGTGCGCCCGGCAAAGGTTCGACGTTTTATTTTACCTTGCCCATTGATCCAACTGCCCCACCATTTGGCACTTGAACGTGAAGGATGGCAATTCATTTCGTAAATTGGTATAGCAGACCCCTCTTACCATGAAACGATTTTTAATCTTGCTAATTTGCTTTTCAATCATTTCGCTAAACACCGAAGCACAATCAATAAACGCATTGATGGTAGTCAAATTGATGCAGACAGCCTCTCGGCAGCCATCCGTTTGTTGATGAAGGACGCTGGTGTAAGCGGATTGGGCATTGTTGTTTACAACGAAAACAAACCTTTGTTCATGAAAACTTTTGGGCTCGCCGATGTGCGCGAACAAACACCGTTTAAGACCTCGCAAGTGATGTACGCCGCTTCTTTCAGCAAGACCGTATTCGCGTATATCGTTGCACAGCTGGTACAGGAAAAAGTTATTGACCTCGACAAACCGCTAGTACAATACTTGACAAAGCCATTGCCCGACTATATTATTCCCGGCTGGAACCGTGGCTACCAGGACATCAAAAAGGACAAGCGTTATGAAAAAATTACTGCACGCATGTGCTTAAGTCATACCACGGGTTTCCCGAACTGGCGCTGGTTTGAGCTCGACGAAAAGATAAAGATAAAGTTCAATCCAGGCAGCCGATACAGTTACTCGGGTGAAGGCTTGTATTTACTCCAGTTCGTAATTGAACAAATCACAGGAAGAGATTACGAAAGCATTGCTCGTGAACGGGTTTTCATCCCTTTAAACATGGAAAACACGAGTTATGTATGGCAACCGAAGTATGCTAAAAACCTGGTACTGGGCCATGACTTGGCAGGAAAGCCTTATGAATTTGAGGAATGGGAAGAGGCCGGCTGCGCGGGAACCATGTGCACGACGCTTGAAGACTATAGTCGGTTTTTCAGGGCTTTGATGCAGCATAAAGGCTTGTCAAATGCAACTTTCAAGAACTTGATCACCCCTCAGGTAAGGATCAGGTCCATCAAGCAGTTTGGACCGCTTGCGAGTAAAGACAGTACGTTGAACGACAACATTCAGCTTAGCTACGGACTAGGTCTGGGTGTTTTTAAAACACCTTGCGGACCTGCATTTTTCAAGGAAGGGCATGATGAGGGCTGGGGTCATTACAGTATTGCTTATCCAGAAAAAGGAATCGGCGTGGTTATCATGACGAACAATGATGCCGGAGAAAGCATTTTCAAGCAGCTACTGAAAGAGAGCATTGGCGACATCTATACTCCTTGGGAGTGGGAGCACTACATTCCATATAATCAGATTCAACGATGAGCTAACGCAAGGCAGAAATATAAAGTTTTCGTAATTGCTTCGTTACCGAGGTAATTATCTCCTATTTTAGCATTAAAAACTATTTAATATGCTTCCAACAATTAACTTCACAGAAACACAAGCCTATAAGNNACCGGAACGTTTTGAAAAGTTCACGATCCTGTTTGATGATATTCTGCTGGATTATTCTAAAAACCGTATCAACGATACCACGATAGCTTTGTTGGTGCAACTGGCCAAAGAATGCAAATTGGACGAGGCCATCACAGCCATGTATAATGGCAAAGCTATCAATCAGACAGAAAACAGACCTGTGCTACATATCGCATTGCGGAACCAAAGCAATACGCCGATCCTGGTTAAGGGCAAGGACGTTATGCCAGAGGTAAACCGCGTGTTAGAGAAAATGAAGTCCTTCTCCGAGAAAGTTATTTCTGGCGAATGGAAAGGGTATACTGGAAAGGCCATTACT
The DNA here is from genome assembly GCA_002333205.1 of Pedobacter sp. UBA2067. Classification (GTDB taxonomy): domain Bacteria; phylum Bacteroidota; class Bacteroidia; order Sphingobacteriales; family Sphingobacteriaceae; genus Pedobacter. The sequence continues at coordinate 62,288 of DDAD01000157.1, forward strand.
GATGTGGTAAATATTGGTATTGGTGGTTCAGATTTAGGTCCCGTAATGGTGACTGAAGCACTAAAAGCTTACAAGAACCACCTGAACATGCACTTCGTGTCGAACATTGATGGTACGCACATGGCAGAAACGTTGAAAGGTGTAAATCCGGAAACGACCCTATTCCTGGTGGCATCCAAAACCTTTACCACGCAGGAAACCATGACCAATGCACGTACTGCAAGATCATGGTTCTTAGAAAAAGGTGCGGCAGAGGAGGATATTGCTAAGCATTTCGCTGCTTTATCGACCAATAGCAAAGATGTTGCTGCCTTTGGTATCAACACCGACAATATGTTTGAATTCTGGGATTGGGTAGGTGGCCGTTATTCGCTCTGGAGCGCTATCGGATTGCCAATCGCCTTGAGCNNGTTGTTGAAAGGTGCACATGCTACCGATCAACACTTTGAAAGCACACCATTTGAGAAGAACATTCCAGTGATTCTAGGTCTGCTTGGTGTATGGTACATCAACTTCTTTAACGCTGAAACACAAGCTATTTTACCGTACGACCAGTACATGCATCGCTTTGCGGCTTATTTCCAGCAAGGCGACATGGAAAGTAACGGTAAACATGTAGATCGCAACGGTAATGAGGTGGATTATGAAACTGGTCCGGTGATCTGGGGTGAACCTGGAACGAATGGTCAGCATGCATTCTATCAACTCATCCACCAGGGAACAAGATTAATTCCTTGCGATTTCATCGCCCCTGCACAAAGCTTAAATCCGATCGGTGAACACCACCCAATTTTGTTATCCAACTTCTTCGCACAAACCGAAGCGTTGATGAACGGCAAAACCGAGGAGCAAATCCACCAGGAGCTTAGCGCTGATGGCAAATCTGCTGAAGAAATTGCAAAACTGGCACCGTTCAAAGTATTCGAAGGCAACAGGCCAACCAACTCTTTCCTGTTAAAGAAAATAACACCTTATAGCCTTGGTTCACTGATTGCCATGTACGAGCACAAGATCTTTGTACAGGGTATTATCTGGAACATCTTCAGCTTCGATCAGTGGGGTGTAGAATTAGGCAAACAGCTTGCAAAAAGTATCCTGCCAGAACTTAAAGGTGATGAGCAGGTAAATACGCATGATGCCTCTACCAATGGTTTAATTAACCAATACAAAACCTGGAGAGCCTAAATCGTTTCCTACGAGCTCCAATATTGAAACTTCCGGATCTTAGTGCCCAGCAGGTGTGTTAGGATCCGGAGTTATCTGAATAAAACGCAAATCCAAATAAATGAAAAAAAACTTTCTTGTAACGCTGGTCTTATCGGGCCTTTGCTTGAGCGTATCTGCTCAAAAAGTAAAATTTACCGAATATGACCTTAATAATGGCCTGCATGTTATCCTGCATCAGGATAAAACAGCGCCCGTTGTAGCCGTATCCGTCATGTACCATGTAGGGTCTAAAGATGAAGATCCACAACGCACTGGCTTCGCCCACTNNTAGCACCTGCTTTTTGAAGGAAGCCCGAACCTTAAACGCGGCGAGTTCATGAAAACCGTCAGCAGCAATGGCGGACAAAACAATGCAAATACCAGTCACGACCGTACGTTCTACTACGAAATGTTCCCTTCCAATCAGCTGGAATTAGGCTTATGGCTGGAAAGTGAGCGCATGTTACACCCTAAAATCGATGAAAATGGCGTAAGAACCCAGAATGAGGTTGTTAAAGAGGAAAAAAGGTTACGTGTAGACAATTCGCCTTATGGTAAATTTTCGGAAAACATCTTCAGGCACCTGTTTAAAGGTACGCCTTACGAATGGCAGCCGATCGGCTCTATGGAGCATCTTGACGCCGCAAAACTGGATGAATTTCTTGCTTTCTTCAAGAAATATTACGCACCGAATAATGCCGTGCTAACCATTGCAGGCGATATTGATGTAGAGAAAACCAAAACATTGGTTAAGAAATACTTTGATGAAGTACCTAAAGGTGCTCCAGTGGTAAAAACGCCATATAAGCTTCCTGAAATTACCAAACAGGTCATCGATACGGCGTATGATGCCAACATTCAGATTCCTGCGATATTTACAGCTTACCGCGTCCCGGGTATGCGGTCAAGAGATTCAAAAGTAATGGAGATGATCAGCGCGGTACTTTCTGGCGGTGGTAGTTCAAGATTGAACCGTAAGATGGTTGATGAGAAGAAAACGGCCTTGCAGGTGAGTGCTTTTAACTATGGCCTTGAAGATCATGGCGCTTACCTGGCTTTGGCCTTGCCGAACAACAATACACCCTTGAACGACCTGTTGAGCGATATTGATGCAGAGATATTAAACCTGCAAACAGAGCTGATAACTGAAAAAGAGTTTAAAAAGCTGCAGAACCAGTTCGAGAACAGTTATGTGAGTGCAAACAGCCGGATGCTTGGTGTGGCGGAAAACCTGGCTTCAGGCTATACTTTCCACAACAAAAACACCAATGATATTAACGAGGAGCTGGATATTATTAAGTCCATCACCCGCGAAGAGATCAGAACGGTGGCAAAGAAGTATCTGAACAAGAATCAACGCGTGGTGCTATATTATCTACCAAAGAAATAGAACATCCGCTAACATTAATTTTCCAGGAACATGAAGCCTTAAAGGCTTCAGCACCACAACAATATTTCGAAAAAAATGAAAAAAATATTCCTACTTGCGCTTACCGGGCTTTTTGCACACTCGGTAATGGCGCAGAAGCTAGATAGAAGCCAAAAACCTAAACCTGGTCCGGCGCCTACCATAACCTTCGCAGATCCTGCGATCTATAAATTACCAAACGGCATTACGGTGCTCGTGGTTGAGAATCACAAACTTCCAAAAGTTACAGCGACCTACAGCATTGATGCAGGACCGATTACGGAAGGTACTAAAGCAGGCGTGTTAAGCCTGATGGGCGGCATGTTAAGTGAAGGAACAACGAAGAAAACAAAAGCCCAGTTTGATGAAGCCATTGACCTGATGGGTGCCGACGTCACTGTCAGCTCTTCTGGCGGCGCTGCTTCTTCTTTAACCCGCTATTTCAATGACACGTTTATGCTGATGGCAGAAGCGCTGCGTAACCCGGCATTTCCGAAAGAATCGTTCGACAAGCTAAAATCACAAACCTTAACTGGTATTAAATCCAATGAACGTAGTGCAAAGGCCATCTCCGGTCGGGTTGTGAATGCGCTGAGCTATGGCGTAAATCACCCAATGGGTGAGTTTGTATCTGAGCAATCGGTAAACTCGATCACATTGGATGATGTAAAAGCAGCTTACAGCAAATATGTTACGCCTTCAAGAGGCTATTTGACCTTTGTGGGTGATATTACCCCCGCCGCAGCGAGAGCTTTGGCTACAAAAGCCTTTGGCGATTGGAAAGGTGCAACTTTAACGCTACCTAAACTGGCTCCGGTTAGCAACCCTAATCAAACCGAGATTGATCTGATCGATGTACCAACAGCGGTTCAGGCGGAAATTACCGTAACTAGCCTGGTAGACCTGCCTTTAAGTTCTCCAGATTACCATGCTGTACTTCTTGCTGACCAGATCTTAGGTGGCGGCGCTGATGCAAAGTTGTTTACCAACCTGCGTGAGAAACACGGCTTCACCTATGGTGCCTACTCATCTACCGGATCAGGCCGTTTTCAGGCTAAATTCAGCGCTAATGCAGCGGTAAGAAATGAGAAGGTAGACAGTGCAGTCGTGGAGTTTTTGAGAGAGATCAACATCATGCGCATGGAAAAAGTAAGCGCTGAAGATCTTCAGAATGCAAAGAACCTGTATAATGGTACGTTTGCACTGGGCTTGGAAAACCCTGCCCGGATGGCTTCTTTCGCATTGAACATCATGATCAACGACCTGCCTAAGGATTTCTACCGCACTTACTTGAAAAAGATCAATGCTATAACGCAGGAAGATATTTTGCGCGTGAGCAAGAAGTACTTCGGCCATGACAATGCAAGGGTCGTGGTTGTAGGCAAACAGGAAGACGTTTTACCTGGCCTGATAAAATTGGGCTTCGCCGTGAAGCTTTATGATAAATATGCAAATCCGGTAGATGAAGCTGTCGTTGCTGCCGTGCCAAAGAAAACACCTGAAGAGGTGATCTCCACGTACATCAAGGCTATTGGCGGTGAAGCGGAANNGATTGTTGCTACCGGCGACTTTGAGGTGCAAGGTCAAAAGTTAAACGCTTCTTTAAAACAGATGGCTCCTAATATGGAAAGCACCGTGATCTCCATGGGCGGCACGACTGTGATGAAAGAAGTGTTCGATGGTTCCACGGGTATCAAAGTGCAAGGACCTTCAAGCATTGACTATACACCTGAAGAGCTTAAGGAGAAAAAAGCAAAACAAGGCCTTATCGACCAGCTATACTACAGCAGCGCAAAACTTGAAGATGCTGGCATCAGCAAAGTTGGTGATGTAACGGTCTACAAGATCAATGTTACGCCCGCTGTTGGCTCCAAAAAGACGGAATACTATGATGCCAAAACAGGCTTTCTGATTAAAGAAGAACGTCCTTTTAAATTAGCTGGTAAGGAGGTTATGATTAACTCTCTTTTCAGCGACTATAAAAAAGCAGGTAACATTTTGATTCCCCATAAAACTGTTCAGATCATGCCTGTAGGTGATACTACCCAGGAACTTGCCTTTGTACTTAAAGACGTAAAGATCAATGCGCCATTAACAGCTGCAGATTTTAAATAACAACAGTATCTATCGTTTAAATGCCGGATCCTTTTTATTTGATCCGGCATTTTTTATGGATTAAACCTTTTAATTGCATCCTTGTTTAATAGGTATTAACTACATAATTATGAAACCATTAACAAGATTATTCACCATCATATTCACCGTTGGCGCATTACATGCCAGCGCACAAACCGACAAGGAAACGACAACAAGACTCCTGAAAGAGCAAAACTTTGTGTTTAATGCGGTTACTGCAATTCCGATGGCAGACAATGCACTTAACCAGGTGTTGAACCAATATCCAAATTCAAGGAACAACCTGCTGAATTTATCCGGCTCGCAGTACGATGTACGGGTCACCAAAGACAGTGTAGTGGCTTACCTGCCATTCTATGGCCGTTCATTCACCCCTTCCTATGATCCGAAAGATGCGGGTACGAAGTTCAAATCCAAGGACTTCAAGTACTCCGCTGAGAAAAAGAAGAAAAACTGGGTGGTTACCATTGAACCAAACGACATTAAAGAGCGTCAGAAGCTAACCTTTAACATCACAGAGAAAGGTTATGCAAGCTTATCGGTACAGAACATCAATAGGCAGCCGATATCCTTTAATGGAAACATTGCTGAACCTAAAGAAAAGAAGAAAGATTAATTTCAAGCCCGGTTCTATGGGGATGGCACAGCTGCTAAATAGAAGGGCTCCGTAGGGTTAAAAAAGAAACAGCGGCTTGATATGGCCGCTGTTTCTTTTTNNTCCTTTTGCATCCCATGCAATTCCATTTAAGACATCTGTATTCATGAAAGTGTCGCTCTTAGGCAGAATACCAGTTGCATCGATATAAGCCTCTACAGCGCCTGTTTTTGGGTCTATAATGGCAATTCTGTTGGATTGATAGATATTCGCATATAACTTTCCGTCGATATACTCCAGTTCGTTGAGCTGGCTTACCTCGCCCTGATCGTCGAATACTTCAATTACATGCTCTTCCTGGTAGTTATCTTTGTTCAGGAACCAGATCTTGTTGGTGCCATCTGATTTTAACAACTGTTTGCCATCATAGGTTAGTCCCCAGCCCTCGCGGCTGTTTTGGTAATTGAATGTACCCAGTTGTTTAAAGCTCTGCGCATCGTAAACAAAGCCCATATTGTGCTCCCAGGTTAACATGATCACCTTACCATCGATTAACGTAGATCCTTCCGCGAAATACTGCTTGTCGATGTCAATGCGTTGTATTGCTTTGCCCGACTTCATATCTACCCAGCGTAAAGTAGACTTTCCGTACTCTCCTGTACTTTCCAGAAATCTGCCATCATGATATTCTAAACCTTGCGTATAGGATGTCGTGTCATGAGGAAAGGTATTGATCACCTGGTATCCATGAACCACAGGCTTTATCGCCGATTTGATCAGGATGTTTACCATAAGGGTGTCTTTATTGCTGCCATTGTCAACGATCGCTGAAATAAGCTTATACCCCAGAGAAAGTTCCTTTGTAGGAAAACGGAATGCTGTTGCATCGTTCTTAGTACCAAGTTGGGTACTATCGAGCATATAGGTTACAGACTTAACGGTTTGCCCTTCCGGGATGTCCAGTTGCACATCTATGTCTTGCCCCAAAACGTAGGCTGCGCCTTGTTCTGGTGCTTTAAAGCCGTATCCTGGCGTGCTGCTGCCACTATCCTGCTTGCAGCTCATACATACAGTTGAAAATAATAAGGTAAATAGAACAAGTACTTGGGTATTCTTAATGGTTAATTTAGCTTGGCCAAAACGCATCTTGTATATGATTAATTTGATAAAGGTCTTTGTTTTCAAATATAATAGCAATTATGTCAAATCGTCGCTCCCCCTGGTGATTCAGTCGCTCGATGTACGCTGAGGAGGCGAATTCCAGTTGTTTTTCTTTTTTCCAGTTCACGAAATCTTCAGGTTCACCGTGATCGGCAGAACGGCGGGGTTTTACTTCCACCAAAANNCAGAACGGCGGGTTTTCACTTCCACGAAAATGATCTTCTTGTCTATAGCGGCAATCAGATCAAGCTCCGCACGACCATAACGCCAATTCTGCTCCAATATTCTGTACCCTGCATCAATCAGGAAATCTTTGGCGAGTTGTTCGCCGTGCCGGCCGAGGTCGAGGTGTAGTGCCATAGAACAGGATTTGAGGGTCTTTAAGCTGCTTAGTCTGAGCTCTTCAGCAATTTAGGATTTGTATTTGATTTCAAACTGATTGCTTGTATAATCAGCATTTTTATACAACAAATGCCAGAAGACCTGGCATTTGTTGTATTCCGTTAATAACACTTATTGCAGTTTGTTAACGACACTTATTGTAATTCGTTAACAAAAAGTAAGCGTCGTTTTCCAGCGTATTTAAACGCCAGGTGGTTTCCCAATTATTTCAAGATCACAGAGCCCAGAAATTTGGAGATCTCTTTTTCGACGTTTTTGATGTGCGCGTATCTCTGCATCAGAATCTCCTGGTTGGTGGCATCTCGCTCCTCTTTAATCTCTTGCAACAGGTCTAAAAGGATCTGATCTACCTTGCGTTTTTTCAGGTGAAAAATGCCCCCAAGAACCGTTGCCTTCAGGTTTACCGTTTCATCCCGTACATAGATCTGGTGCCGGTTATACCAGTTTTCACTTAGGGAATACGGCGAGGTAGACAAGGTAATCGCCAGATCAGCCATCTCTCGGTCTTCACTTTTGATGAACTGATTGGCCACCGGGAGCTGCCCGTTCTCAATTTCGTCCCTATAGGCCGCAATAATGCGCTTACAGATGGGATGTTTAAAGCTTACATCCGACAAGTTTTGGATGATGAAAGAACCGATGAACATGTTGTCGATCTTGTCCCAGTTTACCAGCTCATGGCCGTAGGCCAGGAGCAAACGTACAATTTCCTTTTCCTGCACTTCCTCCTGATCCGTTTGAACGGGTGCAGGTTGCGGTGAGTCATCGAAAAGATTTTCTGGTGGTTGATCCGGGTGAAACTGCGAAGGCTGATAATTGGACTGCTGGTTGTTCGCCTTCTTGAACTTCGCCGCACGCATGCTATTGAGCTCGTTCAGCAGAATACGTTCTTCAACCTGCAATAGGTGACTGCATTCTCTGATAAACACCGATGCTTTGATGTTATCCGGAATCTTGGCAATGCTTTCTACGATATCCCTGATAATACCTGCACGTTTTATTGGATCCTTGCCAGCTTCCTTTAATAGCGTATCTGCTTTGTAAAGGATAAAATCTTTGCGGTTGTTCTCGATGTAGTGCTTAAAGGCACCGGAGCCCACCAGGTGCATGTAAGAATCCGGGTCGTGTCCATCAGGAAAGTTCACCACCTTAACGTTTAGGCCTTCCTCCAGGATCATATCCAATCCTCTAAGAGAGGCCTTTATACCCGCAGCATCCCCATCGTACAGCATGGTAACGTTCTGCGTAAATCGCCCGATAAGCCTGATCTGCTCTGTGGTAAGCGAAGTACCTGAGGAGGCAACCACATTCTCCACCCCTGCCTGATGTGCAGACAGCACATCCGCATAACCTTCTACAAGGTAACAATTGTCCAGGTCTCTAACCGCCTTTTTAGCGTGGTAGAGGCCATAAAGCACATTAGACTTATGGTAAATGTCACTCTCTGGAGAGTTAACATACTTTGGTACGTTCTTGTCGGTTTTGAGTGTTCGTCCACCAAAACCAATCACGCGACCAGTAAAGTTGTGGATTGGGAACATCACGCGTCCGCGGAAGCGGTCGTAAAGCTTGCCCTTGTCGTTTTTTACCACCAGGCCGGTGCTTTCCAGATAAGCCTCCTTGTGCCCAGCTCCTTTAGCCGCATTGATCAGCGCGTCCCAGGAATCTGGTGAATAGCCCAGCTCAAACTTCTTGATCACATCCTCACGGAAGCCACGCTCTTTGAAGTAGCTTAAGCCTACCGCCCTGCCTTCAGAAGCATTCCATAACTGGTCTGCAAAGAACCCGGAGGCAAATTGCGAAACAATGTACAGCGCTTCACGGGCATTCTGAGCCTCAATGTTCTGCGGACTCTGTATGGTCTCCTCTACGGGAATGTTGTATTTATTGGCAAGAAACTTAAGCGCCTCCGGATAGGAATACTTCTCATGGTCCATGATAAAGTGGACCGCGTCGCCCCCCTTACCACAGCCAAAGCACTTATATATCCCTTTGGTAACCGACACGTTGAAGGAAGGTGTCTTTTCATTGTGAAAAGGGCAATTCCCAATCAGGCTGGTACCGCGTTTCTTTAAAGCAACAAAATCACCGACAACCTCCTCAATACGGGCGGCGTCCATGATCTTGTTGATGGTTTCACTATTTATCATTCAGTCGTGTAAAATCTAAGTCCTGGAAGNNTGGAAGTCGAAGCTAAAGTCGGTCAATGGAGAAATGGCCTCCATTTTAAACCCGATAGGTTTAGCATCATGATCCAGGGTAAAGGTTACAAAAGCATCTGCATCAAGGCTGCGCTCGTTCCATTTAACGATGAACGTATTCCCTTTATAAAAATACATATTGCCCTGCAGTTTTGGTGCGTTTTTAGCACTGAAGTAGTACCCGGTCTTACGGGCTTCAATGTTCACTTTGCCGAACCAAGGGTCTTTGTAATCACCTTCAATCTGCTGCAAACTGCCTTTTCCTTTAGATGCTTTCTGCTGCACAGCGATGGCAGTCCATACTTTGGTCGTAATTTCTTTCGCCTCTTTCTCATTTGCCAGACGGGAATCGTTGTACTGCTTGATCCTGTCCTTGCCTTTAATCCCGAAATAACTGTCTTTGATCGTGTTCGTAATGGCTGTAAATGCCGCACCCGATTGCTGGTTCGTTAGCACGATAATGCCAAGCTTCAGCTCCGGCAGGATGGTTACCTGTGTAACGATACCCGCCAGGCCGCCGGTATGGGCTGCCTGGAAGTAGCCATTCACATCGCTTAAAAACCAGCCAAGACCATAACTGTTGAAATGCGTATTATAGGGTGAGCTACCTTTTACCAATGTCTGCGGCGTCCAAATTTCATCATGCACTTTCTTGCTGTAAAGCTGCTTGTTCAGGTCCTCACCATACTTACCCTCATTGATCTTCGAGATCACCCATTTGCTCATGTCTTCCACGTTGGAGTACATGCCTCCTGCTGCGTTGGCAAGTTCAGTGAAGCTCAATCCAACCGGCACCAGCTTATCGCCTACCGGTGCATGGCCATCAATGATATTGCTTTTATCTTTAAGCCTGTACCAGGAAGCAGCAGTTGAGGTCATGCCTAATGGCTGAATGATCTTTTGTTCTATGAAATCCTCAAAAGGCATCTTGGAAACCCGTTCAACAACTTCCCCCGCTACAATGTACAGCAGGTTGTCGTAGTCGTATTTAGAACGGAAAGAGGACACTGGCTTCAGGTAACGCAGATTATGGATCATCTGTTCCTTTGTAACGGTACTCGAATCTGGCCAGATCATCAGATCGCCAGCACCTAGGCCCAGACCACTACGGTGGGTTAGCAGGTCACGAACGGTGAACTCCTGGGTCACGTAGCTGTCGTAAAGCTTGAATTCCGGGATTACATCCGTTACTTTCGTATCCCAGCTGAGCTTACCCTGATCAACCAGGATACCGACTGCAGCGGCAGTAAAGGCCTTGCTATTTGAGGCAACTCCGAAGAGCGTTTTCTCATCCACCGGCGCATTCGTTTTAATTGATCTTACACCATAACCCTTCGCATGGATCAGCTTTCCATCTTTCACAACACCCAGTGCAATGCCCGGGACATTAAAGGTCGTCAAGGTTTTATTTACAACGCTATCAAGCTGGGCTGAAGATAACTGGGCTTTGACTTGGGAGCCCGTAGAAAGCAGCAAAAGAGCTGCAACAAATAAAGTGTATGTAGTCTGTTTCATTCTTGATTTTTAATGACTAATAAAGGGGTCTTAAAGCATGTGTGTGCTGCAAAGCGGATGNNAATGAGCCAAAGATCATCAATTCTTATAATCCTTATGCAGGATCAGGAAACTTGCGCGTTCCGCTTTCTTCAAGGGGATGTTCCAATTACCCTGGTACGTGATCTTACTCGGTAACTTCGTTTCGTTAAAATAGCTCATTTCAATATTCATCTGTACATCAAAGTCGAATAAAAGATTGTCATATTTCATGTCCACATATCGACCCAGAATCTCGAAATTACGCTTATCAAAGATGGTGGTCAGCGTTTTGATCATCAGCCCATCCTTCGTCCAGCTGCTGAGGTCTGGTTTCACCTTAACTTCAAAGCGGTATACCGGAATGGAATCCAGGTAAGTGGCACTATGGAAGCTGTAATCGTAATACTGGCGCATGTTGGCGGAGAAGATCTCTGTTTTACTGCCTATCAATGGCAAGCCCTTAACCGGCCGTCCAGGCGAAAAGATCAGTGTTTTTAGCTTGTCTTTGTAACTCCCGTTTTTTCCGTCTGCTGTCCTGGCGTTGAAACTACCATCAGAGAATTCCGACTGGTAAGCATTCATGAAAATATAGTCGAACATCTCCAGTGTATACAGTTGGTATTTCCCGTTTTTCTTAAAAACCTTACCACTGTCCTGTTTCACGAGGTATTGCACCTTATTGCCCTTAGCGTTCAGGTGATTGATCTTCCGGTATATCTTACCGTTAACCTTATTCTTTTTATCGTAGGTATAAAACCTGTTTTCTGCCAGAAACTTGTACTTCTTCATCTCCCGGAAAGCCTGATAGAAGCTGGTATCATTGATGATGGCCTGCACGAAAGACTCCACATTCAAACGACTCGCCTTGATGTTCACTACAGAATCCAGCTGGATGGTCTGAATCGTATCTGGATTGAAGCGTTCAATCTGCTGTGCGGAAGCTGCTGTAAAGCCCAGCGTCAAAAAGAAAAGGAAAAGTTTTTTAAGCATTACAACTAGTTACCCAACTGCTTCAAAGCAATGTAGGCCATCAAACCGGTAGAGGTTTTCAGCGCATCTTCATCAATATCGAAATTTGGAGTGTGTACAGAATTCATGGTATTTTTTGCCGGATTACCAGTACCCAGACGGTAGAAACAAGCATTCGTTACCTGCGAATAGTAAGCAAAATCTTCTGCTGCCATCCAGATATCCAGGTCTTCAACGTTTTCCTTACCCAGGTACTCTTCTGCATAACCCCTGGCATTTGCTGTAAGCTGCTCCTCATTGATCAAAAACGGATACCCATGCATGATGTTGAAGTCACAACTTCCACCCATGCTTTCTGCAATGCCTTCTGCCATCTTTTTCATCCTGGCAAGTGCTTCCTTGCGCCAGTCTTCATTAAGCGTTCTGAAAGTACCTTCCAGTNNTTTCACCTCATTCGGAATGATGTTCGTTGCACCGTTGGCATTCACCTTTCCAAAGGAAAGCACGGTCGGTAAACGTGGATCAGCGTTGCGGCTCACAATCTGCTGCAAGGCAACCAGGATGTGCGCTGTAATCAATACCGGATCTATGTTCTGGTGCGGCTGTGCACCATGGCCGCCCTTACCATGAACGGTAACATACAGTTCGTCTGTGCTGGCCATGTAAATACCAGAACGGAAACCAACTTTACCACTTTGGATCAGCGGCATCACATGCTGCCCAACAATATTGTGGGGTACCGGATTTTCCAGTACACCTTCTTTAATCATAATACTCGCACCACCGGGCAACACCTCCTCAGCAGGCTGAAAGATCAGCTTTATCGTACCGCCAAAAGAATCCTTCAGGCTATTTAAGATATAGGCCGTGCCCAGCAAAGAGGAGCTGTGCACATCATGACCACAGGCGTGCATCACCCCCGGGTTCTTCGAAGCATAAGGTTTATTGTTGGTTTCAAAGATTGGCAGTGCGTCCATATCTGCGCGTAGCGCGATCACCTGATCGGAAGGCAATGCACCTTCAATAATTCCCACTACGCCGGTATCAGCCATGCTTGAAAATGGGATACCCCAGCTTTGCAGCTTATCTTTAATAAACTTCGAGGTTTCATATTCTTTGAACGACAACTCCGGATTTGCATGCAAATGCTGACGGAAAGCGACAACATCATCAAAAACCTCTGCTGCTAAAGTTTGAATCTTTTCTTTAATCATTGCTGTATTCTAAGGTTGGCGCATTTATCTTCTCACGGAAAATAAACAAGGTCGGGTACGTAGATTTAAGTTCAGCCATAAGCTTCTGGGCTTCCATCCTGGTGCGGAAATCACCCACCCGAAGGTAGTAGTTCGGCTCCTTGTAGGTCACGTAAGCCATCAGGTTCGGGTAAAGACTTCTAAAACGGGCCTGTTCTTTAAAAATAGCCCGCCGGTCTGACCCATAAAGGATCTGAACGCGGTAGCCCATTTGGGTAACAATTGGCCCAACAGCTCTAACCGTGCCTGTTGCTTCCTTCTTGTTAAGCTGAAGCCTCTTGGCGATGATGGTATCAATTTTTGGATCTTTAACAACCGTTACCGTCCCCTTGCTTTGGGCCAGGGTCGTTAAACCGATTACAGTCAACAAACAGGTAAATAATAACTTCATGAAAAGGTCCTAAAAAAAAGAATGCCGAAATTCTTTTACAAAAATCGGCATTCTCAATGGGTAATACAAATTACATTCCTGCGCCATGGCAGTTTTTGAACTTCTTGCCACTACCACAAGGGCAAGGCTCATTTCTTCCGGTAACCACTTCCTTGCGGATCGGTTGCTGCGGAACTGCTTCAGGGGTGTCATCCATAACAATGGCATCACTGGTGGCCGACTGGAACTCCGCTTTAGACGTTCTCAGGTTTGCCGGAACAGCAGCAGGCGCCTCTGGTGCTTCCTGAATCTGCTCTGGCTCCTGGTGAACCGGAATTCCACCTTTGTATAAGAAACTTACCACCTCTTTATTCACTGCGTTAAGCATGTTTTTAAACAGGTTGAAAGCCTCCATTTTATAAATGATCAATGGATCTTTTTGCTCGTAAACCGCATTCTGTACAGACTGCTTCAGCTCATCCATTTCACGTAAGTGCTCTTTCCATGACTCATCGATTAAGCCCAATACAATGGTTTTCTCGAATGATTTGGTGATCTCTCTACCGTTGTTATCAATTGCAACTTGCAGGTTAACTGGCACCTGAATGCTTCTGATACCGTCGGTGAAAGGAATAACGATCTGCTCGATGTAAGATCCGCGCTCATCATAAACCTGCTTCAATACTGGCAATGCCTGTTGAATGATTGCATCAGATTTTCTGTTGTAGTAGCTTGAAGCCTCTGTAAACAAACGATCTGTTAAGTTATTGATGTTCTGACTGGAGAACTCAGCGGCAGTGATCTCCGTATCCATAGAGAAGTTACGGATCACTTCAAGCTTAAAGCCATCGTAGTTCGCTGCTTCTTTGTATTCTGTAACGATATCTTCTGCAACATCAAACACCATGTTGCTCATATCTACATCTAAACGCTCACCGAACAAGGCATTTCTACGTTTCGCATAGATCACGGTACGCTGTGAGTTCATCACATCATCGTATTCCAATAAACGTTTACGGATACCGAAGTTGTTCTCTTCAACTTTCTTCTGTGCACGTTCAATAGATTTGGTGATCATTGAATGCTGAATTACTTCACCTTCTTCGATACCCATTTTTACCATGATGTTCGAGATACGCTCAGATCCGAATAAACGCATCAGGTTATCCTCAAGCGACACAAAGAACTGTGACGATCCTGGGTCACCCTGACGACCGGCACGACCACGAAGCTGTCTGTCTACACGACGGGATTCATGTCTTTCTGTACCTACAATCGCTAAACCTCCGGCTTCTTTCACGCCTGGGCCTAACTTAATATCCGTACCACGACCAGCCATGTTGGTAGCGATGGTAACCGTACCTGCCTGACCAGCTTCAGCAACGATATCCGCCTCACGCTGGTGCATTTTCGCATTCAGTACGTTATGTTTAATACCGCGTAGCTTAAGCATACGGCTCAGTAATTCTGAAATCTCTACAGAGGTTGTACCCACAAGAACCGGACGGCCTTTTTGAGTCAACTGCTGAATCTCTTCTGCTACCGCGTTGTATTTTTCCCTTACGGTACGGTAAACATAATCCTGGTGGTCAATTCTGGAGATCACACGGTTAGTCGGAATCTCTACCACATCCAGTTTATAGATCGACCAGAACTCACCTGCTTCAGTTGTAGCAGTACCAGTCATACCACAAAGTTTGTGATACATCCTGAAGAAGTTCTGCAAAGTAACCGTTGCATAGGTTTGAGAAGCATCTTCAACTTTTACGTTTTCCTTTGCTTCAATCGCCTGGTGTAAACCGTCAGAGTAGCGACGACCGTCCATGATACGACCGGTTTGCTCATCTACAATCTTAATCTTGCCTTCGTCAATGATGTATTCCACATCAGCCTCAAACAAAGTGTAAGCTTTTAGCAACTGGTTTACAGAGTGAATTCTTTCTGCTTTGATTGAATAATCACGCATCAGTTCATCTTTTGCCTGAACTTTTTCTTCACTGCTCATCGCAGATTTCTCGATTTCTGCAATCTCAGTACCTACGTCAGGTAATACGAAGAAGCTTGGATCTTCACCAGATTTGGTGATCAACTCAATACCTTTTTCCGTTAATTCTACCTGATTGTTCTTTTCGTCGATGTAGAAGAACAACTCTTCATCTACCTTAGGCATATTCTTAGACTGATCTGCCAGGTAGTGATTCTCGGTCTTAAGCAAGGTTTGTTTAACACTACCTTCACTTAAAAACTTAATCAAAGCTTTATTTTTAGGTAAACCACGGTGAGCTCTAAGTAGTGCTAGACCACCTTCGTCTGCACCAGTTTTACCTTCATTAATTAATTTTTTCGCTTCATTCAATGCTCGGGTCACATAGTCTTTCTGTGCAGAAACCAAGCGCTCGATGCGTGGTTTCAACTCATAGAACTCATGTTGNNATGTTGATCGCCAAAAGGAACCGGACCGGAGATGATCAACGGTGTACGTGCATCATCAATCAATACGGAATCGACCTCATCGACCATCGCGAAGTGCAGCTTGCGCTGTACCAGCTGACCTGGGGTCTGAGACATATTGTCGCGCAGGTAATCGAAACCAAACTCGTTGTTTGTTCCGTAAGTAATATCTGCTGCATACGCGCTTCTACGTGCTTCAGAATTTGGTTCGTGTCTATCAATACAATCCACACGTAAACCATGGAATTCGAACAAAGGACCATTCCACTCTGAGTCACGTCGTGCAAGGTAATCGTTCACCGTTACAATGTGTACACCCTGACCAGCTAATGCGTTCAGGTAAGCAGGCAGCGTACTTACAAGGGTTTTACCCTCACCTGTCGCCATCTCCGCAATTTTACCACTGTGCAATACAATACCACCAATTAGCTGCACATCATAGTGCACCATGTTCCAAACAACATCGTTACCAGCCGCATCCCAGTGATTAGCCCAAAGTGCTTTATCACCCTGAATGGTTACGTTTGCCTTTCTTGCCGCATAGTCGCGGTCGTATTCCGTTGCCGTAACTTCCAGAAACTTATTTTCTGTAAAACGTCTTGATGTCTCCTTTACAACCGCAAATGCCTGTGGAAGTAAATCCATCAGTACATTTTCAAGTTCTTTATCACGGTCTTTTGCTAAAGCATCAACCTGATCATAAATCGCAGTTTTACCTGCAAGGTCAAGTTCAGCACCTTCAGCACTCGCTTTTAAATCACTGATTTTGCCATCAATATCCGAAAGCGCTTTCGAGATAACATCCTTAAAGTAAACCGTTTTTGAACGAAGTTCGTCGTTGGAAATCGACGAAAGTTTAGCGTATTCTTCGTTTATTTTGATGACAAGGGGTTGGACAGCTTTAATGTCTCTTTCCGACTTGCTTCCAAATACCTTGGTTAAAAATCCTAACATGTCTTATGCCTAATATTTTATAAAATTGATAAAATTACAACAACCAGGCCATAGCCTTCAGCAGGTCATTATGGCAGTTGGCGCCGCTAAAAATACGAATTATCCTGTACTTTGTTGAGCCGCAAATTGTATTATTTGTATTAATTAAACATAAACTGGATAAAGTTCCTCAAACCGGTATCTTTGTCCATATGAATATCTTAATATTAGGTTCTGGGGGCCGAGAAAGTGCTTTCGCCTGGAAGATTAGCCAATCTGAAGCTTGTACATCGCTATTTATTGCACCCGGAAATGCGGGAACATCTGCATACGGTAAAAACGTGCCACTTAATCCAAATGATTTCGCTGCCGTAAAGGCATTGGTACTTAAAGAAAACATTCAAATGGTGGTTGTAGGCCCGGAAGAACCTTTGGTTAATGGTATTCACGATTACTTCTTAAGCGATACCGCTATCGCACACATTCCGGTCATCGGACCCAAAAAAGAAGGTGCCATCCTGGAAGGCAGTAAGGACTTCTCCAAGCAGTTCATGGTGCGCCACGGCATTCCGACCGCAGGTTCAAGAACTTTTACCGCAGCTACGCTGGAGGAAGGATTAACCTATCTGGAACACCACGCAACACCAATCGTGCTTAAAGCCGACGGACTTGCTGCAGGTAAAGGCGTACTGATTCTGGATAACAACGCAGAAGCACAGGAAGAACTTAAACTTATGTTAAGCGGTAAGTTCGGCGATGCCGGGTCAACCGTTGTGGTCGAAGAATTCCTTTCTGGCATTGAACTATCTGTTTTCGTACTGTCGGATGGCGATAACTACGTGATCCTGCCGGAAGCGAAGGACTACAAACGTATTGGCACAGGTGATTCTGGTTTGAACACCGGTGGAATGGGCTCGGTATCACCAGTACCTTTTGCCAGCCCGGAATTCATGAAAGAAGTTGAAGAAGACATCATTAAGCCGACCATTGAAGGCTTGAAAAAAGATGGCATCGACTATACCGGTTTTATCTTCTTCGGACTGATCAAGGTAAACGAAAAGCCTTTTGTCATTGAATACAACTGCCGCATGGGTGATCCGGAAACCGAAAGTGTAATTCCGCGCATTGAAAGCGACCTGGTAGAACTGTTTAAAGCGACAGCAGCAAAACGCCTGAACGAAGTACAGCTTAAGATCAGCGAAAAAAGTGCAGCAACCATCATGATCGTAGCCGGCGGATATCCTGGTACTTACGAAAAAGGAAAAGCAATCACGGGTATCGAGAACATCCGAAAATCTATTGCTTTCCATGCCGGAACCATCTCAGATGGGGCGCAGGTAAAAAGCAACGGTGGCCGCGTAATTGCCATTACCAGCCTGCAAGACACCTTTTTCGATGCTCTACAATCTGCAACAGCCGACGCTGCAAGGATTTACTTTGATGGTAAATACTTCAGGGAAGATATCGGATTTGATCTATCATACGACCCAAAAGCTTAAAACCAGCTTGCCAGTGCTGCAATGCTTAAATACAAAAGGCCCGGAAACCCGGGCCTTTATTGTTATGTTTAAAGTTTGGCTATACCAGTTCCTGCGCTTCAAGCGCTTCAATAGCTTTGTCCAAACTCCTGAAAAGCTTATCTGCAATACTTAACAGGGAATGCTGCGCCTCATCATGTTGAATTGCATAACAGGTTACACCTGCACCCTTCGCCGCACGTAAGCCATTTAAAGTATCCTCAAAGGCTAAACAAGCCTCTTTCTCTACCCCGAGCACCTCAACAGCTTTCAGGTAGCTCTCCGGATCCGGTTTACTTAGCTCCACATCTGTGCGGGTAACCATGGCATCAAAGTATTGCCCCAGTCCATTACGTCCGAAAATGATCTTCACGTTGTCCCTCGGACTCGCCGTCACCAACGCAATCTTCAAGCCTTTTTGTTTGAAATAGTTTAAGGCCTCTGCGGCATAAGGCATCAGCCGGATGTCCTTTGTTGCAAAACCTTCCCTGCTCAGGCGCTCCCGCCAGTCCATCAGTTCCTGTAAGTCGATATCCAGTTTGAAGGTTTCCTTGATTACCCGGCAGTTGTCTGGCAGCGGATGCCCTGCATAGGTTTTTGCCCAGTCCTCATAAGGGACAGAGATATCAAAGGTGCCCAGAATATCCATCCAGCAGCTATAATGAAAATATTCAGAGTCTATTAACGTACCATCAAGGTCAAACAATACAGCTTTTAGTTTATGCATCAGATCTATTTTAACTTTCTTCTTTCAACCCCCTCATTTGTGATTTTCACGGGAAGGATCATGCCGTTTTCATCGAAATACATGCGATCAACGCAAGTCTCACGATGATACCCGACATTGGTGGTCAATGGCCTGCGGTGGTAAAAAATGTACCAGTCGTCTGTTCCCGGCGTATTGATCACAGAGTGGTGACCAGCACCTCTTGCAATCTCCGCATCCTGTTGCAGGATCTTGCCTACCCGCTTGAAAGGCCCCATTGGTGAATCGGCAACCGCATAAGCCACGCTATAATCCGGCCCCATCCAGCCACCTTCAGACCACATCAGGTAATATTTACCCTTACGTTCGATCATAAAAACCCCTTCCACAAAGTTTTCAGGTGTAATAGACTTGAAAACCGTTCCATCATCAAAGGGAATAAAACCTGTAAAGTCATCATTTAGTTTTGCGATGTTACAGTGTTTCCAACCGCCGTACAGCAAATAGTACTGCCCATCAACGTCTTTAAACACAAACTGATCGATTGGTTGTGCACCATTATGGAACTTGTCAATAAGCGGCTTGCCAATATGATCTACAAATGGACCCTCTGGTTTATCGGATACTGCAACGCCAATGCCTCCCAGCTGATCATCATTCTGGATATCATTAGCTCCAAAAAACAGGTAGTACTTACCATCCTTCTCCGTAATAGATGGCGCCCAGATAGAGTAGGCTGCCCATTTCACATCCTTGATGTCCAACACATAGGGGTGCTTTTTCCAGGTTACCAGATCTTTAGACGAAAACGCATCAAGAAAGGTTTGTCTCAGGTACTGTGGGTTAATGGTATTTTTTTGCAATGCCAACTGCTCTGGCGTAAGCTGACGCTTGCGCTGGCTCTTTTCCGGATCACCATATTCTTCAGAAAAGGTTGGAAACACCCAATACGTCTTATTAAAGATTCTGGCTTCCGGATCTGCATACCAGCCTGGGAAAATCGGATTGCCAGATTTTTCTGCAGTTTTCTGCTTTTGCTGTGCAACAGCACCTGTGCTCATCAGGGCCAGAAGCGTTAAGGCAATTAGCGGTTTAAAGTTCTTCATGTACATTTTAAGTTTTTGATTTATTTACCTGGAGCGTCTTCAACACAAATGTGTGTATTATTTGCTTTGCATACATTGCTTTATGCGGTTGTAGAGGTAACTTCTTTATCGCAGAGCGATGGGCCCGGTCTGGTTAGGCAGCTCACAAGTTGTTGGCTAGGCTCTGGCAAGGGCTTAGCAAGGGGTTGACAAGGCTATGGCCGGCTGAACCCCTTGTCAAGGCCTTTTATGAGCTATGTTAATGTCTTTCTTACCCATAAGCTTTGCTGCATAAGCTACGATCGGCTTAAAAGGTCCATACTTATGCTGATCAGCCGTAAATGGATCGGGAAAAGGCCCATATGGTGCATCAATTGGCTTTTTGGACAGGTCGGGATAATCCATGTGCTGTTCACGGTGTGGCCGCGGCCTGCTGTTCACATAAGCCGCTACATCCCAGGCTTCCTCATCCGCCAACACCGGACTATTATGATCAATACCATAGGGCATATTGTTTTTCACAAAGCCGGCAAAGTTGCTCAGTCGGTACATTCCGGCACCATCACTATAACTGTTTTCACCCCATAATGGCGGGTNNCTTAGCTGATCCTGTGCTTTTTGCCCTGCACCATCTTCACCATGACAGCTTTGACAGTGTTTACGGTACACAAGCAATCCTCTTTTTGGATCGGCTGGACGATCAAGATAGGGGATTTTTTCTGTAGCCGTACCTTTAGGCTTTTCACCCTTTTTC
This sequence comes from Pedobacter sp. UBA2067, assembly GCA_002333205.1. Taxonomy (GTDB): domain Bacteria; phylum Bacteroidota; class Bacteroidia; order Sphingobacteriales; family Sphingobacteriaceae; genus Pedobacter. The sequence goes on from DDAD01000157.1 coordinate 82,971, forward strand.
TGCCCCTGCCCCACCCATTTAAAATAAGCGATCATGGACTGGATTTCCTTACTGGATTGATCAGGCATTTTACCGTTTAAACTCCGCTGAAAGCAGTCGGAAATGCGATCAGTAACCTGATCGATCTTTCCGGAACGTGCCCCCTTCTTGGGGTAGTTGACGAAGAAAACGGAATAGTTATTTGCAAAGAGCTTTGTCCCCGCATTCAGGTGGCAGTTCTGGCAATTCATACCATTTGAAATTGCGGCAATTTTACCTTTAGGTCCAAAATACTTTCCGGTATTTGCAATTAGTTCCCGGCCATAGCGGATCGCTTCGCCGCTCGCACCGGCAGGTATTTCCATTGCTGCAGGTGCCGTCACTTTCGCCTGTAACTTAGGGCTGCTTTCGAAAAAATGAGCACTGATAAATAGGAGTCCGCAACAAACGAATAGCAATGAAAGAAAGACGGTTGCCTTTGCGGTATAGATAATTGCAAGTTGTTTTTCCTGCGGGATCTGTTGCATGAATAGGGATAGATGCTTTTGGTCGCTGTGACCTCAAAATCTGTACCTCAGCCAGAATTGTGGTTATTCCTCCCAATATTTTGGGTATTAAATGATCACAATTTCTCGTTTCGCGCCCTAAGCAGCTGTTTTAAGATCACGATTTGTCCCAAGTGATAATGGACATGCTCCACAGCACCCTGTAAGCTTTTGTAAGCGCTTGGATAGCCTGGCAAAATTTCTAGCGCCAATTGCTCGTTACGAAGTGTACGGATGGCTTCAGCCAGGTCTTTTCCAGATTTGAAACAATCCTTTTTGAGACTTTGCCATTCATCTTCATCAGCCAGGGGAGCATTATCAAAACCGTTAGATTCGGTTATTTCAACCTTTTCACCGCGTATTCGAAAGGTCATGACCTGATTCCAAAAGGCCAGGTGATGCACCAGTCCTGCGATGGTGTTGCTTGAAGCCGGTGTAATCTGACCAGCTTCAGTATAGGTCACATCATCAATGGTAGACTTTAGATTCACTTCCGTCCAATTCTGCCCTGCATATACATCCAGCAAATGCCCGGCAATAAGTGCTGCGATATTCATACCTGAATATACGCATGTTCTGACTTATATCAGACGGCCAACGGCAACATGATAGGTTGGATCCTCATCAACATTTACCTCAATTACGGCAGCGGCATTTTTAAGCAGCACCTTGCAGTCTTCACTTAGATAGCGTAAATGTAAGGTCTTACCCGCCTGTGCATAGCGATGGGTTAATTTACTCAAGGCATCGATGGCCGACATATCCGTGACTTTACTTTCACGGAAGTTGATGATCACCACTTCAGGATCACCTGCTACATCAAACTTTTCATTGAAAGCCGCTACAGAACCGAAAAATAAAGGCCCATATATTTCGTAATGCTTTGCACCATTTTCATCGATGTACTTTCTGGCGCGTATACGTTTGGCGCTTTCCCAGGCGAACACCAGTGCGGAGATGATTACTCCGATCAGGACCGCCAGCGCAAGATTGTGCAGCCAAATGGTGATTAGCGCTACCAGTACCCCAACAACAATATCCTGCTTCGGCATCTTGTTGACGATCTTGAAGCTCATCCATTCGAAGGTGCCGATGGCCACCATGATCATAACACCCGTTAGCGCGGCCATTGGCAGTAAGCCGATGATTGGCGCACCAAATAGAATAATCAGCAGGATGGTAAGCGAAGCGATGATGCCCGAGAGCCGGGCACGTGCGCCTGCAGATAGGTTCACAAGGGTTTGTGCAATCATCGGGCAACCGCCCATTCCGAAGAAAAAGCCATTCAGCATATTTGCACTACCCTGTGCGATACATTCCCGGTTTCCATCACCGCGTGTTGCCGTAATTTCATCCACCAGGTTTAAGGTTAACAAACCTTCGGTAAGCCCCACAGCTGCCATGATCAGCGCATATGGGAATATGATCTCCAGCGTAGCCAATGTGAAAGGAATATTCGGGATGTGGAACGGTGGAAAGCCACCGCTTACCGAAGCAATATCGCTCACGGTTTTGGTCTGTATGCCGAAGCCAAGTACAACCGCAAAAACTACTATAATGGCGACTAAAGAAGGTGGAACTGCCTTTGAAATTTTAGGGAACAGGAGCACAACAGCTATTGTTAAAGCCACCAGGCCTGCCATAATGAATAGCGGCTGCCCGGTTAGCCATACCGTTTGTCCATTTACCACCGTTTTAAACTGCTCCAGCTGCGCCATAAAAATGATCACCGCTAAGCCGTTTACAAAGCCATACATCACCGGCTGGGGCACCAACCTGATGAACTTACCGAACTTAAAAACGCCAATTAGAATCTGAACAACGCCTGCGAGTGCTACTGCGCCGAAAACGTATTCAATACCGTGAGATTTCATTAGTGCAATTAGTACAACCACCGTAGCGCCTGCACCACCTGAGATGAGCCCGGGGCGTCCACCAAATATGGAGGTCACCAAGCCCATGATGAAAGCGGCATATAAACCTGCAAGTGGTGGAAATCCAGCTAGAATAGCGAAGGAGAGCGACTCCGGCATCATGGTCATTGCGACAGTGAGGCCGGCTAATATTTCAGTTTTGTAATTTACTTTTTGGGATAAGTCAAAGAAGCGGGTAATCATTTGGCGAAAGTACGAACTAATCGCCGTTTTCATGATATTCCCTGCCAGCAACAACAGCTCTGTACAGACGGTCGATCTTACCGATGGTATTATCCCATGTAAAATCTTGCGCAAAGGCTTTTGCTTTCTTGCCCATGGTAACCTTTAAACTTGGGTCGTCTACAAATTTTTTAATTTGTTGCTGCAGATCGTCCAAATTGGTATGATCAACTAGAAATCCCTGTTCACCTTCTGTAATGTAACCGTCCATCCCGGTCTTCCTGGAACCAATTATCGGGAGTCCACAAGCCATCGCTTCAATGTAAACCCGTCCGAACCATTCTTTATAACTCGGCAGTACAAACAGATCATATTGTGCCAATGTCTGTGGCACCAAATTGTAGCTGATAAATCCTTTAAACTGCACCTTATCCTTGATGGAGGAAAGCTTTACGATGTTCTTCAGATGTTCCATTTCCGGGCCATCACCATAGATATCATAAGTAAAGCCAGTTTTGATATTGTCCAGTGCGTATAGCACTTTGTCGATATTTTTCCAGTCGAGCAAACGTGCCATCGTTACAATCTTCAAGACTTTAGTCTCTTCGTATTCCTTCTGTTGATCCAGAAAAGGTCTTTCTACGCCGTGCCCAATCACATAAGAATGCTTATTGAAAGGATCACAGGCTTTCCGTTCCTGGTGACTGAGACTGATCAGGGCTTTAGCATGCCCCATAAACCTGATGATATGCTTATCCAGTTTGCCCTTACCCATCTGGCGGGAGGTAACCACATAAGGAATTTTAAAGTGCTTTGATAGATGATAAGCCACACCAGCATCTGCCACAATGTTATGCGCATGGATCAGGTCAATCTTATTATCCTCAACAATACGGTGCAGTTTTTTACGATTGATCAAATAGGCGAAACGCATGTAGACAGACCAGAGTTGGGCATTCCACTTAAACCTTGGTACAGAAATAATCTCAACCGTTCTATTATCGGCATTGAAGGTCTTTAGATTCAGAAAATCTTTGTGGTCTTTATGCTTAGGCAGCCACTTTGCAAAAAATGACGTGTAAAGCACGTATACAAAAGTATAATGCACATCCGGATGCATAGCCTCATGTAAGGCTGCAGTTTTCAGCAAGACATCATTTTCACGTTTTTTTGTAGGCAGAATCGGCGCGGGTATTACGTTCGTCAGGATCAGAACATTCATACAGTAGGTATTGGTTTACGAAAAAAAAGATGTAATAAGCTAACAGCAAGCACCATATAAAGTTCGTTATCAATAGCAAACTGTAGAAAAGTGTAATGCAGATTTCCCAGAATTAAACGAAATGTATCACAGGCTGTGAAACTACAAAAACAACTCAACCATTTGAATACATTTGTGTTAATTACCAAAACATTAAGAAAATATTAACTTTTTAGTCGATAGTTCCGGAAAATAGCAGCCGGAAAGAGACTCTCCGGAAGTTACGCGGTATCAATGTGGCTTCTCGTTCGTTTATTTATAAAGACTTAAGATGGGTATCAGACTTTTTTTGCAGCGTTTGCGTCGAATAATATTTTCGTGGCTATCATATCTAGTCCCGAAAAAGAAGGACTTAATCGTTTTTTACCCGACTCATAATAAAGAAGGCTTTTCAGGCAACCTTAAAAGCTACTTTATTTACCTTCATACTTGTCCGGAAAAATCCCAATACACCGCTGTTTGGTGTACAAACAATGCGGATACATATCGCTTGCTAAAATCCAAGAACTACAAAGTGGTGAAAGGAAGGTTTGCGATACATTTGAATTTACTTCGTGCAACCCACATCATACAAGACAGCACCTATACCTGGCTGCTGGGCAGATTTTCGATTATTCAGCTATGGCATGGTAACGGATTCAAGAACTCCGCTTTACTGGATACCACAAACTCGCCAAAAAAGCTGGTTTTACTCAGAAAGGTGTATCGTCAATACAAGATGATTGCAGCCTCCTCGGAGGTTCATAAAGACCTGATGATACGCAGCTTTGAGAATGAGCGTGTCGCCATTGTTGGATCTCCAAAAAACGATGTTTTTTATGATGACCCATTGTTACCCGGCAAACTCAAAGCGAGGTATAACTTAAGTCAGTTCGATAAGATCTATGCTTATACCCACCTTCAGAGATAAAGGTGCCTTTGACCCCTTTCAGGAAGAATTCTGGGCTAAGCTCCAGGTATGGCTGCTGGAAAACAATGTGGCTTTTGTGGTAAAGAAACACCCTTGGGACAAGACCTTGAAAGTGCCTGAGCAGTATACGAACATCATGGATCTTTCCAGCACCATCAGCGATGTTCAGGAGCTATTACTGATTTCTGATCTGTTGATATCTGATTATAGTGCGATTGTAACGGACTTCGCGATCACCGGTAAGCCAATACTGTACTACTTTCACGATTACGATAGTTACACCCAAATCAGAAGTTTCTATTACGATCTCAAAGCCGTTTTGCCGGGGCCCTTCCTATATGATAGTGAAACCTTACTGTCTTATATAAAGGATTTATCCTGGTTTGAAGCGGCAGACTACCAAGTTGAATTTCAGGCGTTTTTAGCAAGATTCCATACTTATATGGATGGAAACTCGTCAAAGCGCGTGCTGGAAGAGATGAAGAGGCTTAGGGCATAAAGCCACAAGTTTTAATATACCTATTTGAAAAATATGCAACCTAGAAAAAATATCGCAGTAATCCTCGCGGGCGGCAAAGGTGTTAGATTAGATGAGCAGCGACCTAAACAATTGCTGAAAATTGCTGGGAAAAAAGTTATTGAACATACCCTGGAAGTTTTTGAAAATCATCCGGAAATACATGAGATCGCCGTGGTTTCTAATGTATTCCATATCTCTGACGTTGAAGAAATCGCTAAAGTCAACAACTTCAGCAAGCTTAAAAAAATACTGAATGGTGGTGCCGAAAGGTACGACTCGAGTCTTTCGGCAATTAATGCTTATATGGACCAGGACGTTAACCTGATCTTTCATGATGCGGTCCGCCCTTTAGTAAATCACCGGATCATTTCCGACTGCATTGAAGCTTTGAGGGATTTCAATGCGGTAGATGTTGCGATAAAGACAACAGACACCATTATCCAGGTTCAGGATAGCTTGATTGATGCGATTCCAAACCGCGATCTATTATACAACGGGCAAACCCCACAGGCTTTCCATATTGAAACCATCAGGAAAGCATACGAACTTGCCCTGCAGGATCCGGATTTCCGGGCGACTGATGATTGTGGCGTTGTAAAGAAGTATCTTCCTGAAGAGCGGATCTATGTCGTTTCGGGTGAGCAATTCAACATGAAGCTGACCTATAAGGAAGATGTCTTTTTGATCGATAAGCTTTTTCAGCTTAAGTCTTCCATAGACAACGGATTGTCACTTTCCGACGAGGTAACCGCCATGCTAAAAGATCGCGTTGTGGTTGTTTTTGGCGGCAGCTATGGCATTGGCAAAGAGATTCTTGAAATCTGTAAATCTTCATCGGCAATTGGTTACTGCTTTAGCCGGGGCAATAATGTCGATGTCTCCTCACCTGAGCAAGTGGCAAAAGCACTCGAAGAAGTTTACAACAAAGAAGGGCAGATTGATTTCGTTGTGAATACGGCCGCTATACTGGATAAACAATCGTTAACCAACATGTCATATGAGGATATCACCAGAAGCATAAATGTAAACTATCTTGGGTCTGTGATTGTTGCAAAAGAAAGCTTTAAGTACCTGCAACGGACAAAGGGCTCATTGTTACTATATACATCCAGTTCTTACACCAGAGGCCGAAGCCTTTACAGCATTTACTCTTCTACCAAAGCTGCCATTGTCAATCTTGTGCAGGCACTAAGTGAGGAATGGTCTGACATCAGAATTAACTGCATAAACCCCGAACGCACCAAAACACCGATGCGTATTAAAAACTTTGGGAATGAAGCAGACCATTCGTTGCTTAAACCCGAAGTAGTGGCCATTGCTTCTATAAACACGCTGTTCTCAGATAAATCCGGCCAGGTCATTGACGTGAAATTATAACCATCTACGCCCTCACCTCTCATTAAAGCTACACTACCATGAAGAAAAAGGTTTATTTCATTCTGGGCGGTTACCCTGTTGTGTCCCAGTCATTCCTATATAATCAAATCACCGAAGTGATCAAGCAGGACAATTACGATGTTCGCATCATTGTGCTCAGTAAAAAAGAAGGATCAGTTCATCCCGCCTACGAACGGTTGAATGAAAAAGTAATCTTTTTCTCTACTGGTCGGGAGAATGGCGTAATTTCAAAGGTACCAGCCGCCATAAAGGCCTTTGGAAAACTGCTATTCCGGAATCCTGTTCTTTTGTTTAAAGCACTAAACTTCTTCAAATATGGCCGCGATGCGGTTAACGGCACCTATATGATTCTGGCTGATCAGTTTTTAGATGTTAAGCCCGACCTTTTACATTGCCATTTTGGTACTACTGCAAGGGTTATTGGAGATTTGAAGGACATGAAGGCGATCAATTGCAAACTGATCACTTCTTTTCACGGCAAAGACATCACCGTATATCCTAAACAGTATGGGAATGCTTATTATACCCGGCTGTTCAACAGCTCCGAGATGTTTACCGGTAATTCGAAATACATCATCAATAAGATGATTGATACCGGATGTCCGGTATCCCAGATTGTGAAAATACCGATGTGCTTAAATACAAGCCAGTTTCATTACCGGGAACATGTTCCTCCAACAGACACGGTCAGAATTCTTACCGTGGGTCGTTTTGTGGAAAAGAAAGGCCACCAATATGCAATCCGGGCTGTCGCTATGCTGAAAAAAACGGGGATAAAGTTCGTATACCACCTCATTGGTGAGGGGCCCCTGCTAGAGGATAGCAAGGCGCTTGCAAAGGAGCTTAATATCTATGAGGATCTGGTTTTCCATGGTGCCATGATGCAGAATGAGGTCATCAAGCACTATCAGCTGGCAGATATTTTCCTGCTTCCAAGCGTGACCGCTGCAGATGGGGATACAGAAGGACAGGGATTGGTACTTCAGGAAGCACAAGCCATTGGGCTGCCTGTACTTGCAACATTACACAATGGGTTCCCCGACAGCATCATTGATGGTACCACAGGCTTTTTAGTACCCGAGCGGGATCCCGAGTCCTTATTTAACAAGTTGATGTTGCTTGCCAGCGATGTCGACTTGCGAAACAACATGGGCAGACATGGCCGGACCTTCGTGGAGTCACATTTCGACTCCAAGATCATTGGAAAGGAATTAACAGCAGTTTATAACAAGATGCTACAAACTGCTTAACCTTGCTGTACGTTGTTTAACCATTAACAGCATACAAAAGCCAATACCTACGGCTGCAAGTCCTGCACCGACATACTCCGGAGCAGTGTAGCCGTAGCCGGCTGCGATCGGTAAGCCACCAAGGAATGCACCGATCGCATTTCCGAAGTTTGCTGTGGCTTGCAATACTGCAGAGGCAATCATTTCTGAACCCTTTGCCGCACTGATCATGAGCATCTGCATAGGTGCAATTACCGCGAAAGCAACGGCTCCAGTGATGAAGGTCATTACAATAGCGGCTGGTTGATATTGAGAAACGCCAGCAATGATGAATAAGGACAACACCATGGCCGATAGCAGAATGGTGGTCGTGATTAGCGGCGAAAATCTATCTGCAAGCCGGCCCCCAATGAAGTTACCTACAGCCATACCGACACCCGCAATGATCATGATCAGGGTGATGTTGTTGTTGCTGAAGCCTGCAACTTCGGTCATCAATGGTGCGATATAGCTGATCCAGGCAAACATACCACCTGTACCAATTGCCGATATACCAATGATTAACCAGGGATCTACATTCTTGAAAACGGCCAGGCTGTCTTTAAAGCTACCCTCATTTTTGTTTTTAATGGCAGGTAACCATAGTTTGGTCGTAGCCGCTGTGATCAGTCCGAAAGCAGCAACAATGAAGAAGGAAAGACGCCAGCTGAAATTGTGTCCGATGTAAGTTCCGATTGGAACGCCAATGATGTTGGCGATCGTGAGCCCGGCAAACATCATGGACACTGCGCGAGCTTCTTTTCCAGGCTCCGCCAGCTGACTGGCAACCACTGCACCAATACCGAAAAAGGCACCGTGCGGCAAACCAGCCATTACCCGGGTAATCATCAGGAATTCATAAGATGGAGATAATGCAAATAGCGCATTCACAATACCAAACATTATCATTAGGCCAATAAGGACTTTCTTCGGTGGTAGCTTGGAAAACAGGCCTACCATTAAGGGCGCACCGATAACAACGCCGAGTGCGTAGGCAGATATCAAATGGCCGGCAGTAGGGATGGAAATATCAAGAGATTTAGAGACATCAGGCAATACGCCCATCATCATAAACTCGGTCATTCCCAGGCTAAAGCCTCCAATTGTAAGGGGTAATAATCGCTTGTTCATAGGATTAGAGAGATTTACACAAAGGTACGTGTTAGTGTATAATTTACACTAACAAAAATGAGTCCACATCAGGTGCTTGGGGGTTTGCGGATTAATATTGCAAATGGATGAAAAAACACTTCTCCATAATTTATCCATATCTTAGTTAGATTCTAACCAGATCGCTATGAGATTCGCCTATTCTTTAAAGCAAAAGGTCAAGATAGCAGTACTGCTGTTTTTCATAATGACCTGCTCTGTTCTGATCCGCATTTTGGAGGACAAGAGCGTCAAAAACATGAACGAATCTTTTATCACGCTCTACAACGACCGTCTGATTCCAGCTATGGATCTTTATCATATTGTGGAGAATCTATATGCCCGGAGAAATATTATTGAAAGCGTTTTATATTCCAGTAGCGCTGCCGAAGACCTTAATTTAAAACAGCATTTAGGCAGATACAATCACAACATTGACTCTTTACTGAACAAGTATGAGAAGACCTATCTGGTGCAGCAGGAAAAGGTGCAGCTTCAGGATTTGAAGGAAAACCTGCGTGCAATGCTGCTTATGGAACAAAGGCTGGTTAGTAGTATCTATAATAACCAGGCTAGCGCAGCCTTGCAGCTTTATGAAAATCAAGGCAAACGATTGTTCAGCAACGCAACAAGCCATCTTACCAAGCTTATAGACACACAGAAACAGGTTGGCAATGAAATTATCGAGCAAACAGAAAGAATTGTTTCAGGCACTAAAATTTACTCCAATCTACAGCTGGTACTAGCGATTCTGATTGGTATCTTGATCGTAGGCATTCTATTTACCTCTAATGTGGTGAATATTAAAAGTGACAAGTACAACCTCAATTGATCGATGAATTCTGCGCATTGGCTTTGATGCGTGCTGAAGTGTTTCTCAGGGTATCCATCAGCAGGTTTATCTCCATCGGTTTAGACATATAATCATCCATTCCCGCTGCCAGACAAGCTTCTTTGTCTTCCATCATCGCATTTGCGGTCATTGCGATGATGGTTGGCTGCGCATGTTCAGTATAGTTTCGAATAGCTCGCGTTGCTTCCAGCCCATCCATTTCCGGCATAAGTACATCCATAAAGATCAAATCATAGTTTTTCTTCAGGAATGCTTCTACAGCAAGGTGCCCGTTTGCCGCAGCATCTATTGTATAACCCAACTTACCGAGGACCGTAGTAATCAACTTCATATTGATGATATTATCTTCTGCGACGAGGATTTGCAAAGGATGTGCTGCTGCAAAGCCTAATTGCAACAACTGCGCTGCTGCCTTTTTTACGGGCACTTCCCTGCTGGCCTTTTCGGTAAGCGCCTGATGAATTAAACCAAGTAGCTGCTGACTCTTAGCAGGCTTGTTTATGGCGCTGATAAACAACTGCTCATGCTGCTCACGGGTTTCCAATCCTATTGAACTTAGCAAGATTATGGGCACTTTGATGCCCATGCGCTTGATGGCCTGCGCCAGCTGAATACCATCCATTTCCGGCATTTGCATGTCCGTAATGATTAGTGCAAAATCGGTGTCTTTGGAAAGTAGCTCCAAAGCGGCTGCAGCTGTATTCAGTACGGTAGGCTGCAAACTCCAACGTTCAAGCTGGGTGCTCAGAATATGAAGATTTGTAAAGTTATCATCAACTACCAGGACTTTCTTACCAGCATAATGCTCCAGCTGGGGAACGATAGTGGTAGGGACACGCTCGGCACCGGCAGCACAACTGATGGTGAAAGAGAATGTAGAACCCAGCCCTTCAGTGCTCTTAACATCCAATTTACCATTCATCAGGTGAACCAGACGCTCGCTGATGACAAGTCCTAAGCCAGTGCCGCCATATTTACGGGTGTTAGAGGAGTCCACTTGTGAAAAGGCCTTAAACAACCTCGATATTTTGTCCTTAGGAATTCCAATACCGGTGTCGCGAACTTCAAACAAGAGCTCTAATTTATGTGCTGCAACATGTTGCAGGTTTACCCTCAGATAGACCTCCCCTTTGTGCGTAAACTTGATGGCATTGTTGATCAGGTTTACGAGCACTTGCCGAATACGGTAACTATCGGCGATAATCGTGTCTGGAATACGGTAATCAATTTCATAAAGCAGGTCGATGTTCAGGTTGGCGGCGCGCATGGCGAAAAGATCAATTACATCTTCAACCATCTTCTGCAGGTTAAAGGCTTGTTCTTCCAGGTCCAGCTGTCCGGATTCGATCTTAGAGTAGTCCAGCACATCGTTGATCACGTTCAGCAAGGCATCTCCGCTGGTACTAATTACGTTCACATAATCGGCCTGTTCATCTGTTAACTTTGTTTCACTAAGCAGGGATGCCATTCCGATTACCCCGTTCATCGGGGTACGAATCTCATGGCTCATGGTGGCCAGGAAGGTACTTTTGGCTTGCGCAGCCGTTTCCGCCAACTTACGCGCTTGGATTGCTTCGCTATTAGACTGTTGCAACTGTGCGTTCAGCAGGTGTAACTCCTCTTCATGCGCTTTACGTTCTGCAATATGGGCCATCATGGCACTTTGCGCACCATTGTATTTATTTAAATAGTATGCCCATAGGCCGCAGGTAAAGAAAATAACCGTAGTGAGCACCAGGTGTATGATCATGGTTTGCAGTTCAAGTGCTTCGAGCCTGGTAAAATATACCTCGTCCACACCAATAGTTTGCAGATAGTTTAACAGTAGATGGTGCACGCCTACGAACAAAAGCATGGGGATCTGCAGCTTCCAGTTTTGATAGGTAATTAGGATGGCACTGCCGATGAATGCGAAGAAGTGCATCTCAAACATGCCATGCATCTGGAATATGAACTGCGCCATAAAGATGCCCATACAGACGCTGAGAACATACTGATACAGGCTAGACTGCGGCAGAAACCACTTGGTAGAGTAGTATGCCAACAAACAGATACCACCTACACCCAAAGCGATATTCCAGGTATCATAAAAAGAAGCAAAATAAAGCCCCCCTAAGAAATAAAATCCGAGAAAGTAATTGATGAGTTTATCTGAGCGGCGTTTTACATCCGTTTTATACTCGGATAGAAATTCCCCAGAGATGAAATCCTGGGCCTGGGTAGTGACTTGCGGCATTAATTTGAACAATTAGGAACAGAGCAACCGTAAGCTTTAAAGGCCAGTGGCTCCAATTTGTTTTCGTGATTTAAGAGTAGGTTTTTTACGGCCAGTTTAGCAAACCGAGTTTGTTCATCGGTGCAATACCTGGTTCTGTTATAGTTGCCGCGGTAATACAGTTCGTTGCCGGTCTTTAGCACCACTGCCTGGGGCGTGGAATAAACACCGCAGCTTTGTGCCAGATTAAGATCTTTGACTACTGGAACGGTAATACCAAAGCGTTTCTTTACATCTTCCACCTTGAAAGCTTTGTCTGTCATCATTACGACTACAAAGTTCATTTCCTGCTCATATTCCTGAGCAAGCGCTTTAAACTCGCTGATGTTAAAGCGTGAACAAGGGCAATCTGGATTGAAGAAATGTAAAAAGGTGGGCTTCCCGGTGTCGAGTTTTAATGAAAGTTGCAGGTTGATCTTTTCACCGGTGGCGACGTTCTTGTAACCTGCAGGAACTGGCGTTGGCAGACTGTATACCAGCTGATCAAACCAAAAGAAGCTTCCTACAATTAACAACAACGCACTAAGCCAAAGGCCAATCAACCACTTTTTCATCTTACGGGTAATACTTCCGCAAAGATAGTACTTATTCAGTTCAACTACGTATATTGCTAGAGCTGATCTATTTTGAGCGTAAATATTACACTTGAAACAGAAATAGCCTGCTACGCCATGTGAAAACATAGTGTAGCAGGCTATTTCCTTCCTCTAAAGATTATATCTCGAATTTATTGATTGACTTAACCGCGTAGTCTACTGCTCTTGCAGTAAGTGCCATGTAGGTTAATGATGGATTTTGTGTAGAGGTGGAAGTCATACAGGCACCATCTGTAACAAATACATTTTTACAGGCATGCACCTGGTTCCATTTGTTGAGGATGGAAGTTTTTGGATCATGTCCCATTCTTGCGCCACCCATTTCATGAATGTCCAGGCCTGGCGCTTGTGAAGAATCATTTACCTTTATATTCTTGAAACCTGCTTCAGTAAACATTTCGGATAGCTGTTCGATGTAATCTTTCTTCATCAGGCGATCATTTTCATCATAGTCTACCGAGATATTCAACAAGGGTACGCCCCAGGCATCTTTTTTATCTTTGCTCAGGCTCACGAAGTTTTCTTCTTTTGGAATGGTTTCTCCCATCATGTGCGAGCCCACCTGCCATGGTCCTAGAGGTGCTTTAGCAAGATTATCCTTTAACGTTGCACCAACACCACTGGAGTCGCGGTTTACGGAGCGTCTGGCACTAAATCCTGCAGCATAGCCACGTTTGAAATCCGTTTCCTGTTTAAGCAAGTTGCGGAATCTTGGCAGATAACCACCGCCAGCAGGATTACGGCCATCGGTCGACCAGTTAAGCAAGCCATCATATTCTGCATTAATCCTTGCGCTGTAGTTATGGAAAGCCACAAACTTACCCAGCTGACCACTGTCGTTTCCAAGACCATTCGGGAAACGGCTGGATTTTGAATTTAGAAGAATCAGATTGGTGTTTAAGGCCGCGGCATTCACAAAGATGATTTTTGCATAGAACTCCATCTCCTGCTTGGTATTCGTATCAATGACACGCACACCAGTTGCTCGTTCTTTTTTGTCGTCGTAGATAATGGATTCCACCACTGAATTGGGTCTCATGGTGAGGTTTCCTGTTTTTGCGGCCCAGGGCAAAGTAGAAGCGTTGCTACTGAAATAACCTCCGAATGGACAACCGCGCTGACAAAGTGTTCGGTTCTGGCATTTGGCCCTACCCTGGTCCAGATGAATCTGGTTAGGTTTGGACAAGTGTGCACATCGTGCACTGATGACATGACGGTTAGGGTATTTCTTACTTACCACACCTTTAAAGTAATCTTCCACTGCATTTAGCGGAAAGCCAGGTAGAAACTCCCCATCGGGAAGCTCCTGAAGCCCATCTCTATTGCCGGCAATACCAGCAAAGCGTTCTGCATANNGCTGTACCAGCGTGCAATGTCCTTATAGCGGATCGGCCAGTCTACGGCAAAGCCATCGCGTGCAGGTCCCTCGAAATCCAGGTCGCTCCAACGCTGTGTTTGTCGTGCCCAGAGCAACGATTTACCACCAACCTGGTAGCCGCGGATCCAATCGAAAGGCTTTTCCTGCTGGTAAGGGTGTTCATTGTCCTTAACCACAAAGTGCATGGCATCCTCACGGAATACATAACACCTGCTGGCAATTGGATTTTCTTTTTGGATGGCTAACGGAATTTGTCCACGGTGGTCAAATTCGTATGGGTACATGTTTGTGGTAGGATAGTCTTTGATGTGCTGCACATCGCGTCCGCGTTCCAGAACCAGCGTTTTAAAGCCTTTTTCCGTGAACTCTTTTGCCGCCCAACCACCACTTATTCCGGAGCCAATTACGATTACATCATAAGTATTCGTTTTTTGGCTATCTATATTGATATTCGACATTGTATAATTTATGAATTAAGCAGATTTAACAGCGTAATAAGGATTCCATCTTCCTGGCACCAATTCCCAGACAATAAGGTTGGTCATGACATATTTCGAGCTCATATAACCTTCAATCGTTTTAGATTTCATGATGTCATAAAACTTTTTGATTGCAGCAGGGGCCTGCTCATCTTTCTCGATGCCTACAAGCAGTTGCTCACGTTCCGGAACCGTCAGCTTCTGAAAGCTTCTGGAGAACTGGGCATCAGCGCGGTCCTGCAGCTCGTCTAAGCCGTCAAAGAATAATTTTTGATCTTCCTTTTCATAGCAGTCGTCCAACATCTTCAGCGTAAATAGATGCAGGTTAAGGCTTTTGGCACCAGGCGTTTTGGTTTCGGGTATGATGGTTTCCGAGATCTCGGCAAGCAGATGTTCCTGATCCAGGCTTACGTCTATGTTATCGAGTGCAATTGATGATTTTCCGGAGTCCCTTAAACAGGATGGGAGCAGTGCCATACCACCCGCCATGAATAATATTTGTTTGATCGCTAAGCGTCTCTCCATTTTTATATTTGATTATAGCTTTAATTGGGCAGCCGATCAATCCAGTGATTGTCAGCCTACAAGCCCGAATAACAAATAAAGTTATACATTTTCAAATATATAGCATGGACACCGTACAAATTCAGGCAAAAGCTTGTAATATTTTAGCTCAAATTGCTTCAAAGGGGAAGGTTGATGGTCACTTTTGTGCCTGCATTAGCCTCAATATCGATTGTGCCATTTAGCAGCCGCACTTTGTTCATGAGGGTAGCCAGACCAAGTTTTTCTTTTCCGGCCTGGGAAAGGCTAAAACCAACACCATTATCCTGAACAAGAACTTCCAGCGTGGCACCTGTTTGCTTAATGTCAATTATTGCTTCGCTGGCCTGTGCGTGGTTGATTACATTCATCAGCAGTTCCTGCACCATGCGATATACAGATACTTCCAGGTAAGCGTCGAGCCTTTTTTTTATTCCGGTGACCTGACAAGAGATATCGATTACCGGGCGGAACTGTTTGCAGAGTTCGATAATGGTTTCTTCCAGGCCGAAATCTTCCAGAATTGCTGGTGTCATTTGGTGAGACAGCCTGCGGATCTCCTTGATGGCCTCGGCCAGAATCCGGTCTGTGTACTGCTTAGAACGCTGAAATCCTTCCGGGTCACTGACCGCTCTACCAGATTCTACATGTTTCAGGTTTATTTTTACGGCATATAGCAGTTGGCCGATACCGTTGCGAAGATCTTCGGCAATGCGTTTTCGTTCCTCTTCCTGGGTGCGAATGCTGGCTTTGAAAATCTCTGATTTTTGATTTTCTTCCATTGCGCGCATGTTGGCCTCAGCCTCGCGAGTGGGCGTAATGTCAAGGTTTGTAGCCACCAGACTGTCGTCGAGCTTTACAAAGGTACAAGAGAACCACCTCTTANNTACTCCATTTGTTCAGGCTCACCAGTTTCCATGACCTTCAACATCCGGTCAAACAATCCTGCGGGTTTTATTCCGGGATATTCTGCCGCATAATGCTTGCCGACAAGATTAGTACGTTCAGTTTCCTTTTCAAGTCCCCTACTTACCAGCATGATCTCAAAGTCAAAGATTTCGCCCTGTTCATTTCGAAGAGGCTTCAGTAGTGACATCCCGATCATCGTCGCGTCAAAAACAGATTGTAGCATTGCATTGCTCTTCAGTAGATCTTCATGCGCCTTCTGAAGCGCTTCGCTTGAACGTTTTTGCTCCGTAACGTCATGCGACACACCAAGTACTGACAAGCTTTCGCCAGACAGATCTGAGATCACCTTTCCCTTGCTCAGGATGTAACGCAATTCCCCGTTGGGATAAAAGATGCGCCTGGTATACTCGTATGAGCCCTTTCTTGCAATCGCATCTGCAATCGTGTCACTTACGATCTGGTCATCATTTTTATAGGATAGGGATTTTAGAAATTCGAATGTAGGTTCAAAACTTCCTGGATGGTACCCGAGTAGCCTGTACATACCGTCAGAGAAGCTGATGCGCTGGGTTTTTAGATCCAGCTGGTAACTGCCTGTGCTACCGGCTTCTTCAACCCTTGTTAATAGATCGATGGTATCTGTAAGCCGTTTTACGTCCTGCTCAATGCGACGTTCAAATTCAATTTCTTTTTTGATGAGCCTGGTAATGTCGAGTAGCTTGTGGATGATGTATTCGATTTCCTGCCGCTCATTCAGCACCGGCGTTTGTATGATTTCGTAGTAGCGGTGGCGGATCTGCTGCGCATCAATAATGCGACTTTCCCGCTGCGCAATAACTTCATCCAGCGACCGCAGTATGCGGCTCGCTAGATATTCGTTGCTGGTGTTGTACAGATTAAATAAGCTGGATACATCACTGATCTGGACGCTGGTTCTGGATAGCCCCATCGCATTAAGCCAGGCGTCTGTTNNGGGCGAAAGGATCAAATACAATTCCGGCAGTTTTTCAAATGCTTGCAACGAATTATCCCAATTCATGATCCCTGGATTTTTAACATCATTTCGTTCCATTTTCATCAATACTTATTGTAACTGCTAAACACCGGTTTCCAGCAACCTATACAAAAGTAAGAATAAGGTACATTACTGTTTCCGAAAACCAGCACGTTTATATACCTGTTTATTCACTATTTTACCCCAATTTTGTCGCCTATATGGATTTTTTCGCAGTCATCACCACCTTACTTACGATCAGTTCAATATTCAGTTATATCAATGCACGATGGATAAAATTACCGGGCGTAATCGGGGTAATGTTGCTGGCGATAGGCTCAGCATTGATCACGATCTTTGCTGGTAAGATGCTGCCCGACTTCACGCGACTAATCCAGGAACTCAGTGCTTCCATCGATTTTTCAAGCACCTTGTTAGATATTTTACTGGGTTTCCTGCTTTTTGCAAGTGCATTACATTTCGACATCAAAAAACTAAAATCCAACCTGCAGGGTGTGCTGGTCATCAGCACCGTAGGTGTGTTACTATCAACCCTCATATTTGCCGCATTACTGCATTATACGCTGTCTTATGCCGGTCATGATGTACCCTTGATCTACTGTCTGGTTTTCGGTGCATTGGTCTCTCCCACTGATGCTGTAGCGGTA
The DNA here is from genome assembly GCA_002333205.1 of Pedobacter sp. UBA2067. Taxonomy (GTDB): domain Bacteria; phylum Bacteroidota; class Bacteroidia; order Sphingobacteriales; family Sphingobacteriaceae; genus Pedobacter. The sequence continues at coordinate 100,792 of DDAD01000157.1, forward strand.
GCCGCACTGTTGAAAAACACCAGAATGCCGAGCCGGCTAGAAACCATTATAAACGGAGAGTCTCTTTTCAATGATGGGATTGGAATTGTGCTGTTTATCACCTTCGTTAACCTTGCTGCCACTCCAGGGAGTCAATTCTCGCTGACACATACGGGCTTACTCTTTGCTCAGGAGGTTTTCGGCGGACTACTGCTTGGATTGCTGCTTGGCGCTGTAGCGTACCGGATGATGCGTGTTATCCGCGACTTCCAAACAATTGTAATGATTTCGCTGTCGCTGGTGATGATGATTTCGCTGGTGGGCAGCATGCTGCACGTTTCCATTCCGCTGGCAGTTGTGGCGGCAGGTTTGCTGATCGGCAGTAAACCTTTCAGCGACAATGAAGAATCCAGACTCAATGAGTACCTGGAGCGCATCTGGGGTTTGCTAGACGAGTTGCTGAACACCATACTTTTTGTGTTGATTGGCTTGCAGCTGGTGATGGTATCTTTCAGCCTGGATTACTTTGTTGCCGGGGCTTTTGCGATTGTAATTTTACTGATCGCGAGAATGTTAAGCATTGTATTGCCAATCGCCTTTCTGAAGCGCTCGCTAAGCATCCAGTACAATAGTGTGGGTATACTAACCTGGGGCGGACTACGCGGTGGAATTTCCGTAGCACTGGCGCTTTCATTGCCAGCCTCTCCTTACCGCGAGTTGATCCTGACTGCAAGCTTCTGTGTGGTCGTGTTTTCAATCTTGGTACAGGGTTTAACACTGAACAAGGTTGTTCATAAATTGCTGGAAAACAAACCAGCTTCATAAAACACAAAAGAAGCATATTCAACCCGCTGCTTTCTGTTGGCAAAGCTCCCGGTTGAATATGCTTCTTTGAAATGCCTATTGGCACCTGCAAACCTGTTTAGATTTTAGGTTCCCAGCCTTTTTCATAGTCACGACCCCAAAGCTTTTGCGCTTCTTTGTCGCCAATGATATGCCCGTTTTTAGGATCAATGGTCAGGTCACGGCCAACTCTCCAGGCTATATTAGCGAGTTGCATAGCGGTAACGCTCTTGTGGCCTAACTCTACATCACAGTTCGGGCGCCTGCTGGTCTTTATGGCATCTATAAAATCTGCCATGTGCATGCTATCCATGTTCAAACTCGGGCTTGCCGTATTCCTGCCAGCCAAAGCGCCTTCGTTGGAACTCGATTTCACATCCTGAACCAACTTACCATCGAGGTCATAAATCTGGTAAGCATCTTCTCCTGTGTCAAGGCTGCCTTTTTCTCCATAGAATATTACCCCACGCTCCTGGCCTTCAACCTTTCTACCATTACAGCTCCTGTTTTCCCAAAGCAATGAGATGCGGCCAGGATAATTCAGCGTTACAATCTGGGTATCGGGTGTTTCCCAATCATCCTGAAACTGGTAGCGTCCGCCTAAAGAACTAACACGCGTCGGAAAGTCTACCCCCAGGCCCCAACGTGCAACATCCACTTCATGGGTTCCATTGTTCAGTGCCTCTCCGGTTCCCCAATGCCAGAACCAGTGCCAATTGTAATGTACCAGCCCGTCTTTATACGGTACACGTGGCGCAGGACCTTGCCATAAATCAAAGTCAAGCCATTCTGGTACATTGGCCGGCTTCAGAAAGGTTTCTTTCCGGGTATTTGTATACCATGTTTTTGCCAGGTAAACCCTGCCGATTATCCCTTCATGCAACAGCTGAATACCTTTTGTAAGTGTGGGTGCAGAACGTCGCTGCGCACCCATTTGTACCGTGACGTTATACTTCCGGGCAGCTGCAACAGCCATTTCACCTTCCCTGGGATTGTGACTTAACGGCTTTTCTACATAAACATGTTTACCAGCCTGGCAGGCCATAATGGTCAGCGGAGCATGCCAGTGATCAGGCGTAGCCGTGAATATTGCATCCACATCTTTGTCTTCCAACACTCTTCTAAGGTCCTTTTCAGACTTAGGCACTGTTGTTTGACCAGCTTTAGCGATGGTCTGCATCGTTCTTGGAATGGTCCTTTTATCGACATCACAGACGGTAACAACCTGTGCAAACTTTTGCCTGGCAATGGTTCCGCTCATGGTATTTCCCCGGCTATTCACACCGATTACGGCCATGTTCACTCTTTCATTTGCACCGATGATGTTCCGGTAGCTTTTTGCTGATATTCCGGCACCAACACCTCCAAAAGCCTGCTTGCCGACAGTTATTGCCGCTCCACCGATCGCCAGTGTTTTTATAAATGCTCTTCTTGAATTTTTAGACATGATTAATATTTACTAGATGAGATATGCCGCCAGCCCATGTGGAACTGGCGGTTAATTACATTTGTGTATACCCTTTGTTTTGTATGATTTTTCCTGGGTTAGATTGCATCACGGTCATCGGGATTGGATAAGCCAAAGCATTATCGCTCCAGGTAAACGCGTTATACCCATCTACCTGCTGTTCCCGTACCATCACCTCCTGTGCTCTACCGGTTCGAACGAGATCAAACCAACGGTGATTTTCAAAAGCCAGCTCCACCCGGCGTTCGTTTTCAATGGCACGTAACAAATCCTGATCGCTCGCGAAATCTGCTGTTGTGTAATCACGCAATAAGTTCGGATTACCTGGGGCTTGCGGATCACCCGGCGTATTCCTTGCCCGCGCCCTGATCTTATTCAGGTATAACAAAGCAGTAGCCCGGTCGCCTCCGGCACGAACAAGCGCTTCGGCATACATCAGGTAAACATCTCCAAGGCGCAGTTCGATCCAGTTATTCCCGTTATCTGAGCCACTGGATGATACATCATAGTATTTGCACACATACGGTTCCGCTTGGAAAACCCCGGTTTTTGCATTTACCCAACCATCGCGCATGGAAACATACTTCCTTGGATCACCTACTTCATAAGCCTTGGACATATCGCCGGTAGGACTATTTTCACCGCCCTTATCACCAACAAGGACAACCTCTTTATCAGAGAATCTTGGTGCGAAGTTGTTGTTCCATGGACTGCCAGTGGCTGCATTTGGAGCCCCTTTCATATATTGAACTTCGAAGAGTGACTCTGAACTGTTCTTTTTTGCCACATCGAACAGATCTTTATAGCTGGGCACCAGGGCGTACATGGAGTTATTGATGACCTCGAGTAACTTCTGGCTGGCCAGGTTGTAATATTCAGTCCCTTTGTTTAATGGATAACCTGCCATGGTGAGATATACTTTACCCAGTAACGCACTGGCTCCAGCTTTTGTTACCCGGCCTTTGTCTGTTGATCCATAGCTTTCAGGAAGGTTTGCTTCTGCAAACTTCAGGTCATCCACAACAAAGTTGTATACTTCTTCAAGCGGTGCACGTCCCAGTTCATACGCTTCAGCCTGGCTGAGTTCTTTGTCCACCTTTATAGGTCCAAGCAGCTCGTTGTTCAAACCAAAGCCACCAAAGGACCTGTTTAACCAGAAATAGACCAGCGCACGGAGAAACCGAGCTTCTGCGATGTACTGGTTTCTGAGTTTCTCGTCACTGAAAGTGGCCGTACCACTTCTGCCGATCACGATGTTACAGCGCAGGATGGTTTTGTAGCTCTCATCCCAGAGCTCGCCTACGAAACCATTCTCCGGTAATAATGGAGAAGCGAATTCATCAATTCCTTTTTCATTGGCAGGGTTTCCCGAAAGCCAGGAATATGTGGTATTATCAGACCGGATCTCACCAATTCTGACATAAGTTGCGTTATATAGTGCACGAAGATTTCCGTATGCAGACAATGTTGCCTGATTCATGTCTTGCTGCGTTTTATAAAAAGCAGTCGCATTTAAGTTTGAGGGGGGCGTCAGATCAATAAAGTCTTTTTTACAAGACACAAGATTGATGACGATGGCCAATAGAATAAAGACACCTTTTTTCATATGAGTAAGACTTTTATTGCTAAAAATTAAAAAGTAAAGTTTGCACCGAAGATGAAAGTACGCGCGGTTGGATAACCCAGATAGTCACCACCTTTGGTAAGTCCTGTTCCTTCACTACTTGTTTCTGGATCATAGCCCGTGTATTTGGTGATCGTAAATAAATTCGTTCCGGTAACATATACGCGAAGTCCACGTAAGCGCAGCTTCTCTGCAAAGGATTTATTGAAGTCATAAGCGAGATTGACATTCCTCAACCTCAAGTATGAAGCATCTTGAATCCACGCAGATGATGGATCACGCTGCCACCCTGATGGGGTTCTGGTAGCACGGAAGTGTACGCCATCACCCGGTTGTTCTGGAGATCGCCAGCGATCAACCTGCTCAATCATCCCGTTCCGGTCTCCATGATAAATTCCGACCATCCGCTTGTAGAAGCTAAATAGTTTGGCGCCGTAAGAGGCCGTAAACTGAACGCCAAGGGAGAAGTTCTTATAGCTGAAGTTATTCGTCATTCCCGCAAGGAAGTCAGGATTATTATCTCCCAAAATGGTTTTATCATTTTGATCAAGAACACCATCTCCATTCAGGTCGGCATAACGCCCGTCACCTACTTTATCGGCACTTAAATGCGGGTACCGATCCAGTTCCTCCTGGCTCATAAACACACCTTCATACCTGTAGCCATAGAAGCTTGCGATAGGCGCCCCAATTGTGGTTATAAATGCGTTATTGGCATTTGGTGCACTCCCATAAATTGGACGATTGTCTGGGCCTACTGCTAAGACTTTATTCTTGTTAAAAGAGATGTTAAAGTTTGTGCTCCATTTAAAATCACCGATTAAGTTCCGGGTTGTCACCAAAAACTCCATACCTCTGTTTTGTACCTTTCCAATGTTCTGGATTTGGGTAGAATAACCTGTGATTACCGGCAACGGTACATTTAGCAAAAGATCGATAGACTGGCTGTCATAAAAATCACCTTCAATTCTGATCCGGTCATTTACAATACCCAGCTCGAAACCAAGGTTGTATTGACGGGTTTTTTCCCAGCCCAGATCCATGTTCTCCATCGTATTTGGATTGGCTGTATTTTGAAGCGTATTTCCGGTAGGATAAAAACCTGAATTTAGAAGTCCTATGGCAGAATAATCTCCAATTCTGTTGTTCCCGACGATTCCATAACCTGCACGAATCTTTAGATCACTGATCTGCTTAAAACGCTGCATAAACTTCTCCTGTGAGACTCTCCAACCTGCAGACACCGAGGGAAATGTACCCCAGCGTCTGTTCATCCCGAAACGCGATGACCCATCACCCCGAAAAGTGGCTGTCAGGAGGTACTTATCATTGTATGCATAGTTAACGCGGCCTAAATAAGAGATCATGGAATATTCAGAGTCATTACTTGTCAGGGCGTACATGGTACCTGCATTGAGGGTTTTAATTTCATCATTTGCAAATCCACGTGCCTCGCCAAACATGTTGTTGAATGAATGCTTCTGTGTTGTATAACCAATCAGACCAGACAAGACATGTTTCTCGCCAAAAGTCTGTGCATAATTCAGCGTATTTTCAATCACCCAATCATAGTCTGTTCCACGCTGATTAACGCCTCTGGCGGGACGAGGTCCTTTAGATGCATCAAAATCAATGTAGGACGCTTCAAATATCTTTTGCTGGTTATCCTGAATACCTCCATTAATATTGACTTTGTATTTAAGATTTTGTAGAATTTCCAATTCTCCGGAAACTGTACCTAGCCATCCATAGCGCTTTCTGGTATTCAAGACCTGCTCCGCAACTCCGATCGGATTGGTGACATCTCCGGCAAGGATCTCTGGATTTCTAACCATCGAACCATAGGTGCCGTCCTCATTGCGCAAAGGGAATATGGAAGGTAGCTGCAGCGCAAACATCACCGGCGAATATTTACCACTCTCCTGTTCGCGCGCGTTTGATGTATAAGCCATCAAATTTGCACCAAGTGTAATACGTTTGCTGACCTTAGAATTAATGTTCGACCGGAAGTTGAAACGATCGTAGTTGGTACCCAGCACAATTCCCTCCTGCTTCGCATAGCTACCTGAAAAGGTATATTGGGTATTTTCGGTGCCACCAGAAACGGAAACTTCATTTTGGGTGGTAAGTGCCGTTCTAAAAAGAAGGTCCTGCCAATCATTGTCAGGCATGGTCGCTACTGAAGCCAGATCTCTGAAATTGTATTTATAGCCACCTGTTCCATCTGGTATATTGTATTGTGTGCTCGCACCTGAATAGAGATTACGCCTTGAATTAGGATCTGAAGCACTGTGCGGCGTTTGATCGGGATCCGTATCAATGACCTTTGCATCCAGCCAAGCCTGGTTTCTGCCATCTACGAACCACTCCACATACTGATCTCTATTCATCATTTCGATCTTGCTTCCGATTTGCTGGAAGCCCGCGAAGGTACTTACGTTGATGGTTGGCGGGCCTACTTTGCCCTTCTTTGTGGTCACGATCACCACACCGTTTGCACCCCTGGAACCGTAGATTGCCGTGGAAGAAGCATCTTTCAGTACCTGAACGCTCTCGATATCTGCAGTGTTCAGCAACCTAAATGCGCTGCCTTCCATAGGGTAGCCATCTACTACATACAGCGGGTCACTGGATTGGGTGATTGACCCAACACCCCTGACCCGTATTGAGAGCCCTTCGCCACCAGGCGCACCACCGGTTTGCTGCACCTGAACACCCGCCATTTGACCTGCAATAGCTTCACCAAAGTTTAATGCAGGGCGTTCCTTGATGTTTTCAGCGGAGACAGACGAAACAGCAGTGGTGATATTGGCTTTCTTCTGTGTTCCATAACCGATTACGACAACTTCATTTAGTGCAGAGGACTCTTCCAACAAAGTAATGTTCAGATTTTGACTATTACCAACCGGAATCTCCTGTACCGAAAATCCGATCATCGTAAATATTAGGGTCGCGCCGGAGGGTGTTGAAATGGTATAACCGCCGTCAGCATTGGTAACTGTAGCTATTGTGCTCCCTTTTACGCGCACGCTTACGCCAGGAAGGGGGTTGTTCTTATTGTCGACAACCTTTCCTTTAATTACTTTATCCTGTTGACTTTTAGATGCGGGCTGCAGTTCCTTTTCATCGGGAGTATGTTTGATCAGGATATTCCTATTAACGATTTTGAAGGTGAATGGCATGTCTTTCAAGCATTCGCGAACCGCTTCATCTACGGTGGAATTTTTGACATCAATACTTACAATTTTGCTGGCAAGGTTCTTATCATCATAAAGCGAAACATAACCTGTTTGCTGTTTGATCAACTTAAACACCTGCTCAACAGCTAAGTTCTTTTTGTTCAGCGTTACCAGTTGTGCTTGCGCGGCAGCAGACACCTGAATAGAGAAAGCGAGCATAATAGATAAACTGGTCAGCTGTTTATGCTGCGCAATGCCTTTGTTGATCTGTCTGGAGAACAAATGTAGATCTGGCAAAAACTTCGATAATGGCATAAGTGATGCCATTGAATAGCGGTTTCCGTTCATTAATTAATAATTTAATATTTGGTTAGAGGTAAATCTGCTCTTTCTAGGGAGCACGTTTGGTTACATGGATACGTCAAGCTGAATACCGCACAGATATTCCAGGCTTGGTTCAAAATGCTGGTCAGTTCATAGGCACATTCATATTATTTAGCTTTGATGTTTATTGTTTTAACTCCGTTGATTTCCGCGACGCTATATTTAAACTCGAAAAAGTCTAGAATTTCCAGCGCTTTCTCGACGTTATCATTCCGATGTACTTCTCCCCATAACTCTGTGGCTGGGACATTCCCGTCAATTTCAAATTTCACATCATACCAGCGTGCTAGTTGTCGTGCCACAAACCGAATGTCTGCGCCTTGAAATTGAAAAAGGCCAAGGCGCCAAGCTATTGCTGCTTCGGCATCAACATTAGTCACCGCTAAAACATGGTTACTGCTGATTACGGACTGCTGCCCAGGCTTTAGGATAGCTGCCTTTTTCGACTGGTTAACCGACACGCTTACACTGCCTTCAATCAGCGTAGTTTTGGTTGTGGGTTCATCTGCATAACTGTTGATGTTAAAATGTGTACCCAATACCTCGACTTCCTGGGTGTTGGTTTTCACTTTAAACGGCTTCAGTTTATTTTGTGCAACTTCAAAATAGCCTTCTCCAGAAAGTTCAACGATGCGGTTCGGGCCTAAGAATGATGTTGGAAATCTTAACTCCGAGGCGGCATTCATGAATACCTTGGTTCCATCCGACAGGATAACCTCGATTTGCCCGCCGATAGGCGTGCTGAGTAGATTCTGCCGGGCAGTGCCACTACGCTTATTTGCACCTGGCTTTTCTACCAAAGCGATTGTGCCGGTGCGCACTTTAACGAAGGAAACTGATCCGATGTTCGCAATCTCTCCTGTTGCGAGCTGGTCCAGGTCTATCCTGAATCCATTTTCCAACAATAAGATCGATTTGCCTTTTTCTTTATTCAGCACTTTGTTCATGCGCGTGGCGACTTGCTGCTGAGGAATATCTTTCTGAATAGCCGTATACGTTGCGAATGCAACCGACAGTACCACAAGAATTGACGCCGCAACTGCCAGCCATCTGGTTGCACTTCGTTGATGTTTATCTTTACCGTCATGATGCTCTAGCCGGCCTAATACTGTGGCGAGATCATTTTCTACGAAGTCCTCGGGAATATCTGCCACTTGCGACTTCATGAGATCGTCGTACCACTGCTCCACCAGGCGTGCTTCTTCAGCAGAACATTGCTTTGCATGATATTTGGCAATAAGTACTTTTATTTCTTCTTTATCCATGTCTTATGATGCTGAGCTGCACCATTAATATTATAGTCCTTTTAGAAGCAGGTAAGGCGTAGATAAAAATGAAATTTTATATTTCGACAAATAAGGCTGCAAGCAAGGACAAATAAGTACTCAATTTCACCCGGAGAATTTTCAAGGCATTATTCACCTGCTTTTTTACGGTATGTTCAGAGATATTCAGCGCGAGCCCTATGTCCTTGTGGCTAAGATTCGATTTTCTGCTCAAAATCAAAATTTGGCGCATCTTAGCAGGAAGTTCATCTATTTCATTCTCTATGATGGCTTCAAGTTGCCTGTTACGAACCAAATGATCCGTATCGCCTGAAGAGATCGATGAAGCTGGCTCAATAAAGTTTAAATATTTAGAGCTTACCTGTTGATGTGCAATTACTTTGAACACCTGATTTCGGGCTGAAATGTAGAGATAACCGGGTAAGTTGGTTTTAAAGATGATTTCTTCCCGCTTAAGCCATAAAGAAGCAAATATATCATGGACAATATCCATAACCTCGTCCCGGTTGGTCAATAATTTATAAGCATTTTTATAGACCACAGAGGCATAACGTCTGTAAATTTCAGTAAAAGCACGGCGGTCATGCGCCTGGAGTAAGCGAACCAATTCATCGTCGGAAAATAGTTGATAATCTAACATTAGCCGGGAAGATCAATAAACCAAAAGCAAATTACTTGATGATAACGCATCAATTATCTCTAGACATCATTTATTGAATTTAAAAATAATCTACAGCATAATCGTCTGAGTCGAAATTGTAATCACTTTGTTACCCCTTGCGAACAACTAACCAAGCTGAGAAGCAGGTTATGGGTTAGTCCAGAATTGCACTGGCTGGTAGTATAAAAACGAGCAAGGACCTGGCGCCATGTGCCCCGATAACGAGGCTTTGTTCAATATCTGCGGTTTTGGAAGGACCTGCTATAAACACCCCGAATGCCTGCATTGCTTGCCCGATGCGATCGTACGCTTGGTGCATGTTTGCGACCAGTTGATCTTGCTTTAATACGACGGCCAGATGCTGGCATATAAAGGGAAGCACCCTTATGCCCAGTTGATCATCGGTTAGCCAAATTGCGGCATTCTCTGCAACGCCAAAGTGGCCCGGCAAAATGGCCAGACTAACATCCGCTAACTCGTGCGGATCGGCCTTTGGATCTACGCTTTCAATCGCTGGCTGCAGTTCTGTAATCGTTGTAGCAACGCGTTCATCGCTTCGGAAATGCCCATGTACGTAGGCTTCAATCTCCCCATAGTCTGCAACGCTCAGTACCTGTCCACCAATCTGATTAACCATTCCCGAGAACGATTCTTTAAGGCTTTGTTTATCGGATGCGACCGGGATGAATGGCAAGGGAAGTTCCACCATTGCCGGTTTATTCCGCTGGATCGCTGCAAGTATCTCTGCTTTACTCATTGTTTCCTTGTTTTTTATACCAGGCTCTGAAAGACTCCGCTGGTGGTTCTGGCATCTCCCGTTGTTTGTACCAAACATTCAGGCTATTGTTCACAGCAAAAGGTGCATATTTCATGACCATTCGTCCTGCTTTTCCAGCCAGCACAAAGCGCTTGGTATTGGAAAGCGTAAAGCTCATGAGCTTCATTGCTGCGACCTTCTTTGGGTCCACATGCCCCGCTTTTACAAGCACCTGCCGCCATTTATACAGCTGATTATGAATATCAATCTTCACTGGACATACATTGCTGCATGACCCGCATAATGTTGATGCAAAAGGAAGATCTGCATACTTCTCCATATCCAGATTCGGCGCTAGTATGGACCCTATCGGTCCGGCTATTGCGGTATGGTAACTATGACCTCCGCTTCTCCGATAAACCGGACAGGTGTTCATGCAGGCGCCGCAGCGGATACATTTCAAAGAGTTCCGAAAGTCTTCCCGGCCCAGTTGATCGCTCCTGCCATTGTCTACCAGGATCAAATGCATCTCCTGTCCTGCTCTCGGTTTGGCATAATGACTGGAATAGGTAGTGATTGGTTGCCCGGTAGCACTGCGGGTCAAAAGACGTAAGAACACGCCCAGGTGTTTTCGCTGTGGAATGATCTTCTCAATCCCCATTGCTGCAATATGTACCTCAGCCAGATGTGCGCCCATGTCTGCGTTACCTTCATTTGTGCAAACCACAAATTCTCCGGTTTCCGCTACTGCAAAGTTGACGCCGGTAAGTGCAACTTTACGAGTCAAGAACACATCCCGCAAGTGGTTCCTCGCCGTTTCCGTTAGAATCTTTGGATCTGAGACCCCTGTAGGTGTACCCAGATGTTCTGAGAATATTTCACCAATTTCCTCTTTCTTTTTATGAATGCAAGGCAGTACGATGTGGCTTGGCGGCTCCTTAGCCAGCTGTACAATACGTTCGCCGAGATCAGAGTCAATAACCTCCACGCCCTTTTCTGCGAGGAACTCGTTCAGGTGACATTCCTCCGTAAGCATGGACTTGCTTTTCACCATGTGCTTCAAGCCTCTGCGCTGAAGAATATCATAGACGATCTGATTATGCGCAGCAGCATCTTTTGCCCAATGCACAATGATCCCGTTCTTTTCGGCTTGTGCTTCAAACTCCAGTAAATAAGTATCCAGCCTGGAGAGCACGTTTTCTTTTATCCTGGAAGCCTGCTCCCGCAACAATTCCCATTCGGGTAGCTGCTGCGCTGCATTATCGCGCTTGGCGCGTATCCACCACAGCGTTTCATCATGCCAGTCTACCCTGGCGGTATCTTTCGTAAAAACATCTGAAAGCGCTGCATGATCTTTTTCCGGCTTACTCATCTTGTTACGTTATTTGGCGTTCAGAATTTCTGCAATATGCAGCACTTTAACGGCACTCTTCCTTCTTCTTAATATCCCTTCCATATGCATCAAACAGGACATGTCTGATGAGGTGATGTATTCCGCATGGTGTTTGAGGTGATCAGCGACCCGGTCCTGGCCCATCTTTGCTGATACCGCCTCTTCTGCAACGCAGAAAGTACCACCGAAGCCACAACATTCATCGTTGCGCGATAGGTTGATCAGCTCGATACCTTCTACCATCTGCAGCAGCTGTACGGGTTTGGAGAAAGCTGGCGCCACCAGCTCAGACATCTGCGACAAATGCAGGCCGCGTTGCCCGTGACAGCTTTGATGTAAGCCAACCCGGTAAGGAAATCGTGCCTGGAGTTTTTCCACCTTCAATACATCCGTTAAAAATTCAACCAGCTCATAGGTATGCTGACGAATATGCTTCGCCGTTTCTGGTTTTGCTTCATCCTTTAGATGTTCTTTAATGTGAAGTACACAGCTGCCCGAAGGTGAAACGATGTAGTCGAAATCCTCAAAATTCTCAATAAAGAGCTTTTTACAACCAGTAGACAGATGTTCAAAACCGGAGTTTGCCATTGGTTGTCCGCAACAGGTTTGTCCGCTCGGATAAACCGGCTCAACACCTAAGTCCTGCAGCAGTTTCAGTGTGGCGATTGCAGCCTTTGGGTAAAACTGATCTACATAACATGGTATGAAAAGGGCTACCTTCATAAAACTTGGTTTTTCACGGAATAGAACTTTAATGCAATGATATCATTTGCCAGAGGTTTTCTGTTCCAATGCTTGTGAATTGCAATCGCTGTACCTAAAGCCGTAGCCTGTGCCATAGCGGCGGCATACACCTCAATGTACGGAAAGGCCAGGGCAAGCAGATTCATGTAGATGGCATTTTTACTGAACCCTCCATCAACAAATATCTTTTTTATTGGTGTGCCATTCATGATCAGACTTGTAGATCTAAACTGCAGATCAACCAGGTCCAGTATCAGCTGATGATAGGCTTCCGTTGCATTACTGAACGCCTCTAAATCCCGCTCTCCGAAAGCAGAAGATTTGCCAACCAGTGAAGTAGAGGATGCACTTTGGTTGGTTAACCTGNNTCAGCGCATCAACATTAAATGCAGATGCAATTCTTTTTACTTGTTGCTCGTGCTCATTGCCTGAAAATAAGCGTGAAGCTTTTACTGGCTTGCCATGATAACCGATATACGCCAAGCAGTCATTCTCAAGCTCTTCGGCCGTTAAGGGCGAAGCGTTAAAAGGGTTCATACTGATGCACCAGGTACCGGTGCTCAGCAGAATAAAAGGTTCCGAGAAGCTCGCCTGGTAGGGAATCAATGCGGCGGAACTATCATGAAGTCCTGCACCAACGATGTAGCGTTTACCCATGAACGTGGTTTCGATCACCTCATCAGACCGCATGATGGGCGGCAGTAGCTTGTCTAATTCTTCCTGAACCACCCAGTTGTGGTACTGCTGTTTCCGAAAATCCCAGAGCTGGGTATGACAACCAATGCTGGTCATATCGGAATAGATCTTTCCTGAAATCAGATAACTCACATATTGGGGCAAATGCAGGGTATACCTGATCTCCTTGAATACTTCAGGATGCTGGTACTTGATCCGGTATAGTTGCAATCCGGCATTTAGACTGCCAGATGCTGGCGAGGATGTTTCCAGCGCAATCTGCGTTTTGCCGCCATATTGGTTATAAAACTGCTGTTCGAGTTCGGATGGGTAATCTTTCAGGTAATTGTACAGGGGAGTTAAAGGCTGACCGTTTTCATCCAGATACACCAGGCTTGCACCGTAGGTAGAGAAATTAATCGCAACCAACTCATACTCTTCGTTCCGCAGCACTTCATTCAAGGACTCAAAAACCGAAATCCTGATACTATCCAGGTTTTCACACACATCACCATCCTCATCCCGGGTTTCCAAAAAGCGTGCAGTTTTCTCGTAGACAATGCGATAGTGCTCATCGAACAGGAAAAGCTTCTTGTTCGTTTTACCAACATCAAAAATTGCAATTACCCGTAAGCCCGCCATACTATAAACCTGTTGCTACTGTAACCGCACCTCTCTTCCGGATCAGCTCATTTCGAACCTGCAGATCCCGGTAAACCTTCAACGGTTCTAAAGCACCTCCGGCACGCCGTCTTGCTTCAGCGACCAGCGGACGGACATCCGTTCTGAATACCGTTTGCAGCAGCTCCTGTGCAGTAACCGTATCATTCTCCATCTGTGCTTTTTGTAGTGCCTGCCGATCCACCAGGAGCGCCTGCGCATAGGCGATCATGATGGCTTCCACAGATTGTAGTAGATCTTCCAATGGATCTTTAACGTTGTGCGAAGCATCGATCATCCAGCCCAGATCCGTGTTATGGTTCATACCTCTGGCATCCATACCTTCCACCAGTTCATTGAAGATCAGGAACAGCTGGTAGGGTTTTATGCTGCCTGTGGTCAGGTCGTCGTCTCCATACTTGGAATCGTTAAAGTGGAAACCGCCGAGTTTACCTTCCATCAGTAACAAGGCCACGATCTGTTCTATGTTGGCATTCGGCAGGTGGTGGCCCAAATCGACCAGCGTAAAGGCCTGTGGTCCGAGTTTACTTACATAAAGTAAGGATTGCCCCCAATCACCAACGGTTGTGGAGTAGAAGTTGGGTTCAAAAGCTTTGTACTCCAGGAAAAGTTTCCAATTAGCGGGTAATGCCGCATAGATCTCCTGAAGGCTTTCCAGCGTATTTTCAAAGGCTCGTCTGAAGTTCAGCTGGCCCGGAAAAGAAGAACCATCGGACAGCCAGACGGTCAGCGATTCTGAGCCCAGTTCAACACCGTGCCTGATGACTTCAATATTGTGTTCAATCGCCTGCTTGCGTACGCTCTTGTCTACATGTTGCAGTGAACCGAATTTGTAGCTTAGCCCCTGTCCTTTCTGATCCTGAAAAGTATTGGAATTCATGGCATCAAAGCGAAGGCCCTGCTGTGCAGCAAGTGTTATGATCTCCTGGTAGTTCTTTGGGATATCCCATGGGATATGCAGCGAGATGGCTCCACTGGAACGATTAAGCTGATGCAACAGGCCGATATCTTCAATCTTTTCTTCCAGACTGCCAGGCTCACCGCCACCGGAAAAGCGACCAAAGCGGGTGCCTCCTGTGCCTAATGCCCAGCTTGGAATAGCAACCTGAAAATCGATAAGCTTCTGAATAATCGCTTCTACATCCTGAAGCTCTGTTGCCAGGAATTCAAAACGCTTCTCATGTTTGCTAAGCGCATCACCATTTATTTGTTCGATTTGATATTTTTCAATAGTCATAACTTCATGGTTTAAGGTTGATGATCTATCTTAAAAAGGCATTGGCGATACCGCCATCCACATTCAAGACATTTCCGGTTGATTTATTCAGCAGTCCGCCTACAAAGACGAAACATGCATTGGCGATATCTAAAGGTAGGATGATCTCGTTTAAAAGGGTTCTTTTTGCATAATAAGCGGGCAACTCCGCTACGGTAATGCCGTAAGCTTTAGCACGGCCCTCCGCCCAACCACCGGCCCAGATGTTACTGTCAGAAATCACCGCATCGGGGTTTACAACATTCACACGGATATGGTCTGAACCAAGTTCAGCAGCATTTAACCTGCTTAGGTGCAACTGTGCTGCCTTTGCAGAGCCATAGCCCGCATTATTCGGCCCGGAAAAAAGAGCGTTCTTGCTTACAATATTGATGATATCGCCACCCAGCGCCTGCTTCTTCATAATGCCGATAGCAGCCTGCGTGATCTTAAATTGTCCATGTACCAACACATCGTATAACAGTTCCCAATCGTGGTCAGTATGTTCTTCAATCGACTTCGAGATGGAGAGTCCTGCATTATTTACCACCAGATCTATACCTCCAAAACATAGGGCTGCCATTTGCATGGCTTCCTTGATCTGCTTATTCCGGGTAACATCAAGCAATATTGCGGTGAAGGCATCTTTACCATAAAGCGTCTGAAATTCTGTGGATGTTTCCGCAAGCCTTTCTGCATTCATGTCGTTCAAAACGACAACAGCGCCTTCTTCAATAAATTTCTTTGCGACGGCTTTGCCAATTCCACCAGCACTGCCCGTGATTAATGCCACCCGTCCTGACAAGGGTTTCGGCTTTGGCATACGTTGCAGTTTAGCTTCCTCCAAAAGCCAGTATTCTATATTGAATGCTTCCTGTCTTGGCAGGGAGGTATAGGAAGATATCGCCTCGGCACCTTTCATCACGTTTATGGCATTGATGTAAAACTCCGCAGCAACTCTGGCCGTTTGCTTATCCTTCGAAAAGGAGAATAGACCCACGCCAGGATAAAGAATGATTACCGGATTACGATCCCTTATGGCCGGGCTGTTTTCATGCTTGCAGCTTTCATAGTACTCCTGGTACATCTGCCGGTAGACGCCAAATGCAGGTTCAAGAACAGCTTTTATTGCACCAGCATCTGAAAAATCTTGCTCCGGTGGTAGTTCAAGCACCAGCGGGCTGATTTTAGTCCGCAGGAAGTGATCGGGACAGCTGGTTCCCAGAGGTGCCAGACGCTCCAGATCATTGGAATTGATAAATTCAAGTACCCGGGCATCATCGGTAAAATGTCCGATCATCATCCGCTCACTGGAACAGAAGCCACGTAGAATCGGTGCCAATGCTGCTGCCTGCGCTTTACGCTGTTCAGCTTCCAGACCTTCAAGCCTTTGTCCGCCGAAGATGGGTCCTTTTTTACCGTAGTTTTCTTCCAGGTAAGCCGCACAAATTTCAATGACTTCCAGGGTGTTCACATAACTTTCATAAGCCGTATCCCCCCAGGTAAACAGTCCATGGGAGCCCAACATAATGCCCCGGATACCCGGATTCCGATCCAGGCATGCTTTCAGCTCCAGACCAAGTTCGAATCCCGGACGCCTCCAGTCTACCCAGCCAATCTTTCCATCAAACAGCTCCTGCGTAATGCGTTCGCCATCTTCAGCTGCCGCAATCGCGATGGCAGCGTCTGGATGCAGGTGATCAATATGTTTAAAGGGAAGAAATCCATGCAATGGCGTATCAATTGAAGGTGCCTTGGAAGAAAGATCGTAGATGCAGTGGTTGAATAACTCAACCATTTCATCTTCGTGCTCCGGGCCGCGGTAAACATTGGTCAAGCTGCGCAGGCGATCAACATAGAGCGCTGCCAGCCCGCTTTTCTTCAGCGTACCAATATCCCCTCCCGAGCCTTTAATCCACATCACCTCCGTTTCTGCACCACTGAGCGGATCTTTAGCAAGCACTTTACATGAGGTATTCCCACCTCCATAGTTCGTTAAACGGAGGTCAGCACCAAGCAGGTTTGAGCGATAAATCAGTAGGCCTACTTCATCACCTGCATATCTTTCGGCCGCTGTCTCATCCCATAAATAACTTACGTGTTTAAATTTGTTGGTATCTACAGACATATTATTGTTCATTAAATAACTATTTGAGTGAATTCCCGTAACCCACAATCAGGATGGACAGAATGATAAACAAAATGCCTGTGATGACCGTGAAATACGTCTTCCGGGTTACGCCTTTCCATTCCTTTAAAACCAGTCCCCATACGTTTGCAATCAGTATGATAAAAGCCATATGCAGGATCCATGAGCTGGCACCATTTCCGAGCCTGCTTTCGCCCATTCCATAGAAGAAGAACTGTAGAAACCAGGTGGTACCGGCTAGAGCCGAAAAGACATAGTTTTTCAGGAGCGGCGTTTCTGAATTAACATAATCACCGAAGGTTTTGTTCCTGATATTGAGTGCCATACACCAGAGGAAATTCGTAGTTAGACCACCCAGCAAAATGACTACATAGGAAACATTATTTTGAAACAGAAACTCACCTTGTTCGGGATTTGCGGCCTTCCAGGCAACATTCGCAGTATCGGCCATGTCTTTTCCGGCATCAATACCGAAAGCCATACAGGCACTCAGCACGCCGGAAACCACCGAAACAAAAAGACCCAGGCCGATCTTAAATTCTGTACTTTCCAGCACATGACCTTTATTGCTCAGGTCCCGTTCCTTCATTAAACCTGCTTTACCACAAATCACAATGCCAAGCACACAGATCAATATACCAAACAGCACCCATTGTCCCCAGCTATTGCTGATCAAATCCGAAAATGAGTCCTTACCTGCTTTTGGATTAAAATTGTAGTAGATAGAGGGAATCAAGGCACCAAAAACGGAGCACAAGCCTAAGATGATTGAACTGCCAAGAGAAACACCTAAATAACGCACCCCTAAACCGTAGGTCAATCCGCCAATACCCCAAAGCACCCCGAAGAAATAAGTAAGACCCAGGATACCGCCATCGGTAGCTGCAATGATATCTGTAAAACCAGGAATGGTTAGGTAAGCTGCAAGCGGTGGCACGATCAGCCATGAAAACAAACCGCCAATTATCCAATAACTTTCCCAGGCCCAGCCTTTAACTTTCTTATAGGGAATGTAAAAACTGCCGGAAGCAAAACCTCCAATGAAATGGAATAAGACACCAAAAAATGCTCCCATGTATAAATATTTGATTAGAATTCGTTTGTAAGCACAAATTAATAAAGCAACGTTAATGAACTGTCATGCACCATCATGCATGGTGGACTTTACAGGGAAGGTCTTAACGTTAGGCTGAATGGAGCCTCCTGATCCTGTCGCCGCTGACTCTTGATGATCTCTGCAGCGAGCGTTCCCATCAATTGAAAATCCGTAGATATTGTGGTAATACCGTTCAGCAGGAACTTCTTCAGCGGTGTTTCATTGTAGGATATTACGCCTACATCCGATCCAAGCTGCAGCCCTTGTGAGATAATTTTCTCAATAAGTACCACCAGGTCATCTTCCATCAGGTTGATGTACACCTCTCCTTCACCAATCGGCTCATTTTTAATGTCATGCACAATATGGTGCCCAAAGGCATACTGCTGGCAGAACAACCTAAAGCCATTCATAATCTCCTGCGGGAAATAGCTTCGCTTCGGAAAGATTAACTTCAAGGTATGGTATTTTGCCAGCGCTTCTTTGGCTTGGGTTAGCGCATTGTAGATGTCTTTCTCAAAGTTTTCATAAATCGCCGAATAGTTGCCACACACACCTGCAACCTTCTTATCGATCAGAATAAGTTTCTCTTTAGGAAGCGTGTTGATGATCTCTGCCGCAGCATCACCGCCTTCAACAAAATGCGGAATGATCACATAATGACTATAATCCGTCCGGCGGTTCTGGATCAGCTTTTTGAAGATTGCGAAATCATTATTATAAACATAAAAGTGTATCACCGCTTCCTCCCCTAATGCAGCTACGAAAGAGTCGAAAATGATTTTCTTATGCACGGAGAGCTTATTAAACAGCAGAAAGATCTTGATCTTCTTTTTAAAATCTGTCTGCCCGATATAGTAACCTTTGCCAGGTACAGACACGATCACACCTTTTTTCTTCAGGTACTTATATCCTTTCTCTGCCGTGTCCCGGGAGATCTCCAGAATATAACTCAACTCGTTGATGGAAGGCAGCACATCGTTCTTCTGCAGTTTTCCATCTTCAATAGCTTCAATGATCGAGTCACTTAACTGCAGGTATTTAGGTGTGGCAGAATACTCATCGATATGGATTAAATTAAAAAAGTCAACTGTTTTCATCTTTAAACCCTTTATGTTATTTGATTACCTTGATGCCCTTAGGGGCTTTTACTATCGTCTTGATTTCCCCGTTTTTCATGCGTGTATGCTTGATGCTAACCACGCCTTTAGGGGTCGGGAAGGTACCTTCAACAAAGGTTAATGAACCCAAATGCGGTTCAATCCGGATGACCTTACTCCCAGGCTCCAGAACCTTAACACCAAGCACATGTTCTGTTAACCAGGAGGTTGGACCAGAGGCCCAGCCATGCGACAAACTATGGCGCAGCTTTTTATAGCTGAAGGCACCATAACTTGCGTGGATATCTATTTTACCCTCCGGCACCAGCTCATCAATGCGTGCTGCATCACGCATCCAGCTCGTATCAAAGTCCTCCCAAAAGGTGGTGGCGCCCATGTCCAGCATGCCACCCCAATAAGTTTTAATGTTCTCTATAGCACCATCATAGTCCCCCGCCAATGCTTTTGCCTGCAGCATGTAATAGCCATAGAACGTTGAAAAACCCTGCGTGCCACCAACGGATAGGACTTCTGTGTTCGCCTGTTTTGCTGGCATTAATCCTGCTAGTGCCAGCAATGATGCCGCTTGTTTATTGTTTACAGCATCTGGCACCGCTTGCTTCAGACTTACCACGGCTGCGTCACAGCTGCGGGCGGTTTCTTCATCACCCAAAATGCGGCTTAGCTCCGCCCCATCAGTAAGCGTCATAACCATCATGGCTTGCAAACCGGCATGTACCGCAGCCTTGTTCTCGAAGGTTGGCCAGTCCATGAACCGCATACCATCCAGGTTCTCCTTATTGTCTTTGATTTTGCTGATTAGGTGCTCCAGCAAGCCTTTAAGGTAGCTTTGCTGCTTTCGCAAGTAATCCATATCGCCCTGGTACAAGAACCAGGAACGTTGTATGCGTATCCACCACATGGAATAAGAACTGATGCCATTCATCCATGCAGGCAGTGGGGTCACATCCTTGATCAGATCCAGACTTCGCGGCACAACTTCATTGTTCCCGAAAACCGCACTGATGGTCATCACCTCAGGGTGCATGTCACCTACCCAGACCAGCCTGTCCCGTTTAATGCCATCCCACAAATATTGCTGCATATTAACATGCACGGTATAAGCACCGGTAGCCCAGATCTGGTTTAAACGTTCATCGCTGCTTTTAAAGGAACCCACATAAGGAATGTCCCTGAAGATAAAAATGGCTCGCACCTCTTTCAATAGCAGTGTAGTATTTGGATCTACCAGATCAATGCGCACAAAACGGAAACCTGTATTGCCGATATCCAGTGTACCCAGCCAGGGTAGTTCAACCGTGAAATCCCGAATTGCATGATCGTTTGTAGCGCCCAGCAGGGTGTCAATATCTGCCATGGCTTCAGAAGCAGACTCGCCGAAACGTATCCTGACTTTCACGGGCACATTCTTTTCCATCATACCCGTCACCAGTTGCAGCCCTCCATGAAGCTCTTTGCCAAAATCAAGCAGTATACCTGTTTTGGCCTCCGCATCGCTTTTTAAGGTAATCATATCTTTATTGACCAGTTCAGCCTGACTGTTCCCCTGCTTCAACAGGTTTTCAGCACCTTGAATGTACTTTCCCGAAAGGTCCGACTGCCATAGGATTTTCACAGGTGAAAGGTAAACGCGAGCGCGGGTATCCTTTTCTGCTTTATAGGAAGCTTCACTGAAAACAGGTGGAAGTTGTCCGAAAGCATGTATACTGAATAATAAGATAAGGAATATAAAACCGTGCTTCATGTTCTTCAATTAGGTTAATACTTAATGCTAAGTAAGGTCACAGGCCCTTTCAATCCCGAAGGTTCCAGCTTGCTGTCCGGGCGGTAAGGATTTACACTGGTCCAGGTTTTCCGTTCTGCTGCCGGCAGTTTACTGTCTCCAATCAGGCGGTTCACCCAGGTATTCACAACACTAATTTCAATCGTGTTCGTTCCGGACACCAAAGCATCGGTAATATCCAACTGCCATGGTGCCGTCCATACACCGCCTACAGCGTTCCCATTCACCTTCACTTTGGCCATCACTTTCACATCGCCAAGATCAATCAGAATACGCTCAGCCTTGTTGCGTTTACCCAACTTAAAGTGATTCCGATATACGGCCGTGCCGGAGTAGTGTCGAATATTTTCCTCAGCGCTGCTGGTCCAGTCTTCCAGTTTATTGAAAGTGACCGCTCTTTCAGGTCCCCGCATTTTTGGATCAAACTGAACCTCCCATGGCGTGTTGATGGTCGCGAATGCCAACTTTGCCGGAAAGTTCTCTGCGCTGGCAGCTGCAGGTATGTTTGACGTTGACTCCTCATCGAACACCACAAATACACTCTCGAGCGGTTCAAGTGATAAAGGCATGCGTGTAAGCGAATCTTTGAAAGTATATTGCGGCAGCTGCCTGATGTTACCCGTTACTGGATCCCAAAGCTGTGGCTTCTTACCTGAAACCCTGAACTCTGCATCCACGGCAAGCTTTGCGCTACTTTGGTTACTTATAAAATAAATATCTTTTGTACTGGTTGTCCGATGGATATACAACAGGGAGTCTTGCGGCACGGCATGAAAATCGGGCTTGATCCGCAATAGATCCAGTGCCTGCTGCATATTCATGCCAGTGATTACCCGGCCCTTCCCGTAAGTACGTACCTGTGTTCCTAAACCTGTTGAACCAGCCCACATACGACCTGCGATTTTTTGCACCTCCTCATCCGCTGCAGGATAGTGCTGTAAGCTTGGAGAGCGAAGCGGTGCAGGCCCCAGAATCGTAGCACCCTGCTGTACCAATGCTTCAAGTTTACGCAGCAACTCCGGCCGCATGGTTTCCAGCTTTGGGAACACTAAAATGCTGTACGACATGCCATCGGGCAGCACCAGTTTGCCGTCTTTTACCCGTACCCGGTCGCGAAGTACTTCTCCATTGATGTAATCGAAAGCGTAACCTGCAGGCATTTCCGGGTCGGTCACACCAGTCATCTTTGGTGCATCTTCACCAATAAAATAGGCTACATCTGCAGTATACAAACCCTGTTGTAACATCAGGTTTGCACGCTTCAGGTATTTCACAAACAGGTCCGTATAGCTGTACCAGGTGTTATGTCTATTAAACTCGTTGCCAAAATCTGCATTTATCCCGGGCTGCAACTGGTCATCTGGCTGCTGAATAAATACGTGCAATAAAGTATTGTTGATCCCTTCCGTAAAAAAGCGATCGCCGCGCTGCTTCATCAACGCCGGATAGCGTGCATAAGCCTTGCCTCCTGCAGTGAAGGACTCTGCCGACACCTTGTTCTTACCGTAGATGTGTGCTGCGGAAGAGGCGGCCCGGTTTTCAATATTACCGAGCTCGCCTTCACTCCAGAACTCACCACCAATTTCGTCCGATTGTCCTCCATACTGTAAAAACTCCCCAGGAAATCCCCAATGCCCATAGTTCTCCAGCCAGGTACGTAGTCCATGTTTGTTGCTTACCGCCTTTAAACCGCCTACATAATCATAAGCTACACGATCCGCAATAAACCTTCGTAAGTCCCATAGAAAACGATCTGATACCGCCGCACTACCAACAACTTTTCCTTTTAACACGGGCAAATAAGGCAGCGCGTCATACCCAAAGGCATCCTGAAACTTTTTGAGCATACCGTCCGTCCAGTTCTGCCCTCCGGTTTCATAACTATCCTCTACCGCAACCTTCCAGGTCTTGCGGTCTGCCGCCGGAATCCTTTTTATGATTTCACCCAGAAAGGCATTGAAATGACTTTCTACATGTGTTTTGCTCATCTTGTCGACCTCAAGCCCGGTACCCTCTGGCGAGGCAGGACTGTTCTGCACTTTCGTCGGCACCATGCCCATGCGCATAATGGTCCAATCGCCAGCCGGCGCATCCCAGTTTAACATACCGCCTGCAGAAAGCTTATCCGAAAGGTCTAAAACCGCAGATGGATCAATCAGCAAGGCAGGATCATCAACCACTGGCTGTGCCGCCCATTGATACTCCTGCCAGTACGGCAATGGCGACTGATACATTTTGGCCAGTGTTTTTTCGGTATACCGTTCAATGCTCGGTGAGGCAGACAGCGTGACTTCAGCAATACCAAACTTCGGACTGCCGTTTGAAAACACCAGTCGAAATTGTTTTGATGTTGTAGCTGGAATTGAAATCGCCACAGGCCCAAATGGGTCAAAGCCAACATTCAAATTGCTGTTGCTGCGGTCTATCGTAAATGCTTTAAGGGTTTGAAAAGTGCCACCAGTTTTAACTTGCAAAAGCACTTCTGCTTTCGCTTCTTGCTTAGCAGGATAAATCACCAGACTTCTGGCTGTAAAGGGTTTATCACTGATAAAGTCGATCGTAAAATCTGCTGTCGCAGGAATGAGTACTTCGGTTGCAGTATTCCCATCCAACAGCGCTTGTATATTTTGCAGGGCTGAACTCGTAACGATCTTTGGCTTCAATGCAGAAAGATTGCTTCCATAATTCACTGGAGTTCTAAATGCAAGCACACGAACATCCTGAAAATCTGCTGCGGGGGTTGGCAGCTGAACATTGATCCGCTTTCCACCACGAACAGCTAATTCTGTTGAGGTCAGGTAGCGCATGGATTGTTCTGGCTTAATCCATGGCCCTCCGGATTGGCTCCAACCCGGACTATTAAAAATGCCTATTTCAATGTTGAGTGCTGTAGCTGTCTTCAGTGCGGTATGGAGAATGTCCCACCACTCCTCCGAGAACAACTTTACTTTTCCATATTGCGTAGATGGATAACCAATATTGCCAATGAATGCCCGGTTGATGCCAATCTGCTTCATCGCATGCAGATCTTTGATCACACCCTCCCGGGAGATGTTGTCCGACATCCAGTACCAGTAGATTGAAGTCTGAATGGAGTCTGGCGGATTTACAAAGCCCGCCGCCAATGAAGAACCTGGAATGTCCCGTTGAACAAAACTTTTATGGCTCTTGAAGGCTAAACCAAGCAATACAGCCATAAAAAGAGCGGCAAAAACCCTTTTTTGATTCATTAAGTTTATTTTGGTTAGTATTCTTTTGAGCAGTAATTGCTTGCTACGAATGGATATGGCAGCTGCTCAGCCTGCCATATCCCTAATTTAGTCACCCGAATTGGATGGAGCAACCTGTTCCATCCTGTAAATACTTACCGGACTTCAAATTGGTACGTTCCAGCGTCCAGCGTTAAAACAGCATCAACTGCAGCCTTACCCTGGTAGGCTTTCTGACCCTGTTGCAACGGAAAATACACCGTTGCGGTGGAGTTTGCCGGAACCGTTACGGTATAGCTTACTTTCTTTCCTTGCCTTTTCCAGGAAGATTTGATTTTTCCATGAGGACCTTCATGCTCCGCGTCAAAATGATCAAGGCCTTGCACGAAGTTCGGCTTAAGCAACACATGTTTAAATCCAGGCTGCTGTTCGTCGATCATAATACCACCAAGTCCTTTAAAAAACCAGCCGCCAATTTCTCCAAACATCATGTGATTTAGCGAGATATCCCTTTCTGCCTGGATGTTCCAGTTTTCATATAAGGTAGTAGCGCCATTTACGATCCACCAACCCCATGAAGGATAGGTATCCTGAACCGCCAACTGATACGCCGCCTGTGCCTGTCCGTTTTCACTTAACGCATTCAGGATCGCCTTCGCACCCAAAACGCCAACATCCAAATGGTTCCCATCTGCTTTAACCCGCTTGGCAAGGTTTTCTGCAACTTTTGCCTCCATGCCTTCCGGAACAATCTTCCATTGTAAGGCCACACTCAGTTCCGTTTGCAGTCCGCTGCCATAGATGGCGGTTTGTGCATTAAAGTATTTCTTGTTGATTGCCGCTTTGATCTTTTCCGCTAGTGCGCTGTAATAACGTTGATCTTCAGGCTTATTGAATAAGGCCGCAGCTTTGCTTAAGATTACGGCGTCAACATAATAGTATACCGAAGATGTATATTCTAATGGCGATTCTGATTTTACAGGCACCCAGTCTCCACGACCGAAGGTTGTCAGGCCTTCCGGACTGATCCGCTCTACATAGTTCAGGTATTTCTTAATGGGCTCATAGCTGTCCTCAAATAACTTGGAATCACCATAGAACAGGTAAACATTCCAGGGAATAATGGCAATGGTGCTGGTCCAGTCTGTCCCATTCGCCGTTCCATATCCCCAGCCACCTGTCGGAATAATATCCGGTAACACACCATTCGGCTGTTGTTCATCCCGGTGGTCGCCCAGCCATTTTTCATAAACCGTAATCCCGTCAAAGTTGTACAAGCCACTTTCAATGGCGAAATGGCCATCACCTGTCCAGCCATTCTTCTCCCGCTGCGGACAATCTGTAGGATAGCCATATAAATTCGATAGATAGGAATTGTTGGTTGCTGCCCAAAGTTTGTTAACCAGCGTACTTGAGGAGTTGATTTTACCCGCCACTGGTACATCACTGTGCATGAAATATCCAGTGATCCCGGATTTATCGATCTTAATCGGTTTGCTGCTGGTTACCTCCACATATTGGAAGCCTTTATAGTTGAATTTAGGCTTAAACGTTTCTATACCTTCACCTTTCAACGTAAAAAGGTCTGTTTGGAAAGGATCAGAATTGTCCTTCGGACGGTAGTAAACGTCAATATTAGATAAGTCTACCCTTCCATCCGGCAACAGTCGTTCCCCATGCTTAATGCGGACTACGGTACCTGCAGGTCCCTGAACGGATATCTGCGTAACACCTGCAATATTTCTACCCAGATCAAATACATAGGTGGTATCATTAAAAACTTTCAGGCTTTGTGCAGGAATGGTTTGCACATCCCGAATGGGATGCATCAGCTGCGAAACCACTTGTGTTGAAGGTGCTGCACGAAGGCTCACCCCGCGCCATTTCTGATCATCAAAATCTGCTGTATTCCATCCTTTCTGCTCCAGGCGGGCATCGTAATGCTCTGCGGTATAGATGCTGTTAAAAACAACAGGTCCGGCGCTTGTCTTCCAATCGCCATCCGTTTTCACCACCGNNGAGCTTGTTCCATCCTCATAGGTAATACGCAGGTCCATACAGAAGGTCGGTCTTGCACGCCACGGTGCCGTATCAAAGTTCCAAACCGCTATAGACTGCATGTTGTACCAACCATTTCCAAGCAAAACACCAATAGCATTTTTGCCCGCTTTAAGCTGTGCTGTTACATCATAGGTTAAATACAGGTTCCGGCGGTCAAACCTGGTATACATAGGGTCCAGCCGATGATTTCCGACCTTTTCACCATTCAAATAGAGTTCATATAATCCTGCGGCAGCGATATATGCTCTTGCAGATTTAATCTTCTTGTTTTCCGGATTGAAAACCTTCCTGAAATAAGGTACCGGGCGCTTATCAATGTTATTGCCATCACTGATCCAGGTGCCCTGCCAGTTGGCCATGCTCATCATGCCTGTTTCAAAGCTACTTACCGGGCTGCTTGCAGGTTTTCCATCTTTGTCCCAGATCTGCACCAGCCAGTAGTACTTCGTGAAGGGCTGCAATGCAGCGCCCTGATACCGCAGCAGACTTTGATCTGCATTTACTTTTTGCGTGTCCCAGGCATCTGCCTTACCTTGAACCAGGGCCGCAGAATCACGACCTACGTAAAGCCTGTAGGCGGTTTGTTTAGCACCCCGTCTGCTGTCATTCAGCTTCCAGGATAGGCGGGGACTTGCCTCATCCACGCCGATCGGACGGTTTAAATGCTCACACATCAATGCGTATGGAGCAGCAACTTTGTCGTCAGCAGTAGCGCCAAAGGGCAGGAGCAAAACACACAGGGAGAACAGCTTAAAAACGTTAGACTTCATCATATTCAATTAAGGAGACAATCTACTACCTTTGGTGCTAAGTAGCAACCTGTGCCGTCCTGAAAGGGGCTATGATGGTCTGATCCTGTGTAACATTTTTAATCCCTGTTACTAAACAACTGCCGCAGCCATACTGCAAAAGTGGGATTTTGCGTGCTGTTTCCTGCGGATGCATAATCTACCAGATCGATCTCAATTGGGTTCGCAGCAACTTCCATGTAAGACTCGGGTACAAAGCTACCCTTGTAATGCATCCATAGATCCGCACCTGAATTCGTCACCGGGCGCAGCTCAAAGTAACCTGCTTTATCCACTACCGGGCGATTCGCCGTGATCAGATCCGGACCAGCAAAACGCGTGTCGCGCGACAACACCACCGGCCCGCGGTATATCGCGGCAAACCGGCCATTAGCATCATGCCACTCTATCCGACCACGCATGTCCAATTTCACACGGACTACATCCTTTGAAGACCAGTTCCTCTTGATCTTCAGCGATGATCCAGCCTTTAAACCACTAACCGGTTCATCATTAACATACACCTCACTAATTTCACTCCATTCCGGTATACGCAGCTGCAAGGTCATGTCTTCTGCTTTTGCAAGATCCATACTGAGCTTTATCTCTCCCGAAACCGGATACTCAGTTTGCTGCTTCAGTACAACCTTCTTACCCTTAGGGGTAGTGAGTGAATAGGCTCCCGCTACGTAAAAGTTCACAGCCATACCATCACTTGTGCCCATTACCGTGGTTAGTGGCAAGGTAAACTGACCTCGTGGTCCACTGGCGTCGCAGCAATTCAGGTTCATGCCACACTGCCCACTGCCGGGCAATCTGCGTCCATTCAAGGGGGTATACTTCGCCCACTCGGAAGCATCATGGTTCAATGCTCCAAGTAAAGCATTGTAGTAAGATTTCTCAATTTCATCTGCATATTTCGCGTCTCCGGTTAATCGTAGCAGCTGCTGATTGAGTTTAATCCAGGTGGCCGTTACACAGGTTTCCTGGAAGTGCGCCACTGGCAATGTCTGCCTTTTCTGCCCGCCAAACCACATTTCTTCCGATGCACCTGAGCCGGCGACATTGATCTCCGTGTCTTTAATATTCTGCCAGGTTTGTTCCACGGCGGCTTTGTACTCGGGCGCTCCGGTAATCCGATACAGCTCCAGCAAACCTTCATAACAGGACATCATTTCATAGGCTTTCTGCCCCTGCTCCAGGCTGTACCAGGATGCCGGTCTTGGAAAGCGGCTGCTCACATCCTTACCCGCCTTGCTGATCAAATTCGGCCCTTCCGGCGTTTCCCACTGACGTACAATCTCTTTGGCAAAATCTAAATATTTATCCTTGCCGGTAAGCCTGTACAACTTCACCATAGGCTCAAGTACCGAAGATGCAGCCATCCCACGATAGTTCCCTTTGTTTACAATAAGACCATCCTGATCGGCAATTTCCTTCATCAGATGATCTGCAACTTTAGCCGCCGCCGCCAGGCTTGCCTGATCGCGCGTCAGCTCATGATAATCCAACAAACCGAGCATAGAATACTTCCTGCCCCAAATGTCCCATTGTTCCAGATGGTGCTCAGGACTATAGTTGCCGATATAACCGTCGGGCGTTTGCGTGGCGATCAGCCCTGCGACAGCCTGCTTCAGAATGTTCATCATAGCCGGCTCAGGACGGTATTTATAAGCAAGCACCGCTGATGTCACATATTTACCCCAAAACTCACTCTGCCACATCCGCGATTCATTGCGGTTGCGGAATGGAGCAACCAGATGTTCAATATCCTGAACCAGGATCCTGTTCTCGTAAGACTGATCCAGCTTTTCACCAATATGACCTTTAACCTGACTATAGTTTGCAGCGAAAAACTTATCCTGTATGCTTGGTTTAACTTTCTGCGCCTGAACTGCCGTACTAGCGCCGATAAGCAACAACATTGTATAAAAAACCTTCATTTGTATATCGTTTAAAAATTAATATTCATTCAATGTCTTAGCAAACCTGAACAACGGGGATGTCCAGTATTGCGCCTAATTTTTTGATCTTGTGCGCCAGGTGCCCGATGCCGATAGCGCAGTGGTGCGCCGGTCCATGGCTGTTCCAGGCCTCAACAAAATTTCTGATGCCACCCTCAAACTTGTACCGGCTATTGGTATTGCCAATCTCCAATATTGGTCCTGCAACAGAATGCCCTTCTGCAACTAAGAGCAAGAGCCCCGCATCTTTTTCTACAACCGAGAGTAAAGTCACCGGACCATTCTTTNNTTTACCATCATTTCTATGGATAGTCCGGAGCCGACTTTTCCATGGTAGACCCGCAAAGGCCTCACCTTGATCTTCCCTTCTGCAATCCGGATGTGACCAGGGCCATCATGCCCCAGCAGTACCACATCATCTTTGTAATCCATGGCATAGAATTCGGAGAAAGATCCTCCTGCACCAAATGCATCCATGATCTTCATGGCTTGCACATTCTTGATTTCATATTCACCTGCAACAGGAATGCCCCGGGCGGTAAGTAAGGAATTCCCTAGAATAATGGAACTGATCGCTTCTTCATTGGCTGCATTACCAGTGCCTTTGTAGTAGTAGGCGATGGACCCGAGCTTGTATTTCGCCGCCATCTGGTCCAATGCAACAGATGTTCGTGCAGCCATTTCCAGATCTTCTGCTGAACAATCTTCCTGTATGTCAAACAAAGCATCAAACAGCTTCAGCCGAGCCGCTATTTCATTCAGGTTTACCGCATCCCTTAGGGCCTCAAGCTCCTCCACTTCGAGCAGCTCCATATGTCCGCCGAAAGCCACTAGCTGCCGGGTACAGTCGGTGTAGATGTCCATCATACCACTATAGTAATGTCCCAGACAACCCATCCGATTAAACTGCAACACCTTAGCCACCCTGGCAGCCTGTATCCAGGCTTCAACCGCTTTCCAACAAATATCTTCCGAATCCAGAAGCCCGGTAACCTGATGAAACTTCAGGTTTGCCCGTTGAAAAACATTAGCCAGCTCCGGAACGCTGCAGGAAGAACAGTAAGCCAGCCATGTTCCGGTTTGCTTCACCCGATCTTGCATGTCATTGAAAGATTTGTAGTCAATGGCCTGCTCCGGTGCCAGGTTTAGCACAATCACCGGCACATTTGCTTTCCGGATCACCGGAAATACCGTGGCCGACAAGGCATAGGTGGATACATAAAGAAATATGATGTCTACATCAGCAGTCCTGAAAGCCGTTCCGGCATCAAAGGCCTTATCTATGGTATCGATCATGCCCAGATTGAAGACTTCCGGATGGAAGCTGCGAAGCTGTGTTTCCACCTGGCCAAGGTAGCCATCCAACCGTTCTTTCAGCCCCTCAAATTGCGCCCAGTAGGCCTCAAGGCCAATTCCAAACAAGCCAACTTTGAAATTTAGCGGCTGAAACTGAAGCGGCTGCAGGCCCTGTTGGACTGCCATCTCATTTCCTTCAAACATATTAGTTAAGCGCTGTGATTTGAAAATCTTGTAAAAGACCATATTCATATAGATCATATTCAGATCCGGAAGGAAAGCTTTTCACTCCCCGCCACAACCAAGGACTAACGAGTCCGGGTTTAGGACGATTATGATGCGGACCCAAAGTATTCTTCAGGCTTCCGATTACCTGTATTTCCACAAGGTTATTACCCGACTTCAGCCCTTTAAGCGTAAATGCATAT
Organism: Pedobacter sp. UBA2067; assembly: GCA_002333205.1. Classification (GTDB taxonomy): domain Bacteria; phylum Bacteroidota; class Bacteroidia; order Sphingobacteriales; family Sphingobacteriaceae; genus Pedobacter. Next base: position 131,616 of record DDAD01000157.1, read on the forward strand.
GGTGCATAACTTAAATCAGCAACTTTTTCGCCGTTGACAAATAAGATTGCAGCTGTACCTTTCCATTCCTTTAAGCTTACTTGATAGCTCTTTCCAGCAACCGCCTTCAGTGTTTTACTGTAGCTCGTCAGCTTGCCGTACATCGGTCGCCCCATTGACTTCCAGCTACCAATTTTTGCTGCTGTGGCAGGAATGATGTCAAATCCTTTTGCTGCTGCTTTAAGGTCGAAATTTCCGAGCACATAAACAGGCTCTACCTCCGAATATACACGCATCCGCTCAGACTTCAACCGCAGCGTATTTTGTCCAGCCTTCATCAAGGTACCGACATCAAATCTTAATATTTCCTTATCCAGATACCAGCTTCCACCGTTTGCCTTTATCGTCGTCCCATTTAATTCAACAGTCCATAACCATGGTCTTTCAATAGCAAGCTGAATGGATCTAAGATCAACCTGCCCATCAACATTAAAATGGTAATCTACACTGAAGCCGCCTGAGGTTAGTGTATCCCGTTTAATGATGTTATCCTTGTACTGTACTGAAGTGTTCCATGGATTACCGTCAGTAAACCCAAAGTGTTTAAATATGGTGTCAGAGGCGTGATAGACCTGCATATCTTTTAATGTCGCAGCACCTAAATTTACGTCTACAAAGTCGAGCGTGAGTACATTCGGTTCCATGTATTTAACTGTGGTCGAAGCGGTAATCTCCTTTCCTGAATTCGCTTTGGGCAGCTGATAAACAGGATTGTCATCCATTTTTGCATCCGAAAGAAAAAACAGCATACTTCCAGCAGTAGGAAGGTCAAATTTCACCTGCGTCGAAGCACCGGATGCGGTAGTTGGGTAACGGTACCGTTCACCGGTCATCAGGTCAAGCAGCACAACCTGCTTTTGGTTCACCTGAAAACTGCCATTTACCGGTTCCTCTAAACTCGAGTTCACCAAAAAGAGCAGTTCACCATCGCTAAGCACTCGACGGTGGTGATATAACTTCCCCTTCGTCAGGCTAGCTTGATCAAAGGACAACGTTTTGCTTTTCAGGCTTTGCAACAATGCAGCATCATTCGACCCTTCCTGACGTCCTTTCTTATTGATGTCAGTAAGTGCTTCAGCTGCAGGGCTGCCCTCAACATACTTTACCTGCTCCAATACAATCAGTTCGCCACCTTGCTGAACGAATTTTTTAAGTAAGCCAGCAGTACTTTGGTCCAGGTTCTCCATTCCAGGGGGAAGGATGACTTTGGAGTACTGCCGGTTACCTACCACAAACATATTTTTAGCTACTTTTCCATGATCTTTAATGATGTTTTCTGAACCCAGGTCATACTCCAGCTGTTGCTTCTCCAGTCGGGTTACAAAAGATTGGAATTGTTGTCCAATCTCGTTCCGCCGCGCATTTGGTTTCTCATAGGCCGAATACATCCAGGTTGCCGTAGTAGGTTCCAGAATAAGGATATCATTAACCTGGTTTCCGCTGGACAGGGCCAGCGATAACCTGGAGAAGTACCTGTTTAAGGGTTCATAATGCGGCCACCAGGGATTATGATAAGAGAACGATTGCGGATAATCGTACTTCCTGGCACCAACCAGTGTCATATAGGCAAGATGCTGGTTAAGCGAATTCACACCAAGCACAAACTCCCAATCGCCCAGTCGCTTGAGATCCTGAAAAGTAAGCTCCCAGCCGCCGCCGCCGTAGGTTTCACTTAGCGTTCGTTTCTTTCCAAGTTGATTGGCGACACTGGCCAACTCTTTCACTGCCCGCACATTACCGAACTGCGCATTCGCACTTTCCTCATCAAACTGGTTAAAAAGCATATCTATTCCCGGACGCTGGTGCCAGGCATACATTGCCATATTGTCACCGCCATGGTTCGGGTTTGGCCATCCATGTTCCCAATAATGGCCAGTCCATTCCAGGTTTTTAGCATTGGTATACTGTTGCCAGGGTTTAGACCAACGATCTATGAAAAGCTGCAGCAGCACCTGATAGTAGTTATGCCGTACCTTTTTCCAGTCGCCAACTTCTTCAAACAATGATGGCAAATGCGTCTCCAGATCATAGCCCCAGCGGGCTTTGAACACTTCGAACAAATCTGGTGTCCATCGGATGTTACCCGAGCCTTGCACCTCAATATTTGGCTCATCCGTAAAGATACCCGGAACGGTTTTTCCAAATTCATTTCCGAAGGACTGTTCATAACCCTTCATCGTAACCTCGATAAACTTCTCCGTAACGCCTTTTACCATCAGATCTACATAAGAATAACCTCCATACCATGGTGTTCGTTCATATTGCTGTTTTTCAAAAAGATAGTAGCTCCCTTTCTCTTGCTTTGCCCCTGGGTCTACCTTTTGAAAGCCAGACCCAGTGGATTTTAATGCTAAGAACACCTTATCCGCAGGTCCTACTTGATCTGCTTTTCGCAGATGCAGCATTTGCCCCTGATTGTAGGACTCCGGCATGGCTTCAGGCACATGCCCACCTGCAAAGCCGCTTGGATAGGAGTTCTCATCATAGATCCACACTTCCAGCCCCAGGGCTTTCCCGCGTTGTACGGTGTATTGATATAAATCACTCCAGCTTTTGGAAAGATAAGGTGTGATCAGACCCGGGCGTGGGTGCACGAATACACCACCAAACGCATTTGCCTTGAATTCCAGCAGCATGCTGTCGATCTTGCCTTTCGTCACGTTGGCATTCCATACCCACAGCGGTGCAGAACCAAACTGTTTATCAGGCGTTTTAAACTGCTTCGCCAAGGCAGCGAAAGATCCTGGCGGTTTTACCGCTTGTTGTCCAACAGCGCTTAAGCCAACTGCCGTCAGCAATAGAGCGCCAGTCCACCGGAAAAGGCTATTTATTTTCATGACTGCTCATTAAAAGTTAATGAATATGTACCGGAGCTGATATCAAAAGCAAGCTTATCTCCTTGCTTACCAGCAGCTTTTACATTTGGATCGCTCCCTATAGATTTGCCGTTTTCACGCACAGCCTGCAAGTCCTTGGTCGGCAGGAGTACCCGTGCGGAGGTATTGGCGGGTATGTTCAGCGTTAGCTGGACCTGCTTACCTTCCTTTTTCCAACGCACCTTGATATCGCCATTTATTGATTGATAGCTTGCATTAACCCAGTCCAAACCTTCCACCAGCGCTGGCTCGATCAGGATTTGCTTAAAGCCGAAATCCCCTGGCTGCTGTTTAATACCTGCCAATCCACTATAAAGCCATTCCATCAAATGGCCAAGCATCATATGGTTGTTTGACACATATTTCAATGCCGGCCAGGATTCGGTAAGTGCAGTGGCACCATGTTTTAATTGATAACCGTAGCCAGGCACATCATCACGATTATTCATTTCGTAGATCAGCTGAGAACCGCCATTTGCCTCAAGCGCACGCAAGAGGTAGCGATAGCCAACATCCCCCGCCGTAAGTGCCTTATTGTATGCCAAAATGGAATCTCTAAGGTTCTTAGACACTTTGCCTTTCAAATGCTCATCGACCAGCCCCATGTAAAGCGGCATGGCATAACTCGTCTGACTGCCTGTAGCATATACACCTGTTTTTTCATCCAGGAACTTGCCATTGAAAGCAACTTTGATCGCAGCAGCCAATTCCGCATATTTCCGGGCATCTTGTTGTTCGCCTATTGCGGCCGCAATCCCCGATAGTAGTTTTGCGTCATAGAAATAAGTCGCTGTAGCCGTTAAAGCAATTGGCGTAAGCTGTGATACACCTGGATCTTTCGGACCCAGATCAAACCAGTCGCCTAATCCATGATTAAGGATATGCCGATCGGCCTTTGTTCCCAGATAAGCGAGATACCGCTTCATCATAGGGTAAGACTTCTTCAGTATCGAAGCATCACCATACCATTGATACAGGTACCAGGGTATAATGATCGAAGCACTGCCCCATTCCGGAGAATCGCGGAAGCCACCCTCAAAAGGCACATATTCCGGTACAATATCCGGAACCAGTCCATTCGGCAACTGCCCTTCAATCATATCATCAATCACCTTGTTATATAAGTTCAGGATATCATAGTTGTACTTTAGCGAGGAACCGATCAAGTGGGTCTGTTCCAACCAACCAAGCTTCTCCCGATGCGGACAATCTGTAGCCACGCTGGCCATATTGCTCTTTATGCCCCAGTTTATTAAACCATTGATCTGGTTAAACAAGGGGTTGGAACATTCAAAGGCACCAACCGTTGGCGAGCTGTTCCGGGTATGCAGTAATTGAATGTTCAACGCATTATCGGTCCATGTATTTTCACTTTCAACTTCTACCATGGCATATCGGAAACCATAATAACTGAATCTTGGTGTCCAGCTTTCAAGCCCTTGACCCTTGAGGATATAGTTGAAGTAATACGGCCCACCAGATGCATTTTGGTAAGGCAAACCTTTTTCATCAAGCACCTCTGCAGGTGTAATCTTAATCTTATCGCCTTTGGAACCTTTAACTTCCAAACGAACAATTCCGGAGGCATTTTGACCAAAGTCGTACAGGAACTTGTTCTTTCCAAGCTTCTTTACTTCCTTGACTTTAAAACTTTGCATCACCCTCAAAGGATAATCTGCCTGAATGAACATTTCCCCTTTAGGCCCATCTGTAACCAACACAGGCTTCCATTTGGAAGCCACAAAGCCTTTAGTTTCCCAGGCGGGTGTTTCCAGATTGGCATCATAATCTTCACCCCCGTAAATACTACTAAAAGTAATCGCGGACGCAGTGGTTTTCCAGCTTTCGTCTGTTTTAATTTCCGCGGTACTACCGTCATCATACCGGATCACCAGCATCATACGAAGCATGGGAAAGGCTTCTGCAATAACCAGTTTTCTATAGCGTTCCCGATTGATATACCTAAAGCCGGTGCCAACAATTGCACCCACAACATTTTCCCCCTTACCTACTTGAGTGGTTACATCATAGGTATTATAGAGTACCCGTTTATCATAGTTCGTCCAGCCTGGTGCAAGGAAATCCTCGCCTACTTTTTCTCCGTTTAGTACTGCTTCATAGTGGCCTAGACCTGATACAAATAACAATGCAGATTTCACCTTCTTCGTTACCGAAAAGGGCTTTCGAAAGATAGGAATCACAGCACGCTGCAGGCCCTTCTCCCCCAGATGGTCTCCATTCATGTGTATACCTGGGAAAACCTTCAATGCAGGATCAAGCACTTCATAGGCAATCCACTTCGCGCTATTCCACTTTGCTTTGTCCAACACTGCGGAAATAAAACTTGAAGGTTCGCTCCAGTCAGATGCAGAACCATCGGCCGACCAGATACGGACCCGCCAATAATAAGGGCTTGCAGCCTTCAATGGAGCGCCCTTGTACCTGATAAAATGCTGGGCATCGCCTGCTACTTTCCGGGAGTCCCAAACGTCAGCTTTACCAGCTTTTAATAGCTGCAGGTCAGATGCGACCTGCAGCTGCCAGGCTGCTTGCTTATATCCACGGGTATCCGCAGTGATGTTCCAGCCAAATACAGGCTGCTGCGTGTCTATAGCCACAACCCCGGTTTTATTTTCGACGCTCAGCTTCGTAGGTTGTGCGCCTGCTTGCACGAAGAGGGGCGCCAGCAGGCAGCACAGTAACAATAAGGTCCACCTCATAGTATCAATTTAATAACCTGGATTTTGGGTTAATGCGCCGTTAAGCTGCAGCTCCAGATAAGGTATAGGGAAAATCAATTTATCCGGCGTTACATTATAGGCATTGGGTGAAATGAAGTTGTAAGTCGCCTTCATTTGAGTCCCGTGTGCGGTCATCACTTCAATTGCCTTTCCTGTTCTTACCAGGTCATGCCAGCGGTGATTTTCAAATGCAAGCTCCACCCGTCTTTCATGGGCAATGATGTCTGCCAGTGCAGCTTTACCGGTTTCTACAATGTTCGGAAGTGTTGCGCCAGCACGTTTACGTACCTGATTGATATAAGTTAACGCGTCACCAGGATTACCCATTTCATTCAGGCACTCTGCCAACATTAAGAGTACATTCGAGTAGCGGTAAACCGGCCAGTTATCATCCGTATTACGCTCACGGCTATGTGGATGTAAATACTTTTTCACAAAAGGCTTCGCAATTTTACCTGCCGGAACAACATAGTCCTGAATACTTTTTGAAGCCTGGATCACGAAGCTACCATCACCCGCAATAACGCCCTCTGCAATGCCGATTGAAGCATCTTTCCTGCTGTCGCCTGCTTCATAAGTGTTCAGCATATCGTCTGTAGGCACATTCCAGCCGCCATAGTTCAAGGTATTCGAAACCACACCGGTGATTAGTTCCACATTCGAAGCTTTTGGTATAAACCAATAACTAAACATACTTTGCTGTCCCTGGTCACCCATCATGAACTGAATTTCAAATACAGACTCACGACTGTTCTTGTTACCCAGTTGAAATGCATCCGCATAGGTTGGAAGGAGGTTATAGCCCATCGTTGTTACCGATCTTAATAGTGGCTCGGCAGCAGCAAAATCTTTGCGGGTCATGTAAACCTCTGCGAGCAGTGTAGCTGCTGACCCTTTTGTTGCGCGACCGTTCTGAGGGAACGTTGGTACTGCTAATTTTTCTACTGCGTCTTTGGCATCACTGATGATCTGCGCATAAACCTCATCCGGCGTAGATCGTGCCAGGAAAGCATCTGCTTCTTTTTGTACTTCTGTCAGGAACAAAGGCACACCACCAAAATAACGTACCAGGTTAAAGTAGTAGTAGGCCCTTAAGAACTTCGTTTCTCCAATGATCTGATCCTTTGCCGCCTGATCAAAGTCTGCACTTTCAATACGGCTAAGAATGGTGTTCGCCCTGGCAATACCTACATAGCAGGTGTTGTAGTAGCCATTTGTCCATTGGTTCTGGGAATCATCCAGAAAGTCATCTATATTTTCTCTCCGGATGATGTGAATACCTCTATCCGGTGCGTAATAATCATAGTGGGTATTATCTGAGCGCATTTCGCCCATGATAAACCCACTTTCACCAACTGTCGCTCTTAACGGCTCATATACGCCATTTACCGCCTGCTGAAACTGTTCCGCAGTCTTGTAAAAATCCTCTGCATTCGCTTCCGAATCAGGCGTAAGATTTAAAAAGTCTTTTTTACAACCCGCCAGGATCATCAGGATTAAAGCGGCTGTATATAATATCTTTGTTTTCATGATTTTTGAGTTAGAAGTTAACGTTCAAGCCAAAAGTGAATGTTCTTGGTACCGGATAGGCAGTTTGGTCAATCCCCAAACTCAATGGGTTAACACCACTGGTGCTTACTTCCGGGTTTAATCCTGGATATTTGGTTAACATCAGGGCTTCCTGAACACTTGCATATAGTCGTACAGACTTCAGGTACTTGCTTTCAGGCATTTTGAAGTTATAACCTAAGGTGACGTTCCTTAGCGACACATACGAGGAATTATAAACCCAACGGGAGTTCGTAAAGCGGAACAATTCTGTGGTTCCAGCCAATGTTCTTGGCACTTCACCATTGCCCGGGTTTTCCGGAGAACGCCAGCCACCTAAAACAACCTTTCTCACGTTGAACACTGCATCCAGGTTCTCGGTATTCTCGTAGGTAGCATTCATGGTCTTACCACCTACTGATCCGGCGATCATTAAGTTCAAATCCCAGTTTTTGTAGCTGAAGTTGTTCGACAATCCAAATACGAAATCCGGATTTGGATCACCAATGTAAGTTCGGTCGTTAAGATCAATGACCCCATCGCCATTGATATCTTTCATCCTGGTCGTTCCGATTTGAGATGACTTATGTTTCGGCTGCGTATCAAACTCCTGTTGCGTCATGTAAACGCCGTCGAAGATGTAACCATAGAACTGGCCGATCGGCATACCCACGGCAGTACGGTTGAAGTCGCCCTGCTCCGTATAGCCACCAATCGGTGTATCATTTGTTCCAAGTTGTAATACTTCATTACGATTAAAAGTAATGTTCAAATCCGTGTTCCAGGTGAATTCACCGGTAAGATTCTTGGTGCTGATACCAATCTCATGGCCCCAGAACTTGAAAGCGCCGATATTGGTCCAAATGGAACCGAAACCTGAAGCACGGGGAAGCTCTACAGGATAAAGCATGCCGTCGGTTTTCTTGTTATAGTAGTCATAAACGATGTTCACACGGTTTTGGAATAAACCCAGTTCGAAACCAAAATCCCATTGTTTAGTCGTTTCCCAACTTAACAGCGGATTACCTAGTGAGTTGATCGAAAGTCCCTGAACCAGGGAACTATTGAAAACATAGTTGGTAGGGCTCAACATCGCAATAGAGGTATAGTTACCGATATTGTTGTTACCCACCAAGCCATAACTTCCACGTAATTTCAGGAAGGAGATCTTCTCGTTGTTTTTTAAGAATTCTTCGTCACTGGCAATCCAGCCGACAGACACTGATGGGAAAGAACCCCATTTATTTTCACTTCCAAACCTCGAAGATCCATCACGCCTTAAAGCGGCAGAAAGCAAATACTTACCTTTGTAGTTATAGTTCAAACGTCCAATTACCGACTGCAGGGACCATGCTGAGGTGCTGCTTCCAGCACCTGTTACCGTTGCAGCGGCATTCAGCCATGGTATTTGGTCACTAGGGAAATCGGTTTTATTAATGCCGCTGTTTTCCTGACGGAATTTTTGAGAAGTATAACCTGCCAGCACATCAAAATGATGATCTCCAAGCGATTTAGTATACGTTAGCAAGTTCTCATTTAACCAGGAGTAATAGTTTTGTGTGTTATAAGCACCAGTAGCACGTTGCGGTGGCGCAACAAACAGACCGCCTCCAGAAGTGGAAGAAACAAAGTTCTGTTGTGTCCTGGACTCCAGGTCAAAGTCTCCACGAGTTTTGAAAACCAAACCATCCAGGATTTTAACCTCTCCATAAACATTACCCAAGGTACGGGTACGCTTAAAGTTATCCATCTTCTCCTTCAGTACGCGATACCAGTTTGGATTCGGGAACATACCAAACGTATTGGTCGTCAGCGGCAAACTTCCATCCGGATTAATCGCCGGAGAGATTGGGCTGGTGATGAATGCACCGTCAATCACCTGGCGCTGTCCGTCCGTATTCACCAGCGTGTTATGATCTAACTGTAATGTCGGCGCGATATTGAAGCCCAACGTAATGCGGTCATTCGGTCTGAACTCATTATTCGAACGGAAGGAGAAGCGCTGATATCCGGTATTCAGCAATACACCTTGCTGGTTAAAATAACCGGCAGTTATGGCAGAGCTGTATTTTTCGGTATTTGAAGTAACCGAAAGGGAATAATTCTGAATGGGCGCACCTTGATCAAGCAGCACGTCATACCAGTTTGTACCCTCCCCATATTGAGACGGATTCTGGTATTCGGCCGGGATCTCTGCAAGGCCACTTGCAGGATTTACCCAGTTCTCATACTTAATTTTATCTTCATAGTAGTTCTTTTGCCATTGGGCAAATTCCGTAGCATTCATCACATCAGGGCGGCCGCGCTCCGGTACAGACTGTACACCACCATAGGCGGAAAAGGAAACATTTACACCCTGGGTGCCAGTACCTTTNNTGGTAATCAGCACGACACCGTTTGCAGCTCTTGAACCATAAAGCGCCGTAGCGGAGGCATCCTTAAGCACGGAGAAAGACTCGATCTCATCTGGATTGATGTTGTTGATATCCCCAGTGATCGGTTGACCATCAACAACGTATAATGGTCCGTTACCGGCATTCATAGACGCTGAACCTCTGATCCTTACCGCCATACCCTGCCCCGGACGCCCGGTAGTCTGGCTGATCTGAACACCTGGTATCCGACCCTGAAGTTTTTGTGTAAACTGCCCCACGGGAACATCTTTCATTTCTTTCGCCGAAAGGTTTGAGATTGCACCGGTGATATCTTTTCTGGTTTGGGTACCGTAGCCAATAACAACAACTTCATTCAGGTCATTGTTGGAACTCGCAAGACTTACATTCATCGGTGTTGCCGAAGCTACAACAACCTCTTTAGCATCATATCCTATTATGCGGAATACCAGGACCTCCCCTTTCGCCGCGGCGATGGAAAAGGCACCATTCTGATCGGTAGAGGTGCCTCGGGAGGTTCCTTTTACCTGAACTGTAACACCCGGGAGTGCTGTGGCATTGTCAGTCACCTTGCCACTTACATTGAGCTGCGTCTGCCCAAAGGCGAGCGACACAATCAACATCATTGATAAAATCAGTACACACCTGATTCTACCAAAAATTGATAAATTAAATCCGTTCATGATGATATATTTGGTTATTCTGTAAATTAAAATAATAAAGAAAGCAGCGGCAACCCGTACTATCCTGTTGGTAATCAAAAGACTACCAATAACACATTCTACAATCTCTATAGTTCAATCTCCTGCGCACCGCCCTTCAATGGAATGGTTTTCCCATTCCAAACCAGATTACCCTTCAGATCCGCCGGTAGATTAACCTTCGCCTTTAAGCCTGTCTTACCTTTTCTTCTTAAATCTACTTGTATCGTACCCTTTGGATGTGGCATAGTGCCATTTGCAAAGCTCAGCTCACCCAAAGCAGGTTTAATCAACACAGCGGAGAATCCAATATCTTGTGGCATAATACCACAGATGGTTGCCAGAAAATCGTAGTTCGGACTGGCGCTCCAGGCATGGCAATCCGAACGGGCCGGTTCAGGCTTCTCCGCAAAGGTTGTCAGCCCCATTTTTAGCATGTCACGCCATGGGGTAGNNCTTTTGACTTATCGTAACATAGCTCATAGGTACGTTTTGCAATCTTCGTTGCAAGATCTTTGTATTGCTGTGCTTGCTGCTGTTTACCCTGAGATTCAAAAATCTTGGCAGCCTGTTGCAGGGTATAAACGTACTGCAAAGTAATTACTGAAGAGTTCCCACTATCGGCACCATCAGGAACACCATTTGGAAAAACATGGGTGTAGTCCACGAAGTTCCACCAGGGCATTGGCCCGAGGATCCCTTTTTCCGGATCCAGGTGTTTCTCATACCAGGTTAGTACACTAGAAATGCCGGTGAGAAATTCCGCTGTAAAAGCCTTGTCGTCCCGGTGCATTGAGTAGTCGTAGATCATGGATACCCACCATAAAGAGAACGGTGGAATAACTTGCAGACGGTTACTTGGATAGCGCCCCTGGGTTAGGCCTTCCGGCACCATAGAATGGTAGAAATCCAGAATTGCTTTTCTGGCAAGACGGTCATCGCCGGAAACGTATAAGGATATAAGTGCCTGAATACGGGTATCTGCTTCATACTGCAATTGCTCATAATAAGGACAGTCATAATAGGTCTCTCCTGCACATAACCGTGCCGTTCTCCAACCCACATCCCATAGATTTTTTAGCGAAGCATCACTGCTGCTGAACTTGGCAGTTTCTTCAAATGGATAGCCGGTATACATGCCATAAATGTCATCAATCTGCAGTGGCTCATCTTTTGTCTCTATATCAAGTTGCACATAGCGGTAGGTCCGCATCCATAGTGGGCGGAAAAGTCGCTTCTCGCCACCATCTGCTACGAAGATGTCGTAATTACCAACGATATGCATACCCTCCACCTGATCACGGTTTTTCTTATTTCCTTTTTCGTCTACCAGGGCTTCTGCGAAAGTCATCTTTACCGATGCATTTTTCCCTTTGCTAAGCAGCAGTTCCGGATAGGCAATGGTATTAAAGGTCTGATCAAGCAGGATGCTCACCTTCTTGTTTGCCGGGATCGAAAGCGCTTTTTTTCCGGTTAAAAAACCTTCATCTTTTGTGATGCCTTCCACGCGGCGAACCTTCAATATGCGCTGCTGCGTCTCTTCCATTTGGGGAATGTTCCTTGGTACCAGTGTCCAAAGATTATCCGTACCTTTTCCAAATGGGGCCGGCGCAGCTATTGTACCTGCATTCGTCCAGCCTTCATCATTAAAATCAAGTGATTCCCAGCCCCATGGATATTGTGCCCCTTCAACTTTATCACCGGGACCAATCACCATATAGGCACGTAACCTTGGCCCATTATCTGTTGAACAAGGCGAGTATGCCGGATCACGCAATACTTTCCACGTCTTGTTGGTATTGACAATGGATGCTTCTTTATTATCTCCTTGAACAACCAGGGCCGTCTGATTGGAGACTTGAGCCACAGGTGCATGTACGCCCATATTCCAGACCTTGGCAGCAATGATGTTATCGCCAGCCTTTAAGAATGGTGCCAGATCAATCGTTTCATAGTACCAGTTATAGAGGTCGCCCCGTGCTGGCCCCATAGACACGGCCTTTCCATTTACAAACAGTCGATACCGGTTGTCGGCAGACACGTGTACTACAAAATTTTTGGGAACGCTAGAAAGCTGAAACACTTTCCTGAAGTGGAACACACCATAATCACGTTGCGGACCTTCGGGATGGCTAATCCATTGGGATGGCCAGTGCTTGTTTAGCAGTTCAGGATTGATTTGCTTTTCCTGCGCGGTTGCGGTTAACGCAAGAAGCAAACAGCATAAAATAATTAAACGTCTTTTCATTTTAATATATTTAAAACCAAGTGTTTGAATATATACAATGAAAAGCAGGCAACCGTCCTGAACTGTCATGGCAGTCCAAAGACGGTTGCCGATATTTTATTCCTCGATGTAGTCCAGGTCCTTTGAAAAAGTATCCTGCATGTAATGCAAAGCCCAGAATGCAAGACCTAATGACAACAGCGCCACAACTATGCCCGAGCCCACCAGCGAGCCACTCAGAACCCCGGTAAGATACTGGAATAACAAGGTCATTGGCACAACTGATCCCCGTACAAAGTTCGGTACCGTGGTGGTTACGGTAGCGCGCAGGTTGGTTCCAAACTGTTCTGTCGCGATGGTCATAAAGATCACCCAATAGCCAACTGAAATCCCCATTACAAAGCAGATCAGATAAAAGTTAAACAAGGATGCGCTACCGGACAAGAAATAAATCGCAATGGATCCCATGGAGAGGAAAAGGTAGATGTATACAACCTTGATCCTGCTTTTCAGATATTGACTTAACAAGCCACTGAGAATATCACCGATGACCAGTCCGCCATAACAACATGCTACAGCAGCGCCGGCATTTACCTCGCCCTGTACGTTTAGTGCTTTCCCAAACTCCGGGGAAAACGTGATTAGTATCCCAACAACAAACCACAAGGGGAACCCGATGACAATGCATCGCATGTATTTGAGAAAGCGACTTCGTTCAAATAAGGCGAAGAAATTACCGCGGCTTACGGAATCCTCTTTGGTCTTGTCGAACATGCCGGACTCCGCAACACCAATGCGCAACAAGAGCAGCGATAGGCCTAATCCACCGCCAATAAAAAAACAAGTGCGCCAGTCGAAGTATTGGGCAATGAAATAGCCAACCACTGCACCACTTACCCCTACTGAAGCAATGATGGTGGTTGCATATCCACGCTTTTCTTTAGGCATCAGTTCAGCGACCAGCGTAATCCCGGCACCGAGTTCACCTGCAAGGCCGAAACCTGCAATGAACCGCCAAAAAGCATAACTCTCAATTGAATGGACAAAGCCGTTCGCGATATTGGCTACGGAATACATGAATATCGATCCAAAGAGCACATACAGGCGCCCCTTCTTATCCGCCAGCACGCCCCAGACGATGCCGCCCACCAACAAGCCGATCATCTGAACATTCAAAAGAAAGATGCCCGAACTGGTTAACTCCTGACCACTAAAGCCAAGCGATCGTAAACTCGCGATACGTACAATACTGAATAATAACAGGTCATAGATGTCAACAAAATAGCCCAGGGAGGCCACCAGGATCGCAGCATTAAGCATCTTTTTATGCTGCACTTTTTCACCTGGCAGTGTAGGTTGGTCTTTAACCTTGAGCATTATGTCTGGGATAAATTTATTTTGACATTACAAAATTCCCGAAGTAAACTTTCGATTGGTTATCATAATCGAAGGGTGCACTTAGATAGAAGTATTTAGGCAGATCCGTACGCAACATTTTCGTGTCCAGTACTTTTGACTTGTTCACATACACCCGCATGTTTTCCCCTTCTACCGCCATCGCGACGTGCAACAAGCCATTGGCATAGTTCGCAAAAGGATAACTTATGGTATTATGAACTTTGGTGTCACTGCTGGCATTGTTAATGTCGCCGTTGTGAAAGTGCAGCTCTGTGTCGGTAATTCCATTGTCGTTATAAGCATCTATAATGTAGTTTTTGATGGAATTATCCCTTGCAAAGCCAAAAGACATCCTCCCAATATCTCTCGCCTGATCGCTTCTGGTTACCAGATCGAATTCAATGGTGAAGTTACCTGGCAGTTTCATCAGGCTATCAATTTTGTAGGTTGTCCTTGGTGATAGGGCAAGCCAGTTGCCCGGCATATCTGGTATGGAAACAATGGCACCAGCACTGCTAGTCTTCCACTTTTTAGGCATTAAACCTTTAGCATCACGTTTGAAATCAGACTCGAAGATAATTGTTGAACCGGGTGTAAAAGCATAAACTTCTTCTACAGGTGCTGGTGCATCCTTTTCGACCTTGGCTTCGGCCGCAGGGCTTGCGGCACTTTTCTTACCGTTTAGTACATCATCGACTTTTTGACTGGCTTTGTTTTCAAGGGATTTCTGGAATTTTTTAAGGAGCTGCGCCTGGGCTGGACTAACATGCATAAACAGCCCCAAAGTTGCGATGGCGTAAAGGTTTTTTATTTTCATGGTTGGTTGATTGTAGTTCAAAAATAATATTTTAAAACACATTTCAATATTAAACTTACTTCAGCAATACAAACCTTAACCGACGGAGTGTTAAACATTTACCACGCTAACCAAAATGCAACACAAGCAAGCCCCTGCTGCCGGTTCTTCACCGCCTGTTGTTCGCCTTCTCTTCGCCTATTAACCGCCTATTGTTCGCCTTTAGCCGGAGAAAAGGCATTTAAGATGCGCTTGATAGCTGCATAAAATTTGGACCCTTACTTTTAGCACTGTGAAAAAGTGAGAAGCCCGCTAGCAACATTGCTCAGAGCTGGTTACAACACGTTTTTCTGCAGCTTTAATCATGCGAACTTCACACTTTTGAACAAAGTCTACTATTTCTATAGTATTTATATTTATAGCACTTATATTTGCCGCGATCCAAACATAAAAACTGTCTCATCATTAACCAAACGGTCATGAAATTATTGCTAAATCCAATTATAGCCCTCAACCTAAGCTTCCTTGCGGTAGCAGCCAGCCCATCAGTGTCGAAAGCGCAGGGTCCTGCAGCAACGATCAGCGCCGACAAACCGGCACCTGCTGACGAGGATCGTGGGTATCTGGTTAAAGTTGGAGATCAGGCACCCGATGACTTTCAGTTGGTTTTGCAGGATGGAAAGAAAACCTCTTTAAAGGAGCTACGTGGTAAAACCGTGGTCTTACAATTCACGGCCAGTTGGTGCAGTGTATGCCGTAAAGAAATGCCGCATTTGGAAGAGATGTGGAAGAAATATCAGGATAAGAACATCGTACTGATCGGTGTAGACCGTGATGAGCCGCTGGAAAAGGTTAAACAATTTTATAAGGATATGAAAATCACCTATCCACTTGCTTTAGATCCCGGCGCCGACATCTTCGGCCGCTTTGCGCATAAGAAGAGTGGTGTTACCCGTAACGTTGTTATTGATCCAACCGGCAAAATTGTATACCTGACCCGATTATATGATGAAAAGGAATTTGCCGATATGGTGAAGGTCATTGATGGCCTTGCCCAAAAATCGTAGCCGAAGCCTCCGTACCTCGCAACACCTTTCTTAACTTACTATAACACCGTCTTTATGAACAGAAAAATGAGGGCAGGGCTATTGCTGTGCCTTGCCAGCGGGCATTTTGCTTCTGCCCAAACCACGCCACTTAAGGGTTTTGATTCGCAATCGATCAACAAACAACAACAGCTGGAACAGCAGTTTGACAAGCATCTGAATGCAGCAAATATTGGCCAGACCATTAAGGCGCTTTCGGCAAAACCGCATCATTTGGGTTCAGCAGAGGGCAAACGTGTCGCAGAAACGGTATTGCAGCAATTTAAAAGTTACGGCTGGGATGCAAAGCTGGAGACCTATCATGTGCTCTTCCCAACGCCAAAAACAAGACAACTGGAATTATTAGGTCCCACGAAGTACACTGCGCAGCTGAAAGAGCCTGCGTTTGCGGAAGATGCTACTTCCGGGCAGGCAGGACAACTGCCCACCTACAATGCCTGGGGTGCTGATGGCGATGTTACCGGCGAGCTGGTGTTCGTGAACTACGGTCTTCCTGACGATTATGAGCAACTGACAAAGCTTGGCATTGATGTAAAAGGCAAAATCGTGATCGCGAAATATGGCCGGTCATGGCGGGGTATTAAACCAAAAGTTGCCTATGAACATGGTGCCATTGGCTGTATCATCTACTCCGACCCAAAAGACGACGGATACTACCAGGGTGATGTATATCCAAAAGGTCCTTTTAAAAACGACCAAACGGTTCAACGCGGATCGGTAATGGACATGGTCATCTATCCGGGTGATCCCCTTACGCCAGGTACAGCATCCACTGCAAAAGCAAAAAGGCTGGATCGCAAGGAGGCAACCACCATCCTGAAAATTCCGGTATTGCCGATCAGCTATGGTGATGCTTTGCCTTTACTTTCTGCATTGGAAGGACCTGTGGCGCCTGCCGAATGGCGCGGTGCGCTGCCCATCACCTACCGTATTGGTACAGGCACAGCTAAAGTACACCTGAAGGTGGAATCTAACTGGGATATTGTTCCAGCGTATAATGTTATCGCCACCATGAAAGGCAGTGAATATCCCGATCAATGGGTGATCCGCGGTAACCACCACGATGCCTGGGTAAATGGTGCAGACGACCCAATCAGCGGACTTGCTGCCCAGCTGGAAGAAGCTAAGGCGATCGGTCAACTTGCGAAAGCTGGCTTCAGACCTAAGCGGACGCTGGTTTATTGCGCCTGGGATGGTGAAGAACCGTCTCTACTGGGCTCTACGGAATGGGTGGAAGATCATGCTGAAGAGTTGAAGAAAAAAGCTGTTGCTTACATCAACTCCGATGGCAATAGTCGTGGGTTCCTGCAAGCAGGAGGCTCTCACGCGCTGGAGGTCTTTATGAGTGAAATTTCCAAAGACGTAAAAGACCCACAAACCGGAACCACCATTTTTGAACGGAAACGTGCGAAGGATGCCGTTGCAGCATCATCAGCGAAAGCACAAACTGCGATACTTAAAAAAGATACGTTAAGCCTGGGTGCCCTGGGTACGGGATCTGACTATTCTGCATTTCTGCAGCACCTGGCTATTCCAACGTTAAACCTTGGTTTCGGTGGTGAAGATGAAGGCGGTGATTACCATTCCATCTATGACTCATACGATGATTACGTGCGGTTTAAAGATGGCACATTCGTTTATGGTGTTGCCCTGGCACAAACTGCAGGCCGTGCGGTACTACGCCTGGCAAACGCTGAGGTCTTGCCGTTCGACTTCTCGAACTTAAGCCAGACTATTGGGAAATATGTGGAAGAAGTGAAAGCATTGACCGGACAGCTTAAAGAAAAATATAGCGCGGAAAATGCACTGCTCAACTCGAAAAGCTATCAGCTGGCAGCAAATCCTAGAGACAAATGGATTGCGCCAGCAGCAAAACCTGAAGTGCCGAACATTGACTTCAGTCAGCTGGAAGAAGCCGTGAAAACCCTACAAAAATCCGCTGAAAGCCTGAACAGCCAATTGAACAGCAAG
The DNA here is from genome assembly GCA_002333205.1 of Pedobacter sp. UBA2067. GTDB lineage: Bacteria > Bacteroidota > Bacteroidia > Sphingobacteriales > Sphingobacteriaceae > Pedobacter. The sequence continues at coordinate 149,412 of DDAD01000157.1, forward strand.
CCTGCGGCAGATAAAAAAACTATCGCACGCATCAATCAGGCACTATATCAAGCAGAAAGAAGCCTGCTGATTCCTGAAGGTCTACCTAAGCGTGTATGGTACAAACACAGCATTTATGCGCCCGGATTTTACACCGGTTATGGGGTAAAAACCTTACCTGGCGTTCGTGAAGCCATAGAGCAAAACAACTGGTCGGAAGCAACTGCACAAGTGCAAACCGCTGCGAGTCGCATCAACGCACTTGCACAGACACTCGATCAGATTACACACGCAAAATAACTACGTCACATATACACATGAAATCAAAAATTCTCTACTTATTTATACTGTTCAGCAGCTATTCCATGCTTGCACATGCACAGGCACGGAAAGTTAGCGGCCAGGTCACGGAAGCCGGCAGCAGTCAGCCCTTACCTGGTGTAAGCGTGAACATCAAAGGCCTGAAGACCACCACACAGACTGGCCCCGATGGTAAATTTAATATCAACTTACCTGAAGGCTCTACCACTTTGGTATTTACGTATGTGGGTTATGAAACACGTGAACTTACTGCAACTTCCGGCACTTTAAACGTGCAGCTGAAAACAGCGGAAAACAACCTGAACGAGATTGTTGTGGTGGCTTATGGTACCGCCAATAAATCCACTTATACAGGCTCTGCGTCGGTTGTAAATGCAACTGAACTGGAGAAACGTCCTGTATCAAACGTGAGCCGCGCCTTGCAAGGTGTTGTACCCGGCGTACAATCTGTGGCTACAGCCGGACAGCCAGGTAGCGATGCTTCCATCCGCATCCGCGGTATTGGCTCCATCAATGCTTCCAGCGATCCATTATACGTGGTTGATGGTGTTCCTTTTTCAGGTAGCATCAACTCAATCAACAGCGCAGATATTGCTTCGATCTCTGTCCTGAAAGACGCTGCAGCAAGTGCTTTGTATGGCTCCCGTGGTGCAAATGGAGTGATCATCATCACCACCAAAGCAGGTCGCTACAACAGCAAACCGCAGGTAACATTGAGTACCAATACAGGATTTTCAAACCGGGCGGTAAAAGACTACGAATTTGTAAATACTGACCAGTACTTCGAACTACAATGGGAAGCGCTTCGTAACACCCAGCTGGATCAGGGTAAAACCGCAGCTGATGCCGCGCAATATGCAAGTACAGAACTGGTGAGCAACCTGAAGATTAATCCCTATGGTACAAACTACCCAAGTCCGGTAGGCCTGGATGGCCGCCTGGTTCCGGGTGCAGTTCCACTATGGCAGGATGACTGGACGAAATCTTTAAGCCGCACCGGTATTCGTCAGGAGGTTAACCTTGGTGTAAGTGGCGGTAGTGCAGACTCCCGTTATTTCGTGTCTGGCGGTTACCTTTCCGACAAAGGCTTTATTGTAGGCTCTGGCTTCAGACGCTTCAATACCCGTGTTAACTACAATACCAAAGTGAACAAATGGTTTGAAGCGGGCATCAACGTTGCTGCCACTTCTACCAACCAGGATTCGCCACCACAAAGTGACAGTGATCAGGGCAACTTCGCGAATTTCGGCAGATTGGTTTCCAACATCTACCCGGTTTATGAGCGTAATGCAGATGGCAGCTTCAAGCTGGATGCTGCAGGAAATCAGATCTATGATTTCGGTAATTACCGCCCAAGCGCTGCAGCTACCGGAAACAACCTTTTGGGTATTGTTGACCTGAATAAATACAACAACAAACAGGATGCACTCCTGCTTCGTGGAAACCTGCAGTTTAACATCATCGATGGACTTAAATTAAAGAGCAGTGTAAACACAGATTACAATAACCGCAGCAACTTGTCGTACACCAATCCGCTTTTTGGTTCTGGTATCGCCAATGGTGGTTCCGTTACTAAAGGCAGTATCCGCACAGTCGGTTACACCATCAACAACTTACTTGATTATACCTTCGATTTAGGTGCTGCACACCATTTCAATGTACTTGGTGGACAGGAGATCTATGTGTTGAACATCTCTAACCTATCTGGTAGCCGCAGCAACTTTGGTTTTGACGGTAAAACCGAGCCTAATGCAGCTTCGCTGATCAACAGCTTCAACGGCAGTTCTGATGAATATAAACTTTCCAGTTTTCTGGGTAAGTTAGACTATAACTACAACCAGCGTTACTTCTTCTCTGCAAGTTTTAGAAGGGATGGTTCTTCACGCTTCAGTCCTGAATCCAGATGGGGTAACTTCTGGTCTTTAGGCGCATCCTGGAATGCAAAAGCAGAATCTTTCCTGGCCAACACCAACTGGTTAAACAGCCTTACCGTAAGAACCAGTTATGGTGCACAGGGTAATGATAACCTGGGCAGCTACTACGCTTATCAGGATTTATATTCCATCTACAACAGCCTTGGGCAGGCAGGTTTAGTGACTTCCCGCCTTCCGACACCGGGATTGAAATGGGAAACCAACTTAAACTTCAATGCAGGAATCGATTTTGCCATTCTGAATAACNNAGCGTCAGTCTAAAGACCTGCTTTTTAGCCGTCCACTGGCACCATCATTGGGTTTTACCGCCATTGATGATAACATTGGTTCTCTACGCAACAATGGTTACGAAGGACAGTTCACTTTTGTACCTGTGACCAATCAGAATGTACATTGGACGGTTGGCTTGAACTTCGGGCATTACAATAACAGGATTACCAAGCTACCTCAAAAAGAGATCATCAGCGGAAACGTTGGACAGCTGGGGTCTACCAAGAAACTAACGGTAGGTAGTTCTGTGTACGACTTTTACATCCGCGAATGGGCAGGTGTAGATCCAACAAATGGCAAGCCGATGTGGTATAAAGATGGCGCAAATGGTCGTACCACAACAAGCGTTTATGCAGACGCTACACAGTACTTCTCCGGCAGTGCATTACCAGATTTTTATGGTGGCGTAAACTCTTCCATCCGCTTTAAGCAATTTGAATTATATGCTTTGGTAGCTTACAACATTGGCGGTAAAGTGCTGGACTTAGACGAGGTGATGATTATGCACACTGGTGAGAATACCGGAAGAACATGGAGCAGCCAGATTCTGGACCGCTGGACCCCGGAAAACACAAACACCAATGTTCCACGTCTGACCACCACGGCAACCAACTGGAACAGTATTTCGACCAGGTTCCTGTATGATGCGAGCTACGTGCGCTTGAAAAACTTAAGTCTGAGCTATAGCCTGCCAGAAAAATGGGCGAATCAGCTTGGTATGGGCAAGTTGAGGTTGTACGCACGTGGCGAGAACCTGCTTACCTACTACAAACACAAAGGTATGGACCCGGAACAAGCCGTTGATGGGGTAACCTTCTACCGCTACCCATCGCAGAAAACCTACACCTTCGGTTTAGACCTCTCATTTTAATCGCAACAACTCATGAAAACAAAATACTTTACATTGAAACTTATCCTGTTGGCGGCGATATTCTTATTGCCGGCCTGTAAGGATGAATTTTTTGAGACTTCTCCGGCAGGTGACCTTACGGGAACAGAGACCTATGCATCCACTAAGAACATCGATGCACTGATGAATGGTACGCTGCGCTACTTAATGGAAAGCAGCACTTCACAGGATAACCCTGGATTATCTGCCATTACCCTAACCCAGGAAGTGATGGGCGATGATGCGATTGCCCGGGATGGCGTTTATGGTTTCCGGGATTCTTACCCGTACCGTGATCCATATGATAACACCACTCGAAGAGCGCTTTTCTTCTGGANNGAGCTTCCAGTACAAGGTGATCGATAACTGCAATAACATTCTGGCGAACATCGATGCGGCAAGCGGAACGGATGACGAACGCAGGTTCCTGAAAGGTCAGGCATTAGCCTTAAGAGCCTTCGTGTACCTGAACCTGGTAAGACAATACCAATTCACTTATGCGAAAGATAAAGCAGCCAAGGCTGTCCCGATTTATACCGAGCCAACCAGTCCGACTACTGTGCCAAAATCACGTGCAAGCGTTGAAGAAGTGTACACGCAGGTACTGGGAGATCTTAGTCAGGCGGAGACCCTGCTTGCAGGATTCAGCAGGAAGGTTAAAAATCGTCTGGATCTGAATGTGGTTCGTGGACTGCTTGCCCGCACTTACCTGACACAGGAGAACTGGGCCCAGGCAGCCATAAAAGCGAATGAAGCACGTACCGGTTACGCGATCATGGAAGCAACACAGTACACACAGGGCTTCAATGATGTGAGTAACCCGGAATGGATCTGGGGACATCCGCAGCAGGCCGACCAGAACCTGGGCGGTGCATCATACTTTGCATACATCGACGTTACCCCATCAACAGGTTACCGCAGCATTATGCCTGATCCGTATTTTAAAGCCTTGTTCGCGGAGGGAGATATCCGTAAAACCTTGTTCGAAATCGTGACGAACGCTACTGACCCACGCTATCGTTGGATCATGTACAAGAAGTTTGTCAATAAAGCAGATCGTGCAGGGCATATCGTGCTGATGCGATCATCGGAAATGGCTTTGATTGAAGCAGAGAGCAAAGCAAGATTGAACGACCTGCGAGGGGCTGTAGCCGCATTGAATGAAGTTCGGGTAAAGCGGAACTTGCCGCAGCTTGCAGCTGGAGACTTCACGCAAGCGCAGCTTGTTGAGGAGATCATCACCGAGCGCAGACGTGAGCTTTGGGGCGAAGGCTTTAGATTGCTGGATCTGCTTCGCTTGCAGCAGGCACCGGTAAGAAGAGAGTCCACAGAAACGTTCCGCGTTGGCACGACAGATGTGGGCATTAAAGGGCATTACGTGTTGAGGTTCCCGGATAACAGCAACCTGGTTCCAAATAGCCCATATTACCTGTTCTCGATACCTGTAAATGAGCTCAATACCAATCCGAACTTATAATTGAGATAAAACAAACAAAAAGCTCCGTTCTGAAAGCAGAACGGAGTTTTTTGTTTTATGTCTTTTTTGCAACGATTTCTTAATGTGAAAGGAAAGTGCTGTTAACATGCCAACCACATCTTCGTGCCATAAACTATTCAAACTATTATGGTCAGAAAACTACTTTTTGCAATGTTATTCCTGTGTTTTTGTGTCAAGAACCCCCTACTTGCGCAAACCACACAGGCCTCAATTTTAGGTATTGTTACCGGACCGGATAAGCGAGCCATTCCAGGTGCGTCCGTGCAGGTAACAAATAGCTCTACTGGCTTTACCACCAGAACTTCCACTGATGCCAAGGGGGAATACACTTTTCGAGAATTACCTTTAGGTGGCCCTTATGCCGTAAAGGTGATCTACATGGGCTATGGAGAACAAACCAAGACTGGTTATATGTTAAACTTTGGGGATGTGGTACGTGCAAACGTCATGTTGGAAGAAGCTTCCCAAAACCTCGAGACGGTTCAGATTTTAGGTTCCGGCTTGCAGAACAAAGTGCAGAACTTTGGTGCTTCGACGGAGATCTCTGCCAAAACCATGAATCAACTACCGGTGAACGGACGTAACTTCTCGAACCTGATGGATCTTTCTCCCTTAAGTCGCGGTACCGGTATTGCGGGTCAGCTGGGTTCATCTACGAATTACACGATTGATGGTATGAGTGCTAAAAACCCGACCTCAGCAGGTAGTACAACCAACAGAAGTGGTGCACCCTATTCCATTTCCATCGAAGCTGTACGTGAGTTCAAGGTCGTAACGAACCAATACGATGTGACCATGGGCCGGGCAGGTGGTGGAACGGTTACTGCGGTAACCAAATCCGGAACCAATACGACTAGTGGAAGCGCTTTTATGTACGGACGGGCCGATTGGCTGGCGAGTCCATACGACATCAGAGGCATTAAACGTGATAACGACTTCTCCACTTACCAGTATGGCTTCACGTTAGGTGGACCGATCATTAAGAATAAACTACATTACTTCGTTGGCCTGGATCATCAGAAAGATGCTCGTCCTTTGATCATCGCAGACGTTAATGGCTTTGCTGATGAGGCGCGTTTCCGCATCACCAACAATACACTTAGCGACTTCCTTGCCATCGCCAGAGCAAAATATGGCGTTTCAGATGCGCCACAATATGGTACTTTCGATAAAAAGCGCGGAAGTGATGCAGCATTTGCCCGTTTAGACTGGCAGATCAATGATCGCAATTTGTTAACCATCCGCGACAACTATACCAATGACAGAAATCCACTAGGTTTGGCCGACAATACAGCGATCAACTTTTTTGAGAGTTATGGTAATGATAAAAACGTTGATAATAGCTTATTAGCAACGTTACGTTCAACGGTAAGTAGCAAGGTTACGAACGAGTTGAAAGTACAGCACTTGTACACCTATCAGGCGAGTACCCAGAATGATCAGCTTGGCTTTGCAATCCCAAGGGCTGTTGTTGGCAACGTTCAATCGACCTTGTCGGATGGCTCACTGGCAAACACCNNAGATTGGCGGGCACCGCTTTGCGCAGGAAGGTTTCACCAACAACGTCTTTCAATTGGTCGACAATTTCTATTACAACACCGACAAAATCAACTATACATTTGGTGTTGACCTGATGTACACCCGTGCCAAATCACTATATGGTAGCGAGGTAAACGGCCGTTTTGAATATACCAACTCCACTACTGCCACTTCACTGGAGAACTTCGACAACCTGGTACCAAACAGATTCTATCGGGAGGTGCCTTTAGTGGCTGACCCGACGGTAAATGCCAGCATCTGGAACACGGCACTATACGGTCAGATGCAGACCAAACTGGCTAAAGGTCTTGACTTCGTCGGCGGTTTACGTATCGACTACAGCAAGTACCCAACATCTCCCCTGAACCAGACTTTATTGGATGAGGTTGGCGTAAGAACAGACAATGAATTGAAGCAGTTTTTGATTCAACCAAGAGTCCAGTTCAACTGGGACATCAATGAGAACCGGACAGACTTTGTACGTTTCGGCGCAGGTATCTTTGGATCAGACGTGAACAACTATGTCACCATCAACAACCTGACTTTCGATGGTAAACACCTGGCAACGGTAGATGTATTCGGTGCAGATGTACCTACTCCAAACTTTATTGGATATAGAAACGGCACCGTAGAGGCGCCTAGCCTGACTGCCCAACAGGTGCCAACGATAAACACGTATGCCGAAGATGCAAAGATCCCGGTTGTATATAAGGCCAACCTATCGTACAGCAAGTTGCTAACCGACAAGCTGAAAGTTGGTGTAACAGGATATGCGAGCTTTGGGCGAAACAACTACATGTATGTGGACCGCAATATGGCTGCAAATCCATACTTCACCTTGCCTAATGAGGCAGATCGTGGGGTGTTTGTACCATCGATGCCTGCCAACGGAGCGCCTGACTGGAAAACCGGCCGCATCAGCAACACCTTCGGACGTGTATTGGAACTGAATAGTAAAGGTAAGGTAAACCAGTTTGCCGTGGTTGTAGATGCCACATGGCAGTACTTCAAAGACGGGGAGATCTCTGCAAGTTATACCTGGAACGATACAAAAGATAATACCTCTTACAACGGTAACGTGGCCAACTCTGCCACACTATCGCTCCCGGTGAAGGATGATCCGAGAGATCTAAGCACCATGTCCTATTCTGATAATCATTTCAGGAATAAGATCGTGATCTATGGTACCTTACCAACCTTTTATGGTGTAACTGTTGGCGTTCGTTATTCCGGCATCGGTGGTACTCGCTACAGCTTATTATCTGGCACAAACAACAACGGAGATTTCGTTGCTACCAACGATCTGGCTTTCATCTTTGACAGAAACAACCCGAATGTGCCTCAAAACGTACGTACCGGATTACAAACCATCCTGGACAACCCTGACGCCAGTCAGAGTTTGAAAGATTATATCAGCAAGTACGCAGGACAAATCGCCGAACGTAATGGCGGTATCAATGACTTCTTCGGTATTGTAGATGTGCGCGTTAGTAAGAAGTTCAAGCTACATAAAACGCATACCCTTGAAGTTTCAGGCGATATCTTCAACTTTGCCAACCTGCTGAATAAGAAATGGGGTGTGAATGAATCTTTGGGTAACCAGGCGCTATATGCTTTGAACGGGAAAGCTGCCGTGGATGCAACACCAACCACACCTGCTATCCCGGCAGTGCCCAACTATGATGCAACGACCAGAAGCTTTAACTATCGGGTAAATAATGCTGGTATCGTTAACCCATCTGGTAATCCATACCAGTTCCAGATTGGCTTGAGATACGGGTTCTAAAGCCTGAAAATTTGATAAACAAAGAAGCCGCTCCAGTTGATGAAGCGGCTTCTTTTATTTTGGGAGTTTTATTTTGTAAGGAATACTTATTTGAATGCCTTGAATATCTTTTTTGCTCCGGTGATTACGACTACAGCCATTAATCCACCAACCAGGCCATAGGCAAACTCCTTTAACGTTGAAGGGACCTTTGGATATAAATGGTGTACGTACTCTATATTGTGCACAAAGATGCCGCCTGCAACCATGATCAAAGCAATGGTACCCACCACAGCAAGGATCCTGATGATAATCGGCAATGCTTTAACGAGCAGGTGCCCCATGGTAGATAAAAAGCCCTTATCACCAAATCCTTTGATTAATGAATAACCCGCATCATCCATTCTAACGATAAGCGCGACAATTCCATAAACACCGATTGTGGCTAACAGCGCGACAACCGACACGGTAAGAATCTGTATTGGCAGTTTTTCTTCCAGAACAGTCCCTAAAGCAATAATCACGATTTCAACCGAAAGGATAAAGTCCGTCATTACTGCAGATTTCACCTTAGCTTTCTCCGCCGCTGGACCAGTTAACTCTACTTCTTTCGCGGCTTCATGCGGGTGTTTATTCTTGTGAAAGAAAAATTCGATAATCTTTTCGACGCCTTCATAAGCCAGATAGAAGCCGCCCAGGATTAATATGAATTTAATGGCTATGGGGAAAAAGGCATTCAGCAATAAAGCGATCGGAACAATGATGAGTTTATTGAGTAAGGAACCTTTTGTGATCGCCCAAAGCACTGGGATCTCCCGTGATGCGAGAAAGCCTGTCGCCTTCTCTGCGTTTACCGCTAAGTCGTCCCCAAGAATACCTGCTGTTTTCCTTGTGGCGAGTTTTGCAGTTACGGCAACATCATCCATTAAAGCCGCTATATCATCTAAAATTGCAAAAAAACCTGATGCCATATTGTTCTATTTATTTGGGCGCAAAATATAGATAGGATTTGAGATTATGATGAACATAATTTCAAATAATCTTTGTTGTAACAGTTTAAAACATTGTACATCTAAAAAGCACTTAGTCAACACTTAACCGGATGATGTCGAAGAAAATAACCTGGACCTTCTTTGTGCTTTTAGCTGTAATTGTGGGCCTGTATCCCTTGCTTTACCTGTATTCAGGATTTCGAGCTGCAGGGTTCCTCAGTGGAAAGGCAGCTGAACTAAGGGACCATACGGGTTATATAGCCGTCTTCTATACGCATGTTGCTTTCGGAGGTATCGCATTACTTACCGGATGGTCACAGTTCAGTGAAAAGTTCCGGCTGCGGTATTTGCAGACACATCGTACGGTTGGAAAGATCTATGTGTTATCTGTCTTGCTGAGCAGCGCCTCGGGCCTGGCGATTGCAATGTTTGCTACTGGTGGTCTGATTAGCGTATTAGGCTTTGCCGCCCTCGCTGTAAGCTGGCTTTTCAGCAACATAAAGGCATACACCTCCATAATGAAGAGAAACGTACAGGAACATCAAAATTGGATGATCCGTAACTATGCGCTTACATTTGCAGCGGTAACCTTGAGATTATGGTTGCCATTTTCTCGGGCTGTACTGCACATGGACTTCAACCTGGCCTACCAAATCATAGCCTGGATGTGCTGGCTACCCAATCTGCTCATCGCAACATTGATCATTCACCGTAAAAGGCTAAGGTTAGCAACAGCAGCATAAATGCTACTGCTTTTGGTTGTTGTCTAATCCTCTTCCTGTCTTATGCTGCAGCTCATCAATTCGTTTTGAGGCTTCTGATTTACTCAAGGTCTCATCGAAGGGTTCGCCGGCTTCGTCAGAAAGGGTCTTCAGATAGGATTGTTGCGCACCCGTCATTGGCTCATTGCCCGTAGTCCATTCATCCGGATCTTTAACAGTGTTTGATCCTTTGGTTTCTGCATTATCTTTTTGGCTGTCTTGTTCATTAAACAATTCGTCTTCTCTGTTTTCCATAATGTATAGTTTGAGATCTGCTATTGAACAGATAAAAAGAGGCTTTGTTTTGCTGTCAGTCCTGAGGCTTCGAATAAATACTGCTGAAACTTTAAACAGATCCACTTTGACGGTGTTGAGTATCATCAGAGCAAATCAATCGACATGGATGCGGAACACCTATCAAGAAAAGACTTTCTATCGCTGACAGGCAAAACTGTAGCACTTGGAGTAGCGGGTACATTGGCAGCAAATGGACTGCTGCACCAAAATGTGCTGGCACAAACCAGACCCCGAGCGGTTTCCCCACCTGCAAAAATACCTCCGGGTGTTGATGAACCCATTGTACTGGAAGCCTGGAAGTCTGACGTAGATCAGCAATCGGGACCTACACCCACTCCACTACCGCCAGATCACAGGATTGGCTATGCCGTAGTTGGACTGGGGCACCTGGCATTGGAGGAAATTCTGCCGGCACTGAGCAGTTGTGAAAAGTCCAGGTTGGTGGCCCTGGTAAGTGGCAGCCCGGAGAAGCTGAAGAAAGTTGCAGCGCAATATGGCGTTGCACCGCAGAACTGTTACAGTTACGACACCTATGACCAGTTAAAAAACAACCCCGAGGTTGATGTGATCTACATTGTTTTGCCGAATGCATTACATAAGGATTATGTGGTTCGCGGAGCTAAGACGGGTAAACATATTCTATGTGAAAAACCCATGGCGGTGTCGTCTAAGGAGTGCGAAGAGATGATTTCAGCGTGTAATGCGGCTAACGTTAAACTCATGATCGCTTACCGCATTCAGTACCAGCCACATAATAGAAAACTCCGGGAGTTCGTGCAGAATAAGACCTTTGGTGTGCCCAAGCTTATCGAAGCCTGTAATTCGCAAAGCAGTGCAAATCCGGCACACTGGCGCCATAAAAAAGCACTTGCCGGTGGTGGTGCACTGCCCGATATCGGGCTGTATTGCCTGAATACCAACCGGTTTATTTTAGGTGAAGAACCGATAGAGGTATTTGCCTATCAGTACAGCACACCAGGAAACCCGCTGTTTACAGAAGTAGAAGAATTGATGAGCTGGCAGATGCGCTTTCCGAGTGGTGTTATTGCAAGTTCGTCTACCGACTATAACGTGCATGAAAGTCGCCGTTACCGCGTAATGTGTGAGAAAGGCTGGTTGAATATGGATAAGGCGTATGCCTATAAGGGGCAAAAACTTACGACCGCCCGTGCTGAAGGTAAGATGGAACGACAGGAAGAAATCGGACTCGCGGAGACCAATCAGTTCGCAGCGGAGATGGACCATTTTTCGGATTGTATCCTAAAGAATAAACGACCATTTACACCGGGTGAAGAAGGTTTACAAGACCATATTCTGATGGAGGCGATTTACCAGTCGGCTAAAGAAGGCAGGCCTGTTAAGCTTACGCACAAAGTAAATCAGCCACTAAGGGGCCCTGAACCGGAACTGGATGCTTAGAACTTATACAACCTTTAATGTATTACCACTGCCGTTTAGCAGCGGTGGTATATAACTGTGAACTCACGTTGGATATCAGATGATCTGTTGGTCTTTGCAAAAGGCAATCAACTGCTCGTTATTGGAGATATCGAGCGCATTTTTGATGGTGTATAAACGCTTTTCTACGCTGCTTAGGCCTGAAGGACGGATGTTGTTCTTTTGCAGGTAAAATGGGATATCTTTCTGAGCAGTACCTTCAGCAAGCAGGTAAATAATGGTTTTATCGAAGGTGGTAAAGTCAAAAGTCTGAACGGCCCTGGGCGCCTGCCTCAAATTTGGCGAGCGGTACTTTTTACCTTGCGTTAAAGCCTCAATAGCAGCTTTTAAATCCTTGGCATCACCCCGTGCTTTTGGAATAAAAGCATCCGCGCCATGTTCATACATAAACGTATCTGCAACAGCAATTCTATTTTCAATGGAAAATACCAGGATTTTAATGTTTGGCTGAATGGCTTTCACAGCCTTGATGAGTTCCATACCACCTGGAATCTCTTGCGGCATGTCATTGTCGAAGGAGATATCTGTAATCATCAACTCATAGGGACACTTTTCAGAGATCGCTTTTTTAATTCTGCTCAGGGCATCGTCGCAGTAATAAACATAATCCCTGTTGTCATGATTGATGCCCAGATCGGTTAAGGTTTTTTGTACCGAAATGCTTACGCTCTCATGATCTTCTGCGATAAGTACTTTTTCAAACATGATCAATAAGTTAAATAAAGGGGAAAGAAAGCTTAATCGTCAATCCTCCATCAGCTGAGCTGCCAAAGGTAATCTTGCCATTGAGCATTTCAATACGGCTTCCCGTATTTGTAAGGCCATTCTTGGGCAGACTTGCTTTCATACCAGTTCCATTGTCCTGGTATTCAACCTCTCTTGTTGTATTAAACTTGTGGAAGATTATGGTGACTATTGTGGCTCGACTATGCTTTTTCATATTGACCATCAGTTCCTGAAGGATATGCTCCAGCTCGTATCTGGTTTGAACCGGTATGTTTTCCCAGAATGCAGCATTGTTCCCTACAACAGACACCTGCACGGATGGTGTTGCGAATGACTGAAGCAGTTTATGAATTTTGCTGTGAAAGCCTTCGATGGTCATTAATGCAGGAATATCGTAGGAGATATCTCTGGAAGTCTCATACATCGATTCCAACTTGTCCAGAATGGCTGTTTTATCTAAGGTTTCATCGTGGTCGATCTCAGTCATAACACGATAAATGCCATTTGCAACGACATCATGAACCCGTTTGGATGTCCGCAGCTGACTTTCATGCAATGCGTTTTGCTTGTCGGCAATCATTTTCTCCCGCCTTTTACGATACCAAAGCAACCCGATGACGGCGGAAGAAATAAAAGCCAATGTGCCCAGCAAGAGTAAGAGATCGCGCTTAGCAACTTGATAGGTACGTTCTACATTTTCCTTTTGCAACTTCAGGTTCTCCGTTTTGTTCTTTTCCGCCTCATATCTGATCAATGCAAATTGATTCTTTGCAGCAGTTCTTACCGACTGGATACTGTCGTTCAGCGCATGGTATTGATGAAAATATCGCTTAGCCTCATTGCCGCTGCTTAAATCGATTAGCTTTTCTAAAGCGACCAGACGATCATTCCCGTTCTTTATCTTGCTGGCTGCGGCATACATGCGCATCGCATATTTAATGGCAAGGTCTGGCCGACGACTTGCATTTACCTCAGTGAGGAAGTGCAGACTTGCTATCTGCGCCTGTGCGTCTGCCAATTCCTCCCTGATCTTCAAGCCTAGCTCCAGCTCTGGATTGGCATTGAAGCTGTTGTTCTGAAGCCATTTCGTATAAGCGAAGTTGGATAATGTCCGTGCATATTCAGCCTTACTGAGACGCTGCTCTAGCACGTGTTTATAGATGCTTATGGCTTGATTCAGATCATGTTTTCGTCTGTAAGCATTAGCGATGTTATTCTGCAGGACAAGTTGGGTGGCAGTATCGGTGGTGTATTGCGCCGCCTCCTTGTAAAAGGTGATGGCACTATCAAAATCTTTAAGTGCATAGGTACTGATCCCAAGATTGTTCAGGTTCGATTGAATGTAAATGTGGTGTGTTGGTTGTGAGGGATTAAAGAACTGGATGGCCGACAGGGAAAGCTCCTGCCCGCCGAACAAGTCTCCATGATCTGTTGATATAATGGCCATGTTAAGCAAGCACTTACCTGCACCAAGACTATCTTTATCTGCTAGAAATTTGTCTTTCGCTTTGCTGAAGTATAAGTATGCACTGTCGGCCTGACCATTTTCCCTGAACTCGAAGGCTTGATCGTAAGCAGGATTGCTTGCGGGCTTTTCCACTTCAGGCGAAGGTTTAGAACAGGAAGCAATTAAGAAGAGCGTGAGCATTAAAAGGTACTTCAACTTATCTGGTTTTTGCCGAAGATAAACAATATTGATTGTACAACATTACCCTCCGTACCTGTTGGTATCTCTTGTGCGGTGACACCCTACTTTACGACGGTTGCTTCTAACTCTATTTTCAAAGTTTCAAATAGGGTTTTCACTTGAAGAACTGTTGAGGCCTGCTTGATCCCATGCATAGCGATCCAGTCGCCCAAGGTATCGAAGAAAGGCAAGAACTCTTCATGCGATGTGGTATAGACATTTAGTCGAACAATATTCCGACACTCATATCCAGCTTGCTCGATGACCTGTTCCAGGTTTTGGATGGCCAGCAATAATTGGGTTTTCATATCAGCGTCACTCGACGTGCCATCTGCATGTACTGCAGCCTGGCCGGCACAATACAGTGTTCCCTCCACTTGTTTCACTTCCACAGCCTGTACATAGTGACGTTCGTTTTGCCATGCCCAAGGATTAATTTCTCGTTTTTCCATTCGATTTACGGGTTTAATAAACATTGTGTTAAAATCAATAGCACAAAGGTGCATATGGAAGGGGGAAAATGAAGGTGACCTACCGCACAACTATGCTGTGCGCCAAATCACACTACAGACTGAGCCGGCTTAGTGTCTCGCGTGAAACGCCGAGGTAAGCCGCTAATTGGGTTTTAGGGACGCGTTGCAGCAATGCAGGGTGTTGCCGGATCAACTGCTCATATCTTTCCTGCACACTAGAGGTTAGCAGCGACAGGATCCGCCGCTGTGCAGCAAGGAAGCCAAAGATTGTTTTTTCAAGGAAGAAATGTTCGATCTTGGGAAGACCGGCACATAGCGCCCGATAGTGTTCCAGAGAAAGGCAACGCACCTCGGTATCTTCCAGACAGACTAACGATAAAGTTGCTTTAGATTGCGTATAATAGGCCTGGAAATCACTATCCCACCAATCTTCCATAGCAAAGGCGAGAATGTGTTCTTTACCAGCCTCGTCCATGTAAACCAACTTCGTAAGACCCTTGACAACATAATAGTTGAACGGCACAAATTCGCCCTGTTGTACCAAAAACTGGTGCTTCTTATAATGTTTAGCCAGGAAATGCTGCTCAACAAATGCAAACTCCGCGTCGGTAAGCGGCACAACTTTCTCAATATGGTTCCTTAACTGTTGATTCATCAAAGACAAACATACAAGTTTAGCAGAAACCAAGCAGCTATGGATGATGAGCCTTTAGAAAAGGAATAATGCTGTTATATTAACAGGTCTCTGGACTTCTTGATATGATAGTTCTCCATTTTGGTTAAAATCCTGATTAGCTCCAGCTTTTCGTCCTGTGTAATACCACTGACCACCTCAACACTGGCCTGCCTGAATTTAGTCATGCTGTTTTCGAGTGCCTGAAGTCCGCTTTCGGTGATACTGATGATTTTATTCCGCCTGTCTTCTTCACCGGTCGATTGTTCAACAAGGCCATTCGCGATTAAGCGATTGATAATCTGAATGCCAGCCGATTTCTCATGTACATTTAGACGTATCAAAGCTGTCTTAGTCATATCTCCAAACGCCCTGAGATTGATCAGGTAGATCAGTTCATCTGGTGTGGCAAAGTTCGAGTCTGAAATAGCCACTTTAGCATGCAATCTCGCGTAACGATACAGATGCACAAGAGCGGTATTGATCACACTCTCTGCGGTACGGCCGTCGGCTTTGCTCGCCCATTCTGGTTCGGGCTGGACAGCTAACTTTTCCAGGTCGTTACGCTCATAAAGCCAACGTCCAAATAAGTCTACATCTTCGTTGGCAGGTGTGCCTGTCTTTTCGTACTCTTCAACTAATTGTAGCAGGTGATTTAATAGTTTATACATGATCAGAAGATATATACAAAGCTAATGCTAATAGTATGTAAATACACCATTAAGGCCAATTGAAATAGATATTTATTTTACCTATCGGCTAAGCCACTGATAGTCTTGAACTATATAGTGTATTATTGCACTTTATGGCACCTAAATTGTTTCACCTAGTGGAACTAATAGTTCATTAAACAACCAAATTATGAAAACATTTTTTGCTTTTAAAAAGAGTGCTCTGGTGATTGCATTAGCTGTAATCAGCATCGCCACCTCGTGTAAGAAAGACGAGGATGAATTACCTATGACCTCAGTCCAAAACATTGTTGAGATCGTAGTAGCGGATAACAACTTTTCGTTATTGGAGGCCGCTGTAAAACACGCTGACCTGGTAACCACGTTATCTGGCGCTGGTCCATTTACGGTTTTTGCGCCTACGAATGAGGCCTTTACTGCTGCTGGTTTAGATACCGAAGAGAAGATCAACGCCTTGCCTAAAGAAACGCTACGTAATATTCTGCTGTATCATGTTGCTGGTTCATCGATTGCAGCATCAGGAATTCCTACTGCATCTAACACTGCAGTGAAATCAGCATCCAATATTGATCTGTATGTAACCAAGAACAACAAGGGTGTCTTCATCAACGGCGCAACGGTAACACAGGCAGATGTAATGGCCACCAACGGTACTATACATGTAATCAACAAAGTACTGATGCCGCCAAGTGGCAACATCGTAGAAGTTGCACAAGGCAATCCAAACTTTAGCTTTCTGGTTGCTGCGNNGCTGCGGTATTGAGAGCCAGTCAGGGGCAAACGAATGTGGCAAACGTTCTATCCGGCGAGGGTCCATTCACCCTTTTTGCACCAACCAATCAGGCATTCATGGATGCAGGCTTTGCTAACATTGCTGCCATACAGGCTGCTGATCCAGCAACACTAACCAGCATCTTGACTTACCATGTTGTTGCAGGGCGAATCTTTTCAACTGATCTTGTAGACAACAGTACACCGGCGACTGTAAATGGAGCCAATGTAACCATTACCTTAAACGGCGGTGCCAAGGTTAAGGGTGCTAAAAACACGAGTGCTTCGACCATTTCTCCTGCAGATCTGGTAACTACTAATGGTGTGATCCACGTGATCGATCAGGTATTGCTCCCATAATCAGCATAGGTTTATATATCGAAAGCCGCGAATGATGTTGGCGGCTTTCTTTGTTTATGGCTGTACACCATTAACGCATGGTACTCGCTTCTGCTTGATCGATGTAGATGATTGCATCTAAAGGGAACATCAAAATTACAACCCTGCCTTTAGACTTTTAACACTTTCTCACTGCCGCGACTAACCTTAAGGCGCTCCGCCAGGCGATTCTGCTTCTGCTCTTCATCTCCCAGAATAATGCCCCAGGGCTTCATACTCTCGATCCGGTCGAAGATTATCTTCAGCACAGCAATGACCGGGATGGATAGAAACATGCCTGATATTCCCCAGATCATTTCGCCAATGATCACCCCAAGAACCGTTATAAGTGCATTGATTCTCACCTTCGATCCCACAACAATTGGAAGCAGGATGTTGCTATCCACTAGATGTATAATCACAAGCGCAATGACAACGAGCAGAACCTTACTTAATACAGTGGCCGTGGCGAAGGTGATCAGTGTGCTAAGTACAATGGCTATAAAGATTCCGATATAGGGAATGACGTTCAGGATGCCCGTAATCAGCCCCAGTAGAAAGGCATATTTAATCCCCAATGCCCAGAATACTATGCTTACAGCCAGCGCAATAACCCCCATTTGGATCAGCAATCCAACAATGTATTTACGGATTATGTACTGCACCTGTTCAATAATATCATGCACCAAAGTCTTATTTTCCTCCAGGAATACCGAAACAAGGAAGCGCATAATGAGCGTTCGATATAGCAGAAAAAAGAAGGTGTAAATGAACGTAAAAACCAGAAAAAGCAGTATCGAAGAAAGGGATAATACTGTGGCGCCCACGACCATGGAACTCGAAGCCAGCGCCTTTGTAGTTGCCGAGTGCACATAATTGAGCTGCTTCGCAGCATCTATATTAAACCGCGATTCTATCCAGGTTTGAAGGTTGTTCACGGTAACTGCAAGCTGTTCCTTAAATTGCGGCCAGTCGCTTGCAAGCCTGCTTAGTTGCGTACCAATAACGTATAACACTAAACCCACTGCAGTAAGCATTAATACAACAGAAAGCATAGATGCCGCGCTTCTGGGCAGCTTTAGCTTACGTTCAAAAAAGGCCGCCATGGGCAATAGCAGAATAGAGAAAAGACAGGAGAATATGAGCGGTGATAGAATATCTTTAGCAATGATCACAAGGTATCCGAATGCGATGAGGCTTACCAATACGCACATCGATTTTACGTAAAATGGTCTCTGGGAAAAGTTTATATCCATATTGTTTTATGCTCAACTGCAATGAACAACAAAACCACAGGCATAATGTTGTAAAAGCACCAATCAGCTTAAATGCATTCCAGTGCCGCCACCAAAAAGATCAATTTTCATCTTTTAGTTGTAGACTAATGATTTGAGTAGATTACAGATCTAAGATAACATACAGGCCAGGTAACGTTCACTTTACCTTAACATCAACACACGAAACTTTATTCATATTTGTCCATCCTTAACCTATATCATAATATGAAAAGACTCTTAACAATTGGAATACTTGCACAGCTGGCAATTTCGACGGTATCATTTGCTCAGACAAAAGTTGTAGCACACCGGGGTGCATGGAAAAACACCGGCGTACCCGAAAACTCCATTGCCGCATTAAAAGAAGCCATTAAGATGGGTTGTGAAGGCTCGGAGTTTGATGTCCACATGTCTGCAGACTCGGTGATTTTTGTAAATCATGATGCACATATCCAAGGNNCATCGTCGAAAGTACTATCGGCCGTAAAACTTGCCAATGGCGAATCCCTACCCACACTTGAAGCCTATTTAAAAGAAGGCATCAAACAGAAAAAAACCAGACTTGTGTTGGAGATCAAACCTTCTGCAGTGAGCAAAGAGCGGGGTATTGCGCTGACCCATAAAGTCGTGGGGATTGTAAAAGCACTCAAAGCCGCGCCTAAGGTAGACTACATCAGCTTCGACTATGACATCTGTAAAGAAATTACCAAGATTGCGCCGAAAGCTACGGTTCAATACCTGAACGGTGATAAAACACCAGATGAACTACTTGCCGACGGCATACACGGTTTTGACTACCATTTTAGCGTGTTACAGAAGAACCCGACCTGGATTAAAGATGCAAAAAGTAAAAAGCTGATCACTAATGTCTGGACTGTAAATGATGAAAAAGTTATGGACTGGCTGATTGGCGAAGGCATTAGCCTGATTACCACCAACGAACCTGAGTTGTTAATTAAGAAAGTACGCAAATAACGTTAAACAGGCTATTTAAGGATAGATGGTGATCTGTACAGGTCACGCTTTAAAAAAATAGTTACATAAACAAAGAAGGGCGGTCTCCTAAAAGCCCGCCCTTCTTTGTTTATCGCGCTCTGATTATTTTGTGTAGATCTTACTTACATCCCGGTAACCAGCAGCAGTATTGCTATACCAGTCAGGATAAGCAGTTCCTCCAGACTTCGCCCATTCCCCGAAGTGTGGATAAGCTTGTGTCACTGGTTGCGTCTCGATGGTGTAGTTATAGGTACCTCCAAAATTGATCGCCCATGGATAATTTTCCTTCGACAAGTAGGTTTTTTTGGTACCCAGAACAGATGCATCATCAAAAGTACCGAAGAGTTTGGCATCAGCCTTGTCGGTCGGCGCAAAACCCGGTAAGTGAATTTCATAACCACGACGAAGGTCGCTGATCAGGAAAGGATTAAATTCCGAAACCAGAAAGTTGGATGCTGCAATCGGAGCAGCAAAAGTCACCATTACGGTTGCAGTTTTTCCAGCAACCTTCGCTCTGTCCGGATATACGTTAACGAACGGTGATCCATCGGCATTTTTCAGTAAAGCTTCATGGTTATCAAACGGTACAATCACGGCCTTGCTTTGACCTGCTTCAACACCTGTACTGGTGTAAGAAATGTAGTTGCTGATGTTCTGCTGACCAGTTACCGAACTCACAGCTGATGCTGCCACTGGTAATTGTACAGCGAAACCATTACGGAACGAGGCGCCTGAAGCAACTGGTGTAAATTCACCCTGCATGTCAACAAACTGATTCTGCGCATTGCTGGTAAAGGTATAGCGATAGCTTACCGTTAAATCGTTCAAGTCAAAATCGCCTTTAGCGGGCCAGTTGTCTTCAAATGCGATATTAGCAACTCCAGTCTTAGAAGGATAGTAGCTCACATAAGCTCTTTTTGGATCATTCGGGAAAGCATCCAATACATTCTGTACACCATCCCCATCATTGTCTCCACCTTTATCAATCCCCGGTATACCACCAGTAGAAATACCAGTAACCGGGTTTGAGCTTGCATAAACTACAAGGTCATTAAAGTCATTATCAGATTCAGTCTGACGGTTTAAATCTTCAAATCCAATTACGAACAAGTCGTGCACATCATCATAAAGGGTTACGGTATGCTTCCGCGTAGCTGATGTTGTCTCTGGATTGAAGTTCGGATTCGAGTAAAACTTAACGGTATTAGTAAGAATACCACTGCCATTCCATGCATTCTGCAACAGTACAAAACCTATAGAGGTACCAGCACCAAAACGACCTAGCTTAACCTTATCACCTGAGTTTAATCCTCCGGCTGAACCTACGGCAGATGAATTCGGAAAAATAAGCGTGATTTTGTCAATAGCACTAACGCTTGTTGGCGGCCTGTTGGTTGGATAGGTATAATAACCCAAACTGTTCAATAAACCAGCACCTTCAGATACAAAAGTGATCCAAACATCTGAAGTTTCTTTAATATTCAAGTCTGGCATGGTGGTGCTACTTAAATATTCTGGATGCGTCCTGGTAAGCGCATTACCCTCAGGCAGGGAAGCGTTGATATAAGATAATAATGAAGCATCAATAACATCGCGGGTGCTCTCTAAATACTTCGGCCTGCCTAATATAAAAGGATAAGTGTTGGTCGCTAAAATCGCCTCAGCTGACGAATTGTACCCACTAGGATAAGCAATTGTCGGACTTGAAGTAGTTGTAAACGTACTCATCAAACGGTTAGACTTACCCATTTTAACATTACTACTCGTGTTTGCATTGATGACAGGTTCTTCAGCTACAATATCACCAGAGAACGTGTCTTTACCGCCAATGGTNNCAATGGTAGCAGTAATACTATTTGCCGGTGAGATAACGGCTTGTGCATTCCGGATTAAGCCTACATAGGCCGGATCAATAACCAATCTAGCTGCAGAAGCAGGAATCGTAAGTGTAGCACTTAGCTGCCCATTCTTATCCGTTACCCCTTTATAAAAAGGATCGTTTGTATTTTCAGGCAAGTAAACATTAACAACTACACCTCCTAAAGCATCATCGTTATTTGCTTTAAGTGAAAGGTTTAAACTAACGTTTTTTGTTGTGCTGAAATTAAATCCATTTGGTGCGATTTGCTGAGCTGGATCTATGATCGTAGGCTGTTCAGGAAGTTGTACGCTGTCTTTCTTACAAGCTGCGAAAGACATCATGCCTGCAAGCAGCGCGCATGTAAGGTGTTTTTTCATAAAATAGAGATAATTGTTATTTGTTATCGACCAGCAAAGGCAAATTATGTTCCAGTAGTCCTATATGCCATCTAAGGGCTATCACACCTCAAAACCATGCAATTATGTAGAATTAACTGCACAAAAATATACAAATTAGTGCAAAAATATCACACCACACTTGTAGCATCAATAATGAATAAAACTTTAGATCTAATTCCTGGTGAGCCATAAACCAATCAAGACATCAAGCTTAATATCCTATTAACATCAGTCCAAATTTGCGCAGTTAGCTTAGCGGTGTGAAAAAGAACCTAACATTACTATTCGCCACAGGACTGCTGTTCTCAGGCGGCGTCTTCGGACAACAGAAAGTCGATGTACAAGCGCATCGTGGAGGCATGGCATTAATGCCTGAAAATACAATTGAAGCAATGCTTCATGCTGTAAAGATGGGTGTCAAAACACTGGAACTGGATGTGGTCATTTCCGGTGACGGAAAAGTTGTTGTCTCGCATGATGCATATATGTCTTCAGACTTTATGCGCATGCCTGATGGTAGTGATATTAAAAAAGAGGATGAGCGAAATATTGCACTCTTCAAAATGACATATGATAGCATTAGTCGCTTCGATGCAGGCAGCAAGCCACATCCCCGTTTTCCAGCTCAGGTCAAAATGAAAGCTTACAAGCCACTCTTGGAGGATCTGATAGATAGCGTTGAGGCTTATGTGACAACAAATAAGCTCAGACCGGTTTACTACAATATTGAAACTAAAATATCACCAGCCGGCGATGGAATCTATAATCCATCACCGGAAGTCTTTGTAAACACGATGATGTCAGTAGTGAATAGCAAGGCGATCAAAGACAGGGTGATCATCCAATCATTTGATGTTCGTACCCTACAAATCCTTCATAAAATTGAACCCACTCTCAAACTTTCGCTATTAACTTTCAGAAAGCCGGATGTCCTCGCTAAATTGAGAACCGAGCGATCGACCGCTGAAGATGAAAAGAAAATAAAGCAATCACCGTTGTTAAACACAAAGGGAGGATTAGAAGACGACCTGAATAGACTTGGTTTTACACCGCACATATACAGTCCCTATTATACCTCGGTAGATGCTGCATTGGTAGCTAAAGCACATGCCTTAAAGATGCTGGTTTTGCCGTGGACCGTGGATGAAGAAGAAGATATGATTGCCTTAGACAACCTAGGTGTAGATGGCATCATCACTAACAGCCCGGATAAGTTAGTCAAGCTGTTTGGAAGCCATCAAAAAATTAATTAGTTACATACACAATATCTTCAGCCTTTATACGCTTTATATCTCAGAGCGTTAATTAAATAAAGGGGTTATGATCAAGAATCATGGCCCTTTTCTTTTATATGCCACATTAAAATACCGCATAGAAAATTAGTCTATATTCAACCCGTTATAAAACCAACATGAAAACAAGATTTTTAGTATTCGCAATTTCCATAATGATGATTACCAGTTCATGTTATACAACAAGAACTGCAGGAAATAGCGGTAAAGTTCCTCCAGGACAGGCGAAGAAAAAAGCAGGAACAAAGTCTGCTAAGCCTTTCGCACCAGGTCAACGAAAGAAATAAATTCAGTCATTCGGCCGTCAATAACGCAAAACACCTTCAACCCACATCTCTCACACTTTCTGAAAAAGTTAGCGGTTGGGTAATTGCCGAGCTGAATACTGTGAAACTCCATCTCCCGGTTTTGGTATACAATTATGTTCATGTCCCTTGCTTTTCAAACAAATTAAGCAAGGGACATTAACAACCTATAACCGCAATATTAATATTGTGCGAGGGTTACTTGTTTACTTCAGCAGCCTCTTTTTATACCTCTGGTAAGATACAATCGACATTAATGCCACAACAGCTATCGTAATATACACCCATGAAGGTATAGGTACTGGATCACCCTGTGCATAGGAGTGCAAACCGCTGAGGTAATAATTCACACCAAAATAGGTCATGATAATCACCGAAAAGGACAGTAACGAAAGCAAATTGAAAAGGTATTTGCCTCGCAAACCAGGAATCAATCTGATGTGCAGCACAAAAGCATAGACAATCACAGAAATGAAAGCCCAGGTTTCCTTAGGGTCCCAGCTCCAGTAGCGGCCCCAGCTTTCGTTCGCCCAGATACCGCCCAGGAATGTTCCCACGGTAAGTAAAAATATACCCACCGTAAGGGACATCTCATTTACGATCGTCAGCTCCACCACAGATGCCTTTACTTTTGCACTGATTTTCTTATGATCAATGATGTACAGTATGAGCACAACCGTTCCAAGCAGTGCACTGAGTCCGAAGAAACCATAACTCGAGGTGATAATAGCCACATGGATCATCAACCAATAAGACTTCAGCACTGGTACCAGTGGGGTAATTTGTGGGTTCATTTGCGAACCTCCATGTGCAAATCCCATTAAAATCACCGCTATCAAACAACCCGCAGCCGGGATGAAAGCGTTGCTGTTCCGGTATAGCAATAAGCCCGACATCACACCGATCCAGCTAATGAACATGACCGCTTCGTAGCCGTTGCTCCAAGGCTCATGTCCCGAGATGTACCAGCGTACCCCAAGTCCAAACATCTGCAGAAAGGCAGCAATGCTGATTAAAGCCAACACAAAATTCACCGTATTGGATAGTGCTTTAGAATCCTTAAAGAGCCTGCCAAATGCTAGTGCAAGAATAACGGTTCCCAGGATGGCGTAGCTGATCATCAGGTTTAAGAAGATGTTCCAGGAATTATAGCGCAGCTCCATCCCTATTTTGGTTGAGGATGGAACGATATCCTTCCCCACTTCCAACTGAACTGATTTCAGTGCTGCTAAACGTTGTTCAGCAGTTGCCCAATCTCCGGTTTTATTTGCCTGCAGAACACTCATGAGGTACTGTGTAGCGGGATTCTGCGCCGCGGCGGCGTTTTCCTGTGCCGCTGGTGCTGCAATCCAGGTGTTATTCTTATCGCCTGCCACTGGAAATACACGGAGGTATTGCCCATTCAGCAGTTGCTGCATCACCTGCAGCTTATCATTCAGATCAATAAGGTCTTTATCGTAGGCATTCTGTTCAGAAGCTTTTTTCGCAAATGCTTTTAGATAATCAGCCTTTAAGCTGAAATCAAGTCCCCCTTCGGGCGTCAAAGCCAGTAGATTAACCATCGTTGTGTAACCCTCCGCATTGGCTTTAACAGTCGCAAGCAAGCCCGGACCGCTTTTGCTACCAACTTTAATTATAGGGACGTTCACCCAGTCAAAAGGCGAGGTCGATATCGATAAGAAGAACTGATTTGCACTAAGCGTGTAGAACTTATCCTTATGATACAGTTTACGAAGTATCTCCAGCGCCATCGTATTCACAGGCTCAATACGGCCGTCAATATTTTGCACCAGGAGGCTACCGAAGCTGTCGGCATGTGCCGGGTCAATCTTCACAGCACCTGCGAAACCTTTACCGTCCAGCATCTTGCCCGCCAGTATCTGTTCCAAGCTGGCTATGTGATCGTGATCAGGTGCAACTGGCGCTGGCGATGTTTGCACCGCAGTATCTGGCCCGTGATCATGACCATCACCATGATCGTGCGCATGGTCGTGTTGCGTGCCATCTTTGCCATGCATATCAATCTCCTGCCCGTATGCAAATGCACCTGGCATAAATAACAACAACACTAAAAGTGTCTTAGAACGAGAGATGGTTTTCAGCTGCTGATTTAGTTTAGAAAAATGTGTGCCTTTCCAGAATAGGGTAACAAACAGACCTCCGAAAAGCAGGATGTAGCCAAGGTAGGTAATGTTTGTACCCCAGTAATCGTGGTTCACCGAAAGCACGGTACCAAGCTCGTCCTGGTCAAACGAAGCTTGAAAGAAGCGATATCCATCCTGATCAAGAACATGGTTCATGAATATTTTATAAGGACGCTCATTGGGACCCTCCTGTATCATAACATCAGAAGAATAGGCTGCCGGGCTATTGCTGCCTGGATATTTTTCCATCTTAAAGTCGACAAGCTTAAGACTAAACGGCGTTTTGTAGATCTTCGAACCATAGCCCATCGCTATAGGAAGTCCACCTACCGTACCCTGATAATTGAAGTTAGTGAGTCCCCGACCGCCATATATGGATACTGTATCTGTGGCTGAAGGTGTAGTCACCTCCATTCTAACCAAATCCAAATCGTGCTCGTGCGTTCGTTTATCGCCTTCGTAATTGATGACATTTCCTATGCGGGCAGGCTCAGGAACCACAAAAGCCAGCGCTCCGTAAGTGTAAAGGCTTCGCAGATGAAATTCCTGAGGGCTGCCGGGCGCCACAGTTTTCCGCTCCTGAGTGGCCATAATCATGTAATTACCTTCGTAAGGTGAGGTAATGGTATAACCACTTGTACCATCAGCAATGTTAATTGCGCCCGTTGTAGTCGCATTGTAGCTCACAACCATTCCAGCAATCAGCTTTACACTGCCACTCTGAATGTATTTATTTACCCGCTTACCCTCTTCCAGCACCACCAGGTGTAGCGTTGGCTTACCTGCAGGACTCAGCACAAGCGAATCCTGTGCACGTGCGTAAAAGTCTACAACTTTCACTTTAACTCTGGATCCTTTGTAATCATATTCAGCGGAGAATGTCTTTTTAAAGGGCTTTAAATACCCGGGTATGCGATTGGAAATAAGCGTTACCGGAATATCATCATAGGCCAGGGCATCATCATTTTGCCCAATTTGAATTTTAAAGAAAGTGGCATCAGAGACAACCTCATCGCTCGATGCGCCTTCGCGGATGTGCATAGAGCCTTCAAAACTGATATAACGCGTTACAAATCCTCCAATGAATATGATGATAAAGGCCAGGTGGAATACCAACAGCGGTAGTTTTTTGAAAGACATCAGCTGATACCTTTTGATATTTCCAATGAAATTTAGGATCAGAATGAGCATGATCAACTCAAACCACCAGCAATTGTAAATCAAGGCTTTCGCCACTGGCGTACCATAGTCATTTTCTACAAAGGTGGCCATAGCCATAGAAAATGCATAAAGAATTAACAGGGTACCCATCGTACGGGTAGAAAAAAGAATTCGGGTCAGCTTTGCTATCATTTTCAGGAATCCTGCCGGCTACTTGCCGGCAAAGCCGCATAATAGATAATTTCCCTTAGGCAGACTGAAAATTTGTGTAAAAAAGATAATCGTATGATATTTAGAGGCTATGTTGCATTATTCAATAGCTAATAGCCTAAAGAAAAGGTAAGCGGAACAATATAAGACACCCTAACTACCCTTCCTTTTAAACTACCGGGCGCCCAGCCTTTTGATGCCTTGATTACACGAATACCTTCCGCAGCGAAAGCAGGGTCAATGTCATTGATGGCATGTACATCAGTAATTTCCCCGTTTGGAAGAATTACAAATTTGATGTGTGCAACCCCCTGAATTTTTCGGNNATGGGGCGGGTATCTAACGCCGCGGGCAACTTGTTGTAAGAATGCCGACATACCACCGTTAAAATGTGGCTTAACCTCTGATGTAGTATAATGATAAACATGCCCTTTGCCATCGGTGCTTTCTCCTGAAAGCATTTTACCATTTGCATAAACTTCTTTATAAAGCAGTGTGTCGGATGTTCTTAACTCACCAGTCCACTCCCCATCATACTTGCCATTTTTTATAGCTCCTTTTCCGGTAGCATAGCTGAAGTTTTCATTATAAAAAACAGCATGACCATTTCCATTCACCACCAGCGGCACACCTGTAGAATCATTTACACTTCGTACATCAATGATGGTGCTATCACCTACCTGGGTATAAAACATGGCGCTGTATAGCTTACCGTTTGGAAAATAGTTATACACGCTGTCGGCTATTTTGCCATGAACATAATTTGCAAACTGCTTTTTGATGCCGTTCTGATAGAATGAAATCACCTGACCTTCATACAGCGGTGGATCTATTCTGCTGGAAAGTCCATAGCTCTTTTTACCACCACTGATATAGTATTCTTTTACCTGATACAGCGTTGATCCTTCAACAGGCTCCTGCACAATACGAACGTAATCCGCACTGTCTCCTTTGGTTACGTAATCGCCGTTATTTTTCAGCAAGTAGGTATTTTGTCGCTGTGCACTGACTTCTAGCGTCAGAAGTATGCAGCTAAACAATAAAAAAACAATCTTCTTCATAGAGCATTAAAATGCCACAAGATAATGTTTTCGATTAAAATTGAAGGGCTATTGTGGGTGATTGTTGAAGCCTAGGGTCTGAATTGCAGAAACTTTTTAGTTCCTAAATGGTAACCATAAGAGGGCGCACCACAAACAATAAAAGCGGTATTGCCAATGCTTCCTGCACTTGCACCATAGTAGATTGGATCAATAATCTGCTCCTTTTTNNGGAACACCTGCTATCACCTGTGATAACCCCTCCCCCGATATAACCTTTGCCGTTTAATGAAAATGTAAAACCATGTGTCACCCCCATTTCATAAGGCAGATCTGCAACTTGCCTCCAGGTTTCTGAGTTCAAATCAAACTCAAAAACATCCTGATCAGAAATCGGGTAGGCGCTTCCACCGGCCATATATTGCTTATTACCAATCTGAAATCCCATGGCCATCATTCTGGCAACGCCCGGACAATCTCCAATTCGCTTCCATGTATTTTGGCCAGGATCATATCGCCATACCTCATTAACCCTGCGACCACTATCGCCCCCTACAATATAGCCGTACTTAGCGGAACTAAAAGCGAGGGAAGAGCGCGTCATCGCACCTCCAAATGGCGCAACAGCAGTCCATGAATCCTTCGCCGGGTCATAACAATAGAAAGCTTTAGAATAATCATCCCCCATAATGCCCATGCCCACATAAGCTTTATTGTTAATCGCAAATGCATTTACGATACGTGAATCCTTGGGGTAATCCTTTAACTTCTTCCATTCATCCCTGTCCGGATCATATCTCCACCAATCACCCAGGCCAGTACCACTTTCCTTCCCCCAGCCAAGCCCATAATAAAAGTAGCCACCCATCACCAGAGAAATGCCCTCTCTACGTTCTACCCCCGGAAAATTGGACATCACCTTCAAATACTTATACAAGCCATAGTTGTCGTTTGANNTAAGATCAATACCGGTCCTCACTGTGAGTACCCCGGCCTCAGACAAAGCCAGATTATTAACCTTTACTATCAGTTGGGTGGGTGTACCTGAAAGCACCTGCAAAGGCTTGCTTCCAATCGTCACAATATTTTTGGAGAGCTCCGGATGAAAGTAGTTACCGCTAATGATCAGCGTTTCTGATTCGTGCAAAGTTGTTCGTCCATTCGGACTTATTTCAGGATTAGCAAGCCACATGCCTATATAGTTGCTTTGCACACCATCGAAATTGATGTTTAAGAGATTGTTTCGCGTGTTGAGGCTATTGGGCACATCAAAATAGACTTTATTATCGGCTATCCTTTTAGGATGAAGCGCGACATCATCATTAATCTGGATCGTAACTTTACTAACGTCATCTGTTACAGGCACCTCCATGTTTAACACGACCTCCTCACCCCAGCTAACGGGATAATTATGGGAGCTTAATGCCTGTTGTTGCGATCCATTAGACTTAAAAGAGACCTGTTTGCTATAATGATAGGCTTTGTTTTCATCTAAATAGAAAGCTCTGGCATAGTACGTTGAATCCTCTGCAAGACCTGCATTGATCTCATATCCATAGTGAAGTGCGGCATTCCTATTTGAAAATGTCAGCACACCGGGCCGATCTACGACCGGCTCTGGAGTTTTACTCCAAACAAATCCTACTTTTTCAATATCGGTAAGGGCTATATTCCTGAGATCTCCACTTAGTCGCACGCCATGATCTTGTATGCCTACATTGATGCTTATTTCTATGGGTGTTGCAACATCAGGTTTATCCTTCTGACAAGATAAAACCAAAAAAAGGACACAACTTAGCAGGCAGTAGATTTTTTTCACGAGCGTCTGGTTTGGAGGATTAATAATGCCCTTAAAGTAGACTTTTTTCTTTTCACATTCTTCAGCAAAATACGTCCAAAAGCGTGTGAAATAGCCCGAAATTTGTACCAGGTTAGAAGAGACATAAACTGCACAAAAATAAAAAAGAGGTTGCTCATCTTTCGATGATACAACCTCTTTGATAT
Source organism: Pedobacter sp. UBA2067 (assembly GCA_002333205.1). Lineage (GTDB taxonomy): Bacteria > Bacteroidota > Bacteroidia > Sphingobacteriales > Sphingobacteriaceae > Pedobacter. Next base: position 179,203 of record DDAD01000157.1, read on the forward strand.
CGTGCTAAGCTTACTGCGCAATCAATCGCGGCAGCTGCGCTTCAAACTGACGGGTAAACTCCTGTGCAGTCAGGATATGGCCTTGTTTCTGCGCCTTATCGGCAACTTCATAGCCCCATTTTGCTGCTGCCATTCGCTGCGTAGGCGTACCATGATGGCCGTCACTTGTAAATGAGCAGTCCCCGATATTAAAGAATACGTTCAAAAATAATTGTACCCTTTTCCATTGCATAGAAGCTCCACGGGCATGAGATAGGTAGTAAGCAGAATAAGCATCTGCCATTAACTCTGTTCTTCTGGTCGCTTCGGGACCAGCTTGATCTCCAAACAGGTTCAGATCGAATTGAATATGATGTCCAAATTCATGAGCCAGAATGGCTTGTGGCGCTACATCAGCATAGCCAATTCCTGCAAAAGCATCCATGATCCCGTCGCCCATAATGATCTTGTCCGGAATTACACCATACGGTGGGAAACTGAATGACGATTGGGCAAACGCGTTGTAGGTAAACATTGGATGATTACCCCCTCTAAGCTGCGGAAACGCATCTACGGCCGCGAGAACCAAGTCAGCATAATAGTTAGCACTTGCGTCATCAAGACCAAATGCCGCTTTATAGGTCCTTAAAATCTTAGCTCTATCGGTCAGCATCGTACCATGCATAGCAGCAAGCACGATATTTTCAGAATCGATGTTCCAAAAACGCTTTAAATCTTTAAATGCTTTTGTAAGTTTTTGCGAATACTGGCCATTAGCCCCAAAGGTTTGGTTTGCGCTGCTGCTCTCAAAAAGCAAGGCATCATAGGTAGGCAGATCGAGCATCGCTGTAGTGAGCACATAATCGATGATTGTACCATTCCAGTCCGCAAGTTGCTGATCTAACCACTGGTTGGATGCCGTATTATCATTACAGCTGGATTCTTCAAGCTTAAGTGCCTTCCGAACCTTATCCCGATATTCCGGGTGCATTTTCAACTGTACCTTGGCTTTGCCGCTTACCTTTGCTTTTGCTGCTGCAGGAATTTTGGCATATAAAGCCGCAAGTTTTTGTTGAACATCAGGAGATAGCGTTGTGGATTGACTTGTCCCAGCTTTTCCGAGCTGCTCCTGATTTAAAACAGTATTAGCACTTTCTTTTTTACAGCCCAGGATGCAGGCAAAGACAATAGCCGCACTGGCTACTAAGCGTTTGGTTTTTCTCATAAGAATAGGTTAATGATTTACTAAAAGTAAGTTAGTAAATTAAAATCAAGAAAGCATTGGCAAAGTAAACCAAAAACTACTGCCAGCACCCAATACACTATCTACCCCAATCTGACCACCATGGCGCTCCACAATTTCAGCACTGATGTACAGTCCAAGTCCCAAGCCGGAGATCTGCTTACCGGAAGCATCTGCCCTATAATAACGGTCAAACAGTTGTGGGATCTTGTCCGGAGGAATTCCAGGGCCGGTGTCCCGGACAGTAATCTTTATTGCTTCACCTTCGTTTTTGATGCTCATGAAAATTGAATGTGATTCAGGAGCATATTTTATCGCGTTATTCACCAGATTCACCACAACCTGCTCGATCCGATGTTCATCCGCAAATGCCGATTCCTGTAAGTCACCTTCCAGAACTAAGGAATACTTTGAGGTTTCTCCAATGTGGCTGAAAGCCCTTTCAAGCATATCCGCCACTTTGAACCGACTTTTCTTCAGTTCAATTTGCCCCTGATTCATTTTAGAGACATTTAGCAGGTCATCCACCAATTCCGAGATCTTATTCATACTTCGGGTAGCCTGATCAAGCAATTTTGGAAAAACGGCCTGGTTGGGATGCTCCTTAAGTTTTGTTATGAGCTGCAAAGATGCTTTCAGAGATGTAATTGGTGTTTTAAGCTCATGGCTAGCAATCGAAATAAAATCATCCTTTTGCTGTTGCAGTGCTTTATGCTGGGTAATGTCAATTGCGGTTCCCAAAGTACGTTCCGGTTGCCCATTTTCATCAAAATAAACTTTAGCCTGGAACCTCACCCATTTCACCATGCCTCCCTGATGGAGTAATCTTGCTTCATATAAGATTCGCCCGGTTGTTTTAGCTTCCGCCAGTGCCTGATCGCTCAATTTCTTATCTTCCGGGTGATATTGATCTACCAGGTCCTTCCGGGTTAGGCCAGACTTAAGACCAATGATTTCACTAAAGCGTTCCGACGCTACGAAGTCATCCGTACTAAAGCGATATTCATAAGTACCAATATCCGCAGCTTCAACAGCAAGACGTATCCGCTCTTCAACTTCTTCAATAGCCTTTCTAGCGTTTACCTTTTCGGAAACATCGATACCAACAACCATGACGGCCGAAACATTGCCGGAGACATCAAAAACAGGTTCGTAAGTAAAATCAATGAAGACTTGCTCTGGGCGCCCATTTCTGATTAAGGTCACTTTAGCTTCTTTAGCCGAATATGCTATACCGGAACGAATCACCTCCTGCATAATGGGCGCATATAATTCGGCAGCCTCCGGTACACCCGCCCAGATGCTGGCACCATCTAATTGTTCACGTTTCTTTCCAACCAGCTCCAGATAGCGGGCGTTAACAGCAGTGACAATCAAGTTATTTGCGCTAATTACACAAATCGCAAATGGTGCCTGTAAAATCAGATTTTTAAAACGTGCTTCGCTTAATTCAAGTAAATGGTTAGACTCCGTTAATTCTTCATTAATGGTAGCAAGCTCTTCATTAAAAGCTTCCAGCTTTCGGTTATTAGAAGCAAGTTGTGCATTCATCAGCAGTGCCTGCTCGCCGAGCTCCTTAATCTTTTCTGCAGATTCAACCAGTCCTGTAACATCTGTGGCGTAACAAACCACACCAATGATGTGACCGTTAGCATCTTTCAAGGGCTGATAAGAAAAGGTAAAGTAGGAGACCTTTATCTGCCCATCAATCAGGAAGTCTGCCCGGTCATTAACGGCATAGTAGGGTTCTCCGGTTGCCATAACCTGCCTCAACAGTGATTCAAAAGGTTGATCTTTAAGTTCTGGTAAGGCTTCGGAAAAAGACTTCCCAACTACAGACTTGTCCTTACCCCAGGCTTTAAGGGTTGCCGCATTTGCTACGGCAACAATCAGATCATCTCCAAGTATTAAAAATATAGGGTATGGAGATCCTTCAATCAGACCTGCCAGAATTTCGTTGTTAGGGATCATGGTTCGGTAACACGAATATAAAATAAGATCGTTGTACCCAAAAATTAAATCACGCAGGAAGCAGTATTTTGAAAAAGTGATGAACTATTTATTTAATAGCGGCATCACTTGAGTGCCAATCAATTCTATGGATTGTACAAGTTGCTTGTGCGTTAAACCTGCATTATCCATTTGAAATGTAAACCGGTCAACACCACCAAGCGCCTGGCTATGTCTCAACAANNCAACCTGTTCAGGTCCGCCTACAACCAACACACCTCTCGGCGCAATCAGATGGTTAAACTGTGTTCTTGTTACCGGAGGCCAGCCACGTTCTCTTCCCAGTTTGGTCCATAATTCCGCATACCCGGGATAATAATCTTCAACCGCTTGCGCTGCTGTAGCAGCCACATAACCTGGCGAGTGTAGACCAACTTTCAGCTGTTCAGGACTAAACCCCGCTTGCCGTCCGGCCTCCCTGTAAAGGTCTACCAAAGGACGGAAGCGCTCGGTTTCACCTCCAATTATCGCAACCATTAAAGGCAGACCCAAGGCACCGGCCCGTGCAAATGATTCTGGAGTACCACCCACACCCAACCAAACCGGTAGTTTAGCTTGCAAAGATCTAGGATAAACTGGCTGGTTTTGTAGTGCAGGCCTAAACTTTCCTGACCAGGTCACAAACTCCTGATCACGGATGCGTAAAAGCAATTCTAACTTCTCCTTGAATAGTGCATCGTAGTCTTTCAGATCATAGCCAAACAGCGGATAGGCATCTATGGCGGAGCCACGACCAACAACAAGTTCCGCCCTGCCCTTGGAAATCAGATCCAGTGTAGCAAAGTTCTGATACACGCGCACCGGGTCTGAAGTACTTAAAACCGTAACGGCACTGGTGAGACGTATACGATTGGTTCGCGCAGCCGCGGCAGAAAGGATTACCGCTGGTGCAGAATCCAGAAACTCCTTTTTATGATGTTCCCCAATACCGTAAACATCAAGACCGGCCTGATCGGCAGATACGATTCTTTCCAGCAACTGTTCCATCGCATCTACGCTGCTTAGCGTATTTCTTCCGTACATCGCCGATGCGAAACTATCAATTCCTATTTCCATGATTTATCCTTTTAGCTGATAACTGTTAATCAAATTTACAGGTCGACGCTACCAAGAATAATGACCTATGATAAGAAATGGTATGACAATGCGGAATTTGCTTAGAAGCTGTACACGATTGCCAAAGAAAATTGCGAAGCATTTTTGGTTGGACTGATTCCATCTTGGCGCAAAAAGCTGGAGTTGGAATCATTGTCAAATCTTAGCTCGGGAATAAATGTCAAACCACCTGACTTTAAATTACCCGAGAGCGTTACAGCAGCCATGTCTTTACCTGCACTACCGGCAAGGCCTTTAAGCGTAAACAATTCTCCTCTCAAACCCAGGCTAAAGCCAGGACTAAATGCATTTTGCAAATATACGGCAGCACCACCAAATCCCCCTCCTCCATCAATAGAATAGTCTGCGGCATTGAAGCCGAGTTTAACCTTAGGTGTGACTTGATAGGAAGTGGTCAAGTCCAGGATCGTACCACTTCGGCCGTCGTTCGGAGTTCCAGACAAAACATTTAAATAGGCAGTCCAACCATCAACCGGACTAATCATTAATTGTCCACCAACATGAGAGACTCCATTCAAATCCTGGTACACGTTCCAATCGTTAAATATGCCAACCATCAGGCTAATCCGATCTGAAAAGGCGTATGTCGCTTTCAGCCCTGCATCCTGAAAGGGACCATAGCTGAAGAGGTATGAAGTTGAATAATTGAAGTTTCCTGTAGGTGTGATCACTTCGTAGCCAATAAAAGTGCTCATGTAGCCAGCCATCATAGAGAATTTATCAGAAAATGCATAGCTGGCGTAAAGATTTTGAATATGAAAGGAACTTGCTGCATTACTGGGATTCCCATCTCCATTCGGCACCGATTGGTATTGGCCCCTGGGACCAAATGAAAGTTCACCCATAAAAGAAGCTTTCCCAGTTCGTTTTTTTAGGGCGACATCCAACATACCTAATGATAGCGAATTGTTATCACTGTCGAAATACGTGAGAATATTCGGTTGCTTTGCAAAGTCATACTTGTAATATGCATCAGCAGAACCTGATATCTCCAAGGGTGTATTTATTGTCTCCTGAGCACTTAGTACCACAGGAAAAAACAGGGCACAAAGGGCCAATGCAGTAGTTAACTTCATGTAAAAGTATGTTTAAAGGTGAATAAGGAGGGTTAACTACAAGGCTATCTTGGCTGCTTTTTCAGGATCGCTTACCAACTGCGGAACATGAGTATACTTTTCATTATGCTGGCTTGTATCTAGTCCCTCCTCCTCTTCTTCGGATGTTACACGAATCGGCTGGATGATGTTTACCAGTTTAAAGATGATATACGATACAACAAAGCTAAAGATGATCACAATAACAGCGCCTTTAAGCTGGGTTAAGAAGAAGTCGAAATTTCCATAAAACCATCCGTCAGCACCTATCACATTAACGGTCTTCGTTGCAAATACTCCCGTTAACAACATGCCAACAATTCCCCCAACGCCATGGCAGGGAAACACATCAAGTGTATCGTCAAGACTAGTTCTTTGTTTCCAGGAAACGACAAGATTAGAGATTACTGCGGCAATAGAACCAATGAATATACTTGATGGAATACTTACAAAGCCAGCACCCGGGGTAATTGCCACAAGCCCAACGACCGCGCCGATGCAAAATCCCAACACTGAGGGCTTCTTGCCCCGGGCTACGTCGAAGAACATCCACGCCAGTCCCGCAGCACCTGCAGCTGTGTTGGTGGTCAAAAATGCAGATACTGCCAAGCTCCCCGCTGTCAAAGCAGAACCAGCATTGAAACCGAACCAACCGAACCAAAGTAATCCAGTTCCAATGAGCACATAGGGGATGTTTGCGGGTGGAACTTCTATATGGTCAATATGTGACTTCCTGCGTTTAAGCACCAGTGCACCAGCCAGGGCCGCCATACCAGCGGAAATATGTACCACCGTACCTCCTGCAAAATCCAGGACGCCCATTTTTAACAGAAAACCATTTGCAGACCAGGTCCAGTGTGCTAAAGGAGAATAAACAAATAAGGCAAATAAGACAATGAATAAGATGTAGGACGTGAATCGAATTCGTTCAGCCACTGCACCCACCACCAATCCCGGGGTTATGATCGCAAACATCAACTGGAATACTGCAAATAACGATAATGGAATGGTGCCCCAAGCAGGCCCGGAGTTTACACCCTGAAAAAACAAAAAGGTACGGGGATCACCTATAAAGCCACCTATGGTATCTCCAAAGGCCATGCTGAAACCTACAACAATCCAGAGTACAGTTACAACCCCAGCAGCAACCACACTTTTAATCATCGTAGATAAAATGTTTTTACGATGAACCATTCCTCCATAGAAGAATGCTAATCCAGGTGTCATGATAAAGACCAGGGCGGAAGCAATCAGGATAAAGGCGATGTCGGCCGAATTGTACTTGCCATCATCAAAATTGGGTTTAAGCGGAATTGTGAGCGCCGCAAGTCCTATTAACATTAAAATTACGAAAGGACCCCACTGTTTAAATAGAACTTTTGCCATAGATTTGATGTTTTTACAAATTACTTTACACAAGTAATTGACTTCCACCTAAATATAACAATATAAATCTTCAATTTTTGAAGAAAACTAAATAAATAACTTTAATTTATTTGGTTTTCTTCATTTTTAGTATACATAAACTAACATTTACAGATTAAAAAACTGTTTATTTTATCTTTTTATTAGCCTTTAATCCATTTTTATAAATAATTACAGACAAATATTCTTCAGTAATAATGCTTTTGACCAGTAAAGCCAATTATTGATATAAATTTTGACACACTTACGTAGCAATCTGAACAAATCAATGAGTTTTGGGCCATCCTAACCTGCATTGACCAGGCAGATGCATTATCATCGTAAGAATCTGGATGTTACCAATGTAGTAGAGGCGTGTAGAGTTGCCGATGGAACTGGCTTACGCAGACACTCCACGATCGATTATGTTAATTCCCCCGGTAAGTGGAGTATCCGAATGCTGAAAGCGTGATCGGCACATGATAATGCTTGTTATCCTGAATTTCAAATACAACATCAACAAAGGGATAAAAAGTGTCGGTCTTTTTGCTTAAAAAGTAGTCTTTCACAAAAAAGGTAAGCTTATAGATTCCCCTGTTTTGCTGCTTTTGATCTAAAAACGCTTTAATTCTACCTTGCTCATCTGTTACGTTTTTATCTACATAAACCCATGCTTTGGTTTTTTCATTCAACTTTTCCAATTGCACCGTAACGCCTGTAGCAGGCATACCTGAAGAAACATCCAGAATATGTGTGGAAAGCTGGTAAGTTGGTGTTTGTCCGTAAGCAATGTTAAGTACCAGGCCTAACAGTACACTTAAAATGATCCTTTTCATATTTCTAATCCTCTTTGTTTGTATTTCCTTTAATTGTTGAAGCTGCAGCCCTTTCAATTTGGTCATCGTATTCAGGACCACCCCCACCTGCTACGCCTATGGCTCCAACTACTTTATTGTCATACCAAATCGGAACACCGCCTCCAAGCAATAATAATTCTGCTAGTTAGGCTAGATTTTCACTGTCTGGATTCGCCTTTGCGTTTCGCCCAAGTGCAAGTGTTCCTGTTTTAGTTGATAGCGCCGTAAATGCTTTTCTTCGTGCAGCCTCCGTATTGTGCGGCCCGACCCCATCGCCGCGACTTATGAGTATTGGAATTCCGGATTGATCTACAATAGCAATACTGACTTGCTTCCCTAACGTTCTTGCCGCAGCTCTCGCAGTTGATGTAAGACTGAATGCACCTTCCAATGTAATTTGATGACCTGGTGTCAGAAATTCACGCGCCTGGCCTTTAACAAAGTCAGGAATACCTAAAATTAAAAATACATATAGAAGCAGCTTCGTTATCATAGTACAAAAGTACCTGCGTATTGATGCAGAAACGTTGTCCTAGCGCAACGTTTTAGATTCTGGATTTTATTCTACTAAGGGTAGAAGGGGTGATACCCAGGTAGGAGGCTGCCATCTTATTGGATAGTCGCAAAAGGAAGTCGGGCTGGAATTTGATGATCCAGCGTACCTTTTCTAAGGCATTAAAGCCCTGAAAGCCATAAATCCGTTTTTGTGCATTAATGAAACCAAGTTCAAGAATTTCGCGATAAATGGCCGCGAAATCTGGAATTGAATCCACCAGATGGTAAAAATCCTGACGCTTGATATACAACAGTTCTGATTTGGCTATTGCTTGTAGGTACTCCTGCGTCACAGTTTGTTCAATAAAGCTTGGCAGAGCAGTGCAAAATCCGCCCTTAAATCCAAAATATCTCGTGGATTCGGTGCCTTCTAAATTGTAAGTAAATAAACGCAGGCATCCATCATTCACAAAATAATACCCTTTGCAAACTTCATCAAAGTTGATGAGGATTTCATTACGTCTAGCTTTTACAAGAATGAACTGACTACAGATTAGATCGAGCGTTTCGTCAGAAACATTGCGCCTGTCTGTGATATAACTTTTTAATAAGTCGAACATGGGTTATTTCCGAAACTAACAAATAAAAATACCTATTTTGTCTTAAAAAAATCATGGACCACAAACAACAGGCAACGTTCGATTTTACCTTGAACGAATCAGTAGTCAATCCACCGCTTCACTCGAAAGTCGATATTTTGGATTTCATCACAGAATGTTGTTCTGACTTTGTCGATCAGGTTAATCTAAGTCACGATGGAGACGAGATTACTTTGATTATCGCCGATATCGAACAGCAAGACTACAAAGGTTTAGATGAAAAGTTCCGGGACCAATCATTCTTTAAAGTTAACCGGTCAATTTTCGGCAACTAAGCCTCTAAATTAACGCCCTCTTGTATACCAATCTCCTACTCTGCATTAAAAGAATGCAGGTCTGGCTGACTTCTATGGAGAACATCTCTATCTCTGGCTATTTCACCACGGTTGACACATTTGATTTTATAACCAGCTCTCTTGCATTTCTCTAAGAAAAGATCACTCGGCGCATTTTTCAAATCGAGTCTATATTCGTTGCTCTTAGCATTAACAAACAACACGTTGAACTTACCCGCATTGCTTGGAGACAGGCCCTGATGGCTTGAAGTTAGCAGAAGATTGTACCGCTCTAAAAGATCAATATATTTTTCCATCCAGGTGTTTACTTCCGGTCCATTGTCAATATTTGGGGGGGAAACGATCTTCGCTTCCACTTTAAAATCATCAGACACAAACATGCCTGGAAATTCAGTTGAAAAATCATGTTTAATAGCACGCCCAATTCTAAGAATTGTATCTGGCTTAAGTCGCTGTTGTAAAAACCAGTTGTAAATGGAACGCCTATTTACGCCCATCATCTTTGCGATATCGGTCAAAGAATGTCCTTCTCTTCTAACCACTTTTTCTACAATTTCTCCGTAGTGTTCTGACATTTTAATTTTATTTGTTTATTCAGGTAGATGTTTGTTTTCAATTAGTAGCAAGGGGTATACACATTTACTCATTATGAGTAGTTTATCTACATACTATACCACACTTTGTGGTGTAACTCTACGATATTTGTGTAATATGCGCAGTAAAGGATTCTTGCTACCGCTTTGCTATTTGTTATAGCAAAAGCCAATCCGCTTCCCCACGGTGTACCAAAAACACCATGATTCTACAAAATGGGGTTCGGTTGGAATTGAAAAGAAATTGAAAAAATCCTGCTCTATTAGGAATGTAAACGGAAATGTGAAGGGTTGGGAAAAAATTTATTGGAAGGGCGTTATTTCTACTAATTTCTAAATGCTTTACTCATCTATGTCACAACAGACTTCACATTTAACAGCTTTTTAGGCAGCATAATCGGCTCGCTTTTCAAGAATTTAGCATAATGGGCCGAATTTTGACTAAAAACAAGCATCAAACACGATATCATGACTGAAATCTTCTTTAAAAACAATATCGGCGAACTTCATAAGATATTATTGCACAATATTGATGGCGCGGAGTTCATCAGAAAGCAAAATAACACTGGTTTCAATATCCTTTGTGGAATAGAGAACGGGGTAATCTTTTATGCTTCACCTGAATTCAAAATTATTGAAGAAAATATCTCCATGATCCTGATCGATTTGATCAGCGAACCTAATTAGCAGCCTTTTTGGTATATACGTTATCGAAACCGTTCCTGTGTAAAATTCCTACTTACCCCTGTTTCTTCGCAGCTCCATAGCTAATCTTGAAGATTGTGCCTTTGATATCATCTGCCACATACAAAGCACCATCAGGGCCTTGAGCTATTCCCATTGGACGGTGCTGGAAAATACCCTTGGCACCAGCACTCACATCCATGAAATTATCTGCAAATACTTCCCATGGACCAGATGGCTTGCCATTCTTGAATGGTACAAAAGCGACAAGATATCCTTTCTTCAGCGGTAGCGACTGCCCGTGAAAAACAATAAATGCCCCGTTCTTATATCTTTCCGGAAACATGTTGCCGGTATAAAACAGGAGGTCGTTTGGTGCAAGGTGTGCAGGGAAATCAGCAACGGGATCAAGGTACTTTTTCTCCACTACCTGCTTTCCATCCCCACCATATTCAGGGGAGACCATTTGCTTGTGTTCGAACGGATCGTAATAAACATATGGCCATCCGGCATCGGCGCCTTTAGCCAGCTCATACATCGTCTCTGCTGGTAAGGTCCTGTCTTGTTCTTCAGTAAAGATCTTCGGAAATTTATCATATAGCCCACCGCGTCCATGCTGGGTTGCAAAAAGTGATTTCGAAGCTGGATTCCAATCCATCCCTACCACATTTTTTAGCCCTCTTGCATAATGAACCCCATTGNNCCTTGATTAAGTTTATTTGCGCTGAACTGCCAAACACCGCCTACAGAGTCTAGCAGGTTACAATTGCTTATACCGCGACCTGATGCATCGGTGCAAGTTTCATCATAAGAGCCAATGGCAACATACAAGTTGTTATTCCCATCAAGCACCAGTGCTTTCGCGTTATCTCTTCCCTTGTCCACCAGGCCCTGAACAATCAAATCTGCCTTAGCCGTATCCAGTACTTGTCCCTGGTCATTCAATTGATACCTGTAAACGTTGGTGTTAGAAGATGAATACAACGTGTTCCCTTGAATGCGGATACCAGTACCTGGATAATTACCGAAACCCATGGTTTTATCCATCTTTCCATCATGATCCGTATCGCTTAAAAAAAGGATACCTTTTCCATCTTTCACTGCGCCAAGCTTTACATAGATATCGCCATTTTTGTTCAGCGCAAGATGACGAACTTTGCCAACGGAATCCGCTACAACACTCGCTGAAAAGCCCTGTGGAAGTACAAGTGCCTGTGCGGCACTATCAGCCATGGTACTTAAAGTGGTTTGTTTTTCTGGATTTTGACAGCTGGTTAAAAGCTGGACACACAGCAGGAAGGCACAGCCTGGTTTAAAGTAGTTTGCGATATTATTCATGAGTTGTTGTTGAGGAAATTTTAACTTTCCGTTAGCTGTGTTAAGTTAAGACATGCAAAAGAAATTAAGCATAAAGGATACAAATTGTTACATAAAGGCAAAAAGCTAAGGTTCTGGTTCGTCCGCTGAGCGGCTGTTCTTCGCCTCTTCGCCGCCTATTGTTCGCCTATGTTTCGCCTCAGGCCGAAGAAAAGGTGCTGGAAACACCTTCAAGAACTAAACCTTAAACAAACTTGCTGGAGATGCAATCTTTGTTTATCTTGATGCTTCACTTAACGCAATCATAATGGCAATCATAAAAAAAGGCATACTCGGCCCCATTGAAGGACCGGTATCGCAAGTCACTGGCTATATCCGCCTCGGTGTACCCGTAATTCGAAAGAAGCGGGAAATTGACCCCAACAGACCCCGCAGCGAAAAACAAATCGCAACAAACAACCGCTTCAGCTTCGCAATGAAGTTCGTTAAGCCTGCAACCCCATTTCTCAATGTTGGATTTTCGCTAGAACGCGAAGAGGGACAAACGGCGCATAACGTGGCGGTGTCGAAAGTCTTAAGTGCTGTTGCTGGGGTAAACCCCGACTTCCAGCTCAGGTATGAAGATCTCCTGGTTGCAGCTGGCCAGCTGCAGGAAGCGTTAAATCCGCGGGTGGAAATGACTACTTCGCGAACCTTACGCTTCTCCTGGGAACAGCCGGAAAAGCAAACTTATGTACGCAGCCAGGATCAGGCCATGCTGCTCGCCTACATGCCGGAAGAAGAAGTAGCATTCTATATCACCAGCGGGGCACGGCGAAATGCAGGACAAGATCTGTTGGAAGTATGTTCGGGCAAACCCGGACAAGTGTTTGAAACGTATATTGCCTTCATCTCGGACGACCGTAAAAAGATCTCTAAAAGCACCTACACCGGGCAGATCGTAATCGCATAATTACCAGAAAGGCAAGGCAAATAAAAAGGGCTGATCAACCAAATGATCAGCCCTTCTACTATCTTTTATGTACGACTAAGATTTAGCCTTCTTTGCTTTAGAAGCTTTTGCAGCCGGAGCGGCGGAAGTAGCAGCAGTTGCAGCTGCAGTGTTCGCACCTAGAAGTTCAGCAAGCTTAGTTTGCAAAGCCTCTTCTCTTAAGTTTCTGGCAACGATTTTACCTGTTGGATCTACCAGGAAGTTGAAAGGAATTGCCTGCACACCATACATCTTTGAAGCTTCATTGTCGAAATACTTCAAGTCTGAAACATGACTCCAGGTTAAGCCATCATCCTGAATCGCTTTCATCCAGGCTTCTTTCCCATCCGGACGGTCTAAAGACACGCCCAGCACCGTGAAGTTCTTGTCTTTGTAGGTGTTATAAGCTTTTACCACGTTCGGGTTTTCACGACGACAAGGGCCGCACCAGGAAGCCCAGAAATCAACCAGCACATACTTACCTTTAAAGTCGGAAAGTTTGATTGGCTTGCCACTTGGATCATTTTGCGTAAAGTCTGTCGCCATGGTACCTACCTGCGATTTCTTTGCACCATCAATTGCAGTTTGAATGCTTTTTCCAAGTGGAGTCGCTTTCAGTTCCGGAGAAAACTTGTTGAAAGCAGGTTCAGCAGTAGTTGGATCAATATCATAGCCTAATACCGAACGGAAGGCATTCAGTGCTACGTAAGAGTTTCTATTGCCATCGATGAACGTCTGACTCAAGTCCTGCATTTCTTTTTCAATGGCGTTAGAACGTGCATATACGGTTTCCATATAACCTTCGCTCTTGCGCTCTTCATCGGTTTTTGAAGAAAATTCAGCCTGCAAGGCTTCCATCTTTGCCACCGTAGGTTTTAGTAAGGCAGCAAGTTTAGCATTGTCTTCATTTATCGGGGAGCCAGTGATCACCGCATTTTTCACGGAATCTTTAGCAGAAATGGTGATGTTTTTATTCTCGATGTAAAATCCAAGCACATCTAAGGGCGTTTTAGTCGCAGTTGCTTGTGCATGTTTTAACCTGATGTTTGCACTCACTGGCATTTCCACCTGTCCTTTGAAGCTGAAAGCACCGTTAACAATATTAGTAGAGTCAGCGAACTGACCGGCTGGGGTTCTATAGATCAGATAAGCTTTAGCTGGAGCATTTAATGCGCCTACTTTACCATTGATGGTGAAGCCCTGCTGCGCCATTGCAGCAAAAGGCAATATCATGGCAGCAGATAGAATGATTTTTTTCATTGATTGTAATTTGGTTGGTGTTAATTAGATCGCGTTAGCTTATCAAATATAAAATATTGATAACACCTTAACGATTCTTTGCCAGTAAAATTACAATCGCAGCATAGCCTGCTTAGAAGGGCTTAAAGCAACTTCTGGTAGGTGCGCCACCAAAGATCAGGCATTTCGCCATTTACAGCCATGGTGTAATCCTCATATCTGCAGGGCACCAGGTGATAGCGCTCATTCTTGGACACTCCTGTAGGATATGGCACCTGCATCCACCAGCGGTCAGACTTCTTGCTTTTTACAAACAGCATCTCCCCTGTTCCATCGCTCAAAGTCGTGCGGTAGGTAATATATTGCGACTTCGGACTTAATGGAAAATCTTTCTTACGGTTGTAAAATCCGTCTACGAAATACCAGACAATCTGTGCGAGTAAGAGTGCGGTCTGACTGTTATTATCATAAGCAGGGTTGAACTCATAAAAACCGATCGAAGTCAGCTTGTCGTTCATTCCCGCATAACGGGCAATTCTGCAAGCCTGTTCGCCATAGAAGCCGTTCGGGGTGGCATTTGCATTGGCTCCAGCATCGGATGATCGGATAGCGGATACATCAAAGCTGATCATATTGGAGTTCCGGATGATCGGTTCTGTCAGACTAATATCGGTTGCAAATTCTCCAAGGCGATGTGCGTCGAAGTATAACTTGCTCATCACTTTAAGGCTTTCCTGATTAACGAAGTAGGTCTGATACCCCAGGTTGCTGAAGTTAAAAAGGTAGTTTGGCTGATGTAAGAATATCTTATTTAAGTAGGTATCAGAACGGGTGGCAATGCCCTCTTCGTCATCTTCGTCGAGGTCGAACTTGTTATCGACCACCACCAGATCAACCTTTTGCTCCAGGGTTTCATAAGCCAGGTACTGCGGGTAAGTAAGGTCTTGCCCACCCCCAATGATTACTGGGAGGATGTTCAGCTTCATCAGCTCGGAGACGGCCATTTTCACTGCAATGTAGGTGTCGGAGATGGCTGCACCGGCTTTAATGTTTCCAAGGTCGATGATCTTACATTGAAAATCACCCTCATTTAAGAGGTAAAATTGTTCACGGAAGGCATTAGGCCCCAGTGAACAGCCACTATTGTTGACGGATGCTCGATCGTCCTGCACACCAATGATGGCAATATCATAGGCATTCTCTTCCAGCTCAGGAAACCTGTCGGTATAAAAACTGGCTTTCATGCCCAGCTGACTGGTCAGGAAGCCGTTTTTAGGGCTAAGTTCTTCCAATGATAACGGAGAAAAGAAGTCGGAAAGGCTCATAAATGTCAATATGTGGGCTCAAATATCTATTTTTGAGCCCACATATTGATGCACAACCTTAAATTAATGAAATGATCCTGATCACTGGTGCCACCGGATTTTTGGGCGCTGAACTGACCCAACAGTTAACATCGCAAGGACTCCGGGTGCGTGCTTTAAAACGCGAAACAGGAAAAATCCCCGATCTTCTGAAAGGGAATACAAACATTGAATGGTTTGAGGCAGACATCAATGATCTGGCAACCCTGGAAGAGGCGTTTGAAGGTGTTGATCAGGTTTACCATTGTGCTGCGGTCGTTTCCTTCGACCCGAAAGATAAAGCCAGAATGATTCACGTTAATATAGAGGGTACGAGTAATGTCGTTAACCTCTGCGTGGAATATGCTGCGCGGTTGGTACATGTAAGCTCGGTGGCTGCCTTGGGAGAGCCAAAAAAGGGGGCTGAAATTACGGAAGACGATTACTGGGAATACAGTCCCCATGTCCATACTTATGCCATCTCTAAATACGAAAGTGAGATGGAAGTCTGGCGTGGCATTTCCGAAGGCCTGGATGCTGTTATTGTGAATCCTTCTGTGATTATTGGTGCCAATGCGGGTCATCAGGGTAGCGGCGCTTTATTTAAGCTGGTTCAAGATGGGCTGTCTTTTTATACAAATGGTTCTACCGGTCTGGTAGATGTAAGTGATGTGGCCAGGAGCATGATTCTGCTCATGGACAGCGAACAGCAGGCTGAGCGGTTCACCATATCGGCAGCTAACCTGAGTTACAAAGAACTGTTTACCACAATTGCCAGGGGTTTTGGCATGAAAGCACCAACACGGGAAGCGAAACCCTGGATGCTGGGCATCGCCTGGCGTGCCGCAAGCATCGCCTCTCTATTTACCGGCAGGTCTTTCGGCCTCACCAGCGATACTGCGAAGAGTAGCACGAGCTACAGTTATTACAGCAATTCAAAAATAAAAAATACGATAGGCATCGCATTCAAACCGCTGGAGCAAAGCATCTCTGAGGTTTGTGCTGCATTGACAAAAAACAATCCATGACACCTAAAAACTACTACATCATTGATTTCGATAGCACCTTTACACAGGTAGAAGCGCTGGATGAAATGGCTAAGATCTCCCTTAAAAATCATCCGCAAAAAGAAGAGATCTTAAAGCAGATTGAGGATTATACAAACCTTGCCATGGAGGGTAAGTTGTCATTCACGGAAAGTCTTGCGGCACGTGTACGCCTGCTTAACGCCAATCAGGATCATTTGAAGCAGTTGATTACGCGTTTGAAAAAGAAGGTATCCGCCTCTTTCTCGCGCAATGCGGAGTTTTTCAGGAATCATGCAGATGAGGTCCTGATCGTTTCAGGTGGATTTAAAGAGTTTATCACCCCGGTGGTGAGCCAATATCATATTAAGAAAGAAAATATTTACGCCAATACTTTCGTGACCAATGAGGAAGGTCAGATCGTTGATTATGATCATAACAATCCGCTAAGTGAGGAAGGTGGAAAGGTAAAGTTACTGCAAGGCATGAAGCTGGAAGGTAATGTTTATGGCATTGGTGATGGCTACTCTGATTTCCAGCTTCGAGAAAGCGGGTTGATCAAGAAGTTTTTCGCTTTTACGGAAAACATTGCCCGTGACAGTATCGTGAGCCGTGCCGATCACGTGACGCCAAGTTTCGATGAATTCCTGTACGTAAACAACTTACCGAGTGCCATATCTTACCCTAAAAACAGGATTCTCTGCCTGGTAATCGGTGATGTTCCTGAGGTAAGTATTAACATGCTGAAAAAGGATGGATTTTCAGTACGCCATAAAACAGACTTCGAAGAGAAGTATGTGGCTGATGTTCACATGGTGTTGCTTGCGGCGGATGAAAGAATTGATCCTGAAAAGCTTAAACGGGCGAACAAGCTGAAAACTATCGGTCATTTGGGTAAGGCGAAGTCCTTAGATTTAACGGCTTGTACAGCTATGGGCATTGTGGTTTTCGATAACCCAAGGAACAATCCCAGAAGTTCTTCTTTCATCCCGCAGCGCATGATCGATTTTATGAACACCGGTGCCACCTATTTAAGCGTGAACTTCCCGAACCTGCAGTTGCCAGCGATGGAGAAATCACATCGGTTAATTCACATCCACCAAAATGTTCCGGGCATCATGGCGCAGATTAACACCATCTTTGCTGCACACGATATTAATATTGTAGGGCAATTTCTAATGACGAATGCGCAGATTGGTTATGCGATTACGGACATCAATGCGGAGTACGACAAGGAGTTATTCAAGTCGTTGAAGCAGATTGAACAGACGATCAAATTCAGAGTATTGTACTAGGCGGATTGAGAAGATTTTTGTTTATCAAAAACTCATTATCAAAAACACCAAAAAGGCGTTTGATTAATGGAATGAGTTTTTGAGAATTGGAGTGGAAAAGGGATGTTTTGGAAGATTAATGAAGGGGATTTTCTCCAGGGCGTATTCAGCGGAGTATGCTCTTATCTGATTATTGATAAAGGAGGGAATAGTGATATGCTGAAAGTTGCCGTGATAAGAAGACAAGCTCGGCATTGCTGCCGGGCTAGAAAGATATTTATAGATTTCGTAATGAAAGTTACACCCTATCTTCTAATTAATTCCAAACTTAGAAAGAAGAAGATCATACTACCTACAAAATAGCAAACAACTAGAACACCACTAATCTTCTTTGCCTTTTTCGTTTCACCTTCAAATTCCTTCATTATTTTTTCATGATAACCTTTTTGGAAATAGTACATGAATAAACCGATAAATGGGAAGAAAAATGAAGCAGGAATTAATCTTTTCCATCCAGATTTAGCTAGTGGGATCTCAAACGAGAGTTCAGGATAAATTGCCGAATGGATATTTAGAAGCGTTAATCCATTGAAAAATGCGAATAGAAAGATTGCTACAAATGTCGATAACATTGGCACAGAGTTCTGTGGCAAATAATATAAATAAAGCCTATAGTAGTAATACCTAAGAAATCTCATGCTTTTCGCTCTAATATATTATTTACTGGCCTATTTTTACAAAGAACTAACAACCTGTGCTATTTAGATAGCTGCTAACAAGTAGCTGCTTTGCACCCATCTGCCATCTAGTATGGGATTTGATGCGTTTGAGTTCGCCAAAATTCCAAAAAACGGTAGGAATATAAGTAGAGTAA